>JAGRGI010000034.1 GCA_020445565.1 Chromatiales bacterium
GCCGAGGAGTACGGCTCCCACGACAAGACCTTCCTGATCCCCTTTGCCGGGGTGGTGAAGGTCAGCGACGAACAGGGGCAGGTGCTGCTGGAACACAGCGTGGAAACCGGCGACATCTGGCGCATGTGTCAGACCAAAGACCTGCCCATCCGCGATTGGGTGAAACTCGCCGTTACCCGTGCCCGCCAGACCGGCCAGCCCGCGGTGTTCTGGCTGGACGAAAAACGAGCCCACGACGCCCGGCTGATCGCCAAGATCGACACCTACCTCAAGGATCACGACACCGAGGGACTGACGATCAAGATCATGACCCCGGTAGACGCCTGCCGCTACACCCTGGAACGGGTCAGGGCCGGCGAGGACACCATCTCCGTCACCGGCAATGTATTGCGTGACTATCTCACCGACCTGTTCCCCATCCTGGAATTGGGCACCAGCGCCAAGATGCTCTCCATCGTGCCTCTGCTGGCCGGTGGCGGCCTCTACGAAACCGGCGCCGGCGGGTCTGCACCGAAGCACGTGCAGCAACTGGTGGCCGAGAATCATCTGCGCTGGGATTCCCTGGGCGAGTTCCTGGCCCTGGCAGTGTCCCTGGAGGATTTCGCCCGCAAAACGGACAACGCAAAGGCCATGGTCGTCGCCAAGGCGCTGGACCGGGCTAACAGCCTGTTCCTGGAGAACAACAAATCCCCCTCGCGCAAGGCCGGCGAACTGGACGTACGCGGCAGCCATTATTACCTGGCCGCGTACTGGGCGCGTTCCCTGGCGGAGCAGGACGACGACCGAGAGCTCAAGGCGCTGTTCTCCCCCGTCGCCCAACAACTGGATGACAAGGAGCAAACCATCGTCGACGAGTTAAATTCCGTGCAATGCAAGGCCGCAGACATTGGCGGCTACTATCGGCCCGACCCCGCGTTGACCAGTGCGGCAATGCGCCCCAGCCCCACCCTGAACGGCATCATTGACGCCTTGGCAGCGTCATAATCTCTCCACCGGAACCCGTTGCCTACGGGTTCCGGCATTTCGCGACAACATGGCCCCAGGCGCGTTTGCCAGGGGCGATTTCCGGTATACTCCCCCGTCAAGGCGGTCCCGACCGGGGCGCCGGGCAAGTAATCATCGCCGACCATCTCCCTCGGACCCTCTGTGAAACCTTCGCAAATACAAAGCGCTTGGCAAGGCAACCCGAAATGCGAGGAATGCGCCATTCGGGGGTTGGCCCTGTTTTCAGAGTTACAGGCCGAGGATTTTGCCCACATCCACGAACCGGTGGACGAGATTTCCCTGGCACCCGGCACGGTACTCTATCAAGCTGGTGACAGCGCTCACTATCTCTATACCGTGCGTTGCGGCATGCTCAAGCTCACACAGTTCCTGCCCGGCGGCACCCAGCGCATCGTTCGTCTGCTGCACCGCGGCGACGTGGCGGGCCTGGAGGCCATACTGGAAAGCCACTATCCCCATACGGCCCAGGCCGTTGCGCCAACAGAATTGTGCCGCATCCCGATCGCCGTCATCCGGCGCCTCAACGAAAACACGCCGAGAATCCATGGTCAGCTCCTGCAACGCTGGCAGAAAGCCCTGCGCGAAGCCGACGCCTGGCTGACAGAACTGTCCACCGGCACCGCACGCGCCAGGGTGGCCCGACTGCTTCTGCGTCAGGCCGAACACGAACCCCCTGCGGGATTCACTCTGCTGGGCAGGGAAGACATGGGGGCGGTATTAGGCATCACCACCGAGACCGCCAGCCGCACTATTGCCGAATTCAAACGCACGGGCCTGTTGATCGACCAGGGCGAAGGTCGTGTCCGGGTAAACGCCGAAGGTCTGGCGAGAGAGGCCGCCGATTGACGACGATCAAGGCGAAAACACCGTCGCGCTCTGTATACGTGAACGTTAGAGAATACTGATCCACTCGACCTCGAGGTAAACCAATGAAAATCTTTGCAGCGAGCACGGCTGTCCTACTCGGAAGCGCCCTTCTCGCCGGTTGCGGCCAGGAACCGGTAAGCTTCAAAAGCAACGTCAAACCCATCCTGGACGCCAACTGCGCGGAATGCCACATCGGTAATGGCGCTGGCCTGCAGAAGAGCGGCCTGAGCATGGAATCCTACGAATCACTGATGCGCGGCACCAAATTCGGATCGGTGGTAAAGCCCGGCGACAGCGTCGGCAGCACGCTGAATATTCTGGTTGAAGGTCGCGCCGACCCTTCCATCAAGATGCCACACGGCAAACGCGCACTGACGCCCGAGGAAATCGCCACCCTGAAGAACTGGGTGGACCAGGGCGCCAAGGACAACTGATCCCGCAGCCATGGGGTCGGCCCAGCCGACCCCTCGCCGAACTAGAGTGCCTCGCCTCATCGCCCTACTCCTCCCGCTGTTACTGGCCGGTTGCAGCGCCTTGGACATAGTCAACGCCCTGTCCCCTCGCGACGGCTACAACCTGACCCGCGACTTGGCTTACGGACCGCTGAAGCGCCAAAAACTGGATGTCTATGTCCCCGACATCTTCGCCCCCGGCGCCCCTGTGGTTATCTTTTTCCACGGCGGACGTTGGCAGGAAGGTAGCAAGGACGACTATCGCTTCGCCGCCCAGGCCCTGGCCAGTCGTGGCTTTGTAACGATTCTGCCCAACTACCGGTTGTTTCCCCAGGTGCGGTTCCCGACCTTCGTGCTGGACAGCGCCGACGCAGTGGCATGGGTATATCGTGAAATATCCGCCTATGGCGGCAATCCCGAACGAATCTATCTCATGGGCCACTCCGCCGGTGCCCACATCGCCGCGCTGCTGGCACTGGATGAACACTACCTGTACCAACGCGTTCCCACCTTGCAACTGGCCGGCCTCATCGGCCTGGCCGGACCCTACGACTTCCTGCCCCTGACCGACGCCGATTTGCAGGCGATCTTTGCTCCTCCCCAAGATTGGCCCCTGTCCCAACCTATCGAATTCGTTGACGGCAACGAAGCACCCATGCTGCTGCTCTATGGGGACGAGGACACCAGCGTTAAGCCGCACAATCTGAAAAACCTCGCCCGACGCGTACGCGAACGGGGCGGTCAAGTCGATACCATCGTCTACCCGGACGTCGATCACGCCGAGATCGTCGGCGCCCTGGCCAGACCGCTACGTTTTCTTGCTCCAGTCCTCGACGACAGCGCCGGCTTCATTGAGCGCCTTGGCGCCACGCCGCCCCCTGTGGCGGCACCCTGACCGACAGCCAAATCCTGATTTTTCCTAAGGTTTTTCATGCCCAGAGACAAACCGTCGTCATATGGCGACAGTCTTAGGCCCGATTGGCAGGGCCGACTATCTCTTCGCGTCGCATACAGACGACAGCCTCTGCGATACTCAACAGAAAACAACATATCTAACTATTTGTTTTAATTTAATTATAAAGCATTGGCACGAGCCATGCTAAAGATCTAGACAACTGTGAGTAACAAGCTCGTTTTCACGATTGCAGTACCAACAGTTATTTGGTCCCCAGGACTCTTCCCCCGACAGGTCATGGGACGAATGGCGCGGCTTAGCCGCGCTCTTTTTTTTGCCTGGCGTTCAGACACGCCAACCGCGGTAAAGAATCCCCCACCTGGGCCGATATTGCTCGCACAGCAACATGGCTCAGGAGCCCCCCATGTCAGAGGCCGCTCACGATTATCCTTCCTCGGACGGTATCACCGTTGCCGAGTTGGACACGGAAGACCGACTGGTCAGCGCCTTCTACCACGATTTTCGCGAAGGCCGGCTGAGCATACCCAGCCTGCCCGACGTCGTCGTACGCATCAGCAAGGCCTTGCGCGACCCGGACGTAGACGTAGCCACCGTGGCCAAGCTGTTGCAATCCGATCCGGCCTTGTCCGGCCGCATCGTTCAGATCGCCAACAGCCCCCTGTATCGCGGCGCACGTCAGATCGAGCGGGTACAGGATGCGGTCTCACGCCTGGGCCTCAATGCGACCCGCAATCTGGTCACCAGCGTGGTCTTGAAGCAGACCTTTCAATCAAAATCGCCCCTGATCGGCCGCTGGATGCGTGCCATCTGGGCGCAGAGCACAAAGGTCGCCGCAATCAGCGCCGTGTTGGGGCGCATCACCCCCGGCATGGCTTCGGACGAGACCATGCTGGCAGGGCTGCTGCATCGCATCGGTAGCATTCCCATACTGACCTACGCGGAAAAATACCCTGAACTGGTGGAAAACCCGCCGCGCCTGAACCGCCTGCTCGAGGCAATGCAGCCGGAGGTAGGCGCCATGGTGCTGCAACGCTGGAAATTCTCACCGGAGATCGTGACCACCGCGCGAGAATGCAGTCGCTGGCGCCGGGATCCGTCGCCCGACGCGGATTACTGTGATGTGGTAATGATCGCCCAACTGCACAGTTTCGTCGGCACCAAACGCATCGCCCAACTGCCTCCCATGGATTCCGTGCCGGCCTTTCAGAAGCTTGCCCTTGGCCTGCTGGGACCCGACCTCAGCCTTCAGGTCCTGAAAGACGCCCACCATGAAATCGAAGAGGTCCAGCGCCTGCTGGCCGGCTGAATCTGCTCCTGCTTTTGCCGCCGCCATCAGCGGCGGCGGCGCAATAGGCAGCTCAGTCTTCGCTGTCCGGCAATGCATCGAATTCCCTTCGTTTCGACTCAAACCACTCACCCATTTTCGCCGGGTCTTTCATCAGCTCCCGCATAGTTTGCATAGCATCCAAATGAGCAGCGTCCTGCCTTTGGAACATGTCGATCCCATGCTGTTTGCTCTGCTCGGCTATCCCTTCAAACGTTTCCGCATGGAATTCCCTATCGCATGCCCCTCCCAACTGCCTGCACGTCATGGTCTTCACGTCTCGGTACCTCAACTTTCTTAGTGACGCACATCAATCAACCTCAGCTTTCGCCAACACCCCAGCGCTCGCGCAACTCCTCGCGATGCAGTGCCAACCATTGCAAGGCAATGACAGGCGTGGCGGAGCGAATCTTACCCAGGCCAAGCAGGGCAATGGCCTCGTCGGCGGGATAGACCGCCGCGCGTATGTCCTCACCTTCGTGCGGCAGGCCGAAGACGCCACCGGCGGAGCTGCTGTCGATTTCACCAACGAACAAATACATGCGCTCGGAACAGCCGCCGGGGCTGAGCACGAAGTCGGCGATGAATTCCATACGCCGGATCTCGCAGCCCGCTTCTTCAATGCTCTCGCGAACCGCAACCTCTTCCAGGGACTCGCCGTCATCGATGATGCCCATCACCACTTCCAGCATCCAGGCGCCATCTTCCAGGTCCAGGGCGCCGATGCGGAACTGTTCCACCAGCACCACCTCATCGCGCAGCGGGTCATAGAGCAAAACAGCCACCGCATGGCCGCGCTCCAACAATTCCCTCATCATGGGCTCCGACCAGCCACCGCCGAACAGGGAATGCCGAAGTCTGTAACGATTGACACGGAAAAAGCCCTGATAGGCGGTCTCTCTGGAGAGAATCTCGAACTCTGGCATGCTGGCTCCACGCGGGATTGGCAACGTTCCCCGATTATAGCCCCAGTGCCAGTACCGTCCCGGCCAGAGCCAGGGCGGAAGCCAGCGCCGCTCCCAGGGTCAACAGCAGCAGCTCCGCCAAGTCCCCAAGCAGCCCTCGCGATCGGCTCATGTCTTGGCACCTGTATCTTTTCCAGATGACGCCACCGGCCTTGTCAGGTTTTCGTGTACCACCCGGTAGACACCCAGGGCATGGGGAGCGGCGTAGAGAAAATCACTGTCCAACGGTCTTGTCTCCTGCATGGTCGTTTCTCCTCTCGTTATTGGCAGTAGGCACATTGAAATCCAACTCGCTGCCACCGCAGGGACGAAACCGGGCGCAATGTCGCACCAATCCTGACAAACCGATGATTCTTGACGCCTGATCGGCCATATCGAAACAACGCGTCTACGGCACAGCAGCCTGGCGGTATAAACTGCGCGGAGGATCAGAAAGCAGGACGGGCCATGCCAAAGCACATCGCCATTGTCGAAGACGAAGCCGCCATTCGCGACAACTACGCCGAGGCCCTGCGGCGTCAGGGTTATCGGGTATCCGGATTTGCCGACCGGCGCTCGGCCCTGGAGCGTATGCGCAGGGAACTGCCCGATCTTGCCCTTCTGGACATCGGCCTGGGAGACGACGTGGAAGGCGGTTTCGAGCTTTGCAGGGAATTGCGGGCACTCTCGGCAACCTTGCCCATCGTCTTTCTCACCGCCCGCGACAGCGATTTCGATACCGTCTCCGGCCTGCGTCTGGGTGCGGACGACTACCTCACCAAGGACATCAGCATCCCCCATCTCAACGCCCGCATCGCCGCCCTGTTTCGGCGGGTCGAGGCCCTCAGCGGGGCCAATGACACCGACAAGGCTTTCTGTCACGGTCCGCTGCGTCTGGACCCGGACCGGTTGAGCATCCAATGGAACAACCAGGCCGTGGACCTCACCCTGACGGAGTTCTGGATGGTCAACGCCCTGGCCCGCCGGCCCGGTCACGTAAAGAGCCGTGAACAACTCATGCAGGAGGCGAACATCGTCGTCGATGACGCCACCATCACCTCCCATATCAAACGCATCCGCCGCAAGTTCCAAGCCCTGGATAAGGACTTCGACGCCATCGACACAGTCTATGGTCTCGGCTATCGCTGGCAGGCCGAGGACGCCTGAATCGGTGCGCCCACCGACATTGCAACTCAAACTCTCTCTGGTGCTGCTGGCGTTCGTCCTGGTCCCCGCGGCAGGTTGGCGTTTTGTCACGGAGATGGAATCCTTTCTGCGTCGCGGTCAAGAACAGGCCCTGCTCGGCAAGGCCCGATTCCTGGCCGCCGCCCTTCAATCGCAACAGGGCCTGCTTCCGCCCCCGTCCGACATTCCGGCTTTACCCGTCGCCGGCCTCAACTTCGCTATCACCACCGACGGCTACAGAGACGATTGGCAGGCACAACCCTTTTTCATACCGAGGGAGACCGCAGCCGGATTGGAACTGCTCCTGGGACACTGGCAGGGCGATCTCTACCTGCTCCTGAACGTGCACGCCCCGAATCATCACTATCGCGACCCATTGAGTCAGACCGGCGACCAATTGCGCATAGAACTGAGCGACCTTCAGGGCGGTCACCGGGTCTATATCGTCTCCCCCTTCGCCCCCGGCCCGCTCAACGTCTCTGCCGGCCTGCGCAGCGATGGCCTGGCGACGGGTACCTGGACCGAACGCGCCGGTGGTTTTCAACTGGAATTGCGCATCCCCAAGGTTGCCGATGCCAGCCGGCTCGGCCTTGCTTACCAAGGCAAGGGAATGCAACCCGCGATCGATGGCCTGCTCTGGCTGATTCCCGCCAGCCTGCAAACCCTGCTGGACGCACAAACACCGCAGCGGGGCAGCATGTGGGTAATCGACCGAAGCGGCAGGCTGCTGGCTCGTTCCAACAATCACGACGAACGACAGATTCTCTCCGAAGGGGGAGGCGCGGTGGGCCTTCTGGCTCGCATGCTGGACTTGCTGCGGCTGGCGCGCGGCTACCAGGGGCCTTCTCCCGGCGAGCTTCCCGAATTGCAGTTGCGTCAGGCGCTGGCAGGCAATGCCGGCAGCCAATGGCGGCACCTGAGCGAAACCAACGCCTCGCTGTTGAGCGTGGGTCAACCCTTGTTCGACAACGGTGCAATTCATGGTGCGGTACTGGCCCAACAAAGCAATGCCGGTATCCTGCTGCTGCAAAACCAAGCCCTCTCCCGCCTGCTCAATCTCAGCCTGTTGGCCTTTGCCATCGCCGCCCTTGCACTGCTATGGATAACCTCCCGTCTGGTGGGCCGTATAAAGAAACTGGGGCAACAGGCAGAACTCGCGGTCGGTAGCGACGGGCACATCGACACCGGCGTGTCCCTGGTCTGCGGCGGCGACGAGTTGGGCCAACTGGCGCAGCGGTTCCAGGCGCTGCTTGAGCGGCTCGGAAGCAACCAGCGCTACCTGGAAACCCTCGCCGCCAAACTCACCCACGAAATCCGCACGCCCTTGGCCGTGGTGCGCTCATCCCTGGAAAATCTGGAACAAAGCGATGCAGCATCGCGCCAACGCTACCTGAAGCGCGCCCGGGAGGGCCTGGACCGCCTCAGCGGACTGGTCAACCGCATGGCCGAAGCCAACCGTCTGGAACAGACCATGGAGCAGACCCAACGCGAGAGCTACGATCCGGCCGAGGTACTCGAAGGCTGCGCCAAGGGCTATGCCCTGGCGTTTCCCGCTCAAACCTTCGAGACCGACATCCAAACCGGCCTGCGCATACGCGGGGCGCCGGAACTGTTGGCCCAGGCCCTGGACAAGCTGGTGGACAACGCCCGCGACTTCGCCACGACGGGAACGCCCATTCGCATTGCCCTGCATAGCAGCCCACATCACGCGCAAATCGACGTATTCAACCAGGGTCCGGCCATCGCAGGCGTGCCTCTGAACGAAATCTTTCAATCCATGGTCTCGCTGCGCGGCGGCAGCGGTGCCGACCACCTGGGGCTGGGCCTGCATATCGTCAGGCTGGTGGCCGCCTTTCACGGCGGTACGGTCAAGGCATACAACGAAGACAACGGCGTGCGCATACAGCTGGCACTGCCCCTTGAGCGCGACGAGCGCTGCGCGTAAGGTACGCCGCCATGTCCGACATGCAATTTCCCATCGACAGCCTGGTGCTGTACAAGACGCGGGCCGCGCAGGTAGTGAGTCAGGGCGATAAGCTGGAGATCCGCGTTCAAGGCGGCGACAGCAAAAAGGTCCGGCCGAAGGATCTGACCCTTATCCACCCCGGCCCGCTGAAGTCTCTGTCCGAACTCAGCCCCCGCACCGGCGAGGTGCAGGAAGCCCTTGAGCTGCTTGAAGGCGAGCCCACCACGCTCACCGATCTGGCAGAACTGATTTACGGCGAGAACAGCCCGGCAAATGCGTGGGCCGCCTGGCAACTGGTACAGGACGGGCTGTTCTTCGAGGGCAATCCGCAGAAGGTCCTGCCACGCAGCGCCAAGGCCATCGCCGCCACTCAGGCAGAGCGTCAGGCACAGGCCGAACGCGAGGCGCAACGGCAGGCACTGCTGAAACGCATCCAATCCGCTGCCATACTGCCGGAAGACCATAAGGAACTGGCCGAGGTCGAGCGCGTCGCCCTTGGGCAGCAGAGCAAAAGCCCCCTGATGCGCGAGATCGGCCGCAGCGAAACCGTCGAAGGCGCTCACGCCTTGTTGCTCAAACTAGGCTACTGGCTGCCTACCGACAATCCCTACCCGCGCCGCGCCAGGCTGCAACTCGTCCGGCCCGAGCTGTCCATCGGTGAATTACCCGATGAACGGCGTGTCGACCTGACCGGCCTGGCCTCCTTCGCCATCGACGATGAAGGCAACCAGGACCCGGACGACGCGGTCGCACTGGACGGCGATCGCCTGTGGGTACATGTGGCCGACGTGGCCGCCCTGGTGACCCCGGACAGCGAATTGGACCGCGACGCACGCGCCCGAGGTTCCAGCCTCTATCTGCCGGAAATCACCGTGCCGATGCTCCCCGAGTCCCTCACCCACCGCCTCGGCCAGGGACTTACCGAGATCAGCCCCGCCCTGTCCTTCGGCATACGCTTCGACACCGAGGGCAATATCGTCGACACCGAAATCGTGCCTTCCCTGGTACGGGTCACCCGTCTGAGCTATGCCCAGGCTGACGAACGCCTGGATCAATCGCCCCTGCGCGAGTTGTACGAACTCACGCAACGCTATCGGCAGCGGCGCAAGCACCAGGGCGCGGCGGTCATCGATCTGCCCGAGTCGAAGGTGTCGGTCAGCGACGGCCGGGTCTGCGTGACGCCGTTTGCGCGCCTGAAAAGCCGCGACCTGGTGACAGACGCCATGCTCGCCGCCGGCGAGGCCGCCGGCCGGCTGGCGCAGGAGGAAAACCTGGCGTTTCCCTACGCCTCGCAACCCGCGCCGGACGAAACCGCCGACCCCGACGGCATGGCCGCCATGTTCGCCTATCGCAAGCGCTTCAAGCGCAGCCAGACCAAATGTGCCGCTGAACCCCACTTCGGCCTGGGACTGGAGGTCTACTCGCGCGCCACCAGCCCGTTGCGACGCTATGCCGACCTGCTTGCCCACCAGCAATTGCGTGCATGGCTGGCCGGAGAACTGCCGCTGGATGAGCCCGAACTGGCCAACCGCCTGGCCGTCGCCGACACCGCTGCCGGCGAGGCCACACGCACCGAACGCCTGTCCAACCTGCATTGGAAGCTGGTCTACCTGCAACAAAATCCCGCCTGGACCGGCGAGGCCGTGGTGGTGGAAAAGAAGGGCCAGCGGTTGACCGTGATGATCCCCGAACTGGCCATGGATGCCCGCGTAAGCGGCTCCGGCGATCCCCCTCTGGACAGCGTCCTTCAGCTGGCCTTTGCCGATGCCGACCTGCCCCAGCAGATCGCCCATTTCAAGATTTTGGGCTGATCGGCCGAAGCACGGTGAGGACGGCAGCAGACCCGTCAGCGATTGCCCAATAAGTTAAAGATCGACGGTTGGACAAACACACGCGGATCATGCCCAATGACCGCCACTTGAGTACTGCAAGCCCCGAATCGATGGACACAAGCACGAGCAATACCGCCCCCCGTCGGGTGATGTACCTGGAAAACGGCATAGGTTACGGCGGCGCGGCCATCTGTTTGCGTCATCTGGTACGCAACCTCGATCCTCAGCGTTACGAGGCCCTGGTGGTCACCGGCCGTGACGGCCCCAACTACCGGGAGATCGCCAATGAAGCGAAATGGCAGCACATTGCCGACCGCCATCTGGACGTGGTTGGCGCGCGCCGTAAGCTGGATGCCGCCCGCTGGCCCGACCGGCTGCCCGGACTGCGATGGTTGGCGGGGCAGGTACTGGCCCGCTCCGACGACCTGTTCAACTTCCTGCCGTTCTTCTTCGGCCTGCTGTGGTCGGCCCTGCGGTATCGGCCGCATCTGATCCACGCCAACAACGACACCCTCTGCAACCGCGCCATTTTGCTGGTCGGGCGCCTGCTGCGTATTCCCAGCATCGCCCACATCCGCGGCGAAGCCAAGGGCACCCCCATGCTGGCCGCCACATTCAAGCTGCCCAATTATTTCGTCTGCGTCTCCAACTGGATCTCCGACGACATCGGCCGTCATGGCGTTCCACAGCAAAAGCGCGAAGTGGTTTACGACGGCATCGCCCTCGATGACATGAACACCGAGGCAGACGGAGACAAGTTCCGCAAGACCCACGGCATCCCCGAGAGCGCCTTCGCCGTGGGCCTGGTGGGCCTGATCATCCCGTGGAAGGGACAGGAGCTTTTCCTGGACGCCGCAGCCCGACTGCTGCCCAAGTATCCGGATATCTACATGCTCATGGTCGGCGGCACCCCCGACGACTGCCGCCCCTTCGAAAAGGAACTGCGCGAACGCGTGGGCCGCGAATCCTGGGGCAATCGCATCCGCTTCACCGGCCATCTCAACGGTATGTCCGAGGCCTACAACGGCCTGGACGTGCCGGTGTCCGCCTCCACCTCGCCGGAACCCCTGGGCACCATGGTGATCGAGACCATGGCCATGGGCCGCCCCCTGATCGCCCCCAATCACGGTGGCGGCGCGGAGATGAACGAGCACGAAAAGACCGCCCTGCTGTTCGAACCGCGCAATGCCGACAGCTTGGCCGAATGCATCGAGCGCCTCTATCTGGACCGCGAGCTGGGCCGTCGTCTGGGTGAGGCGGCCCGAGCCAAGGCCCTGGCCACCTTCGACGTGCACACCCACGCCGAGCGGATACAGGCGGTTTACGACCGGCTGCTGACCGGGGAGATTGGCTGATCATGTGGCCACCCATCTCCCGCAACGTCATTTTCCCCCTGCACGAACGCCTGATGCACCGGCCCACCTTCGCGCTGCTGCGCGAGATCGAGGCCAGCCAGTGGCAAAGCCGAGAGCAGGTATCGGACTTACAGGCACGCAAACTCGGCCAACTGCTGCAAACCGCCTGGGAACACAGCCCCTGGCACCGCCAACGCATGGAAACTGCCGGCATCTCGCCAAGACAGGAAATCGATCTGGAGACCTTCCGGCGCTTGCCCACCATGGACAAGGCCGATGCACGCGAAAACGTCGATCGGATACTCTGGCGCGAAGTGCCCGGCGGGGCCTTCCGCTACAACACCGGCGGCTCCAGCGGCGAACCGCTGATCTTCTATTTCGGCCGCAGCCGCCAGGCCGCGGATGCCGCCTGCCGCATGCGCGCGCGTCGTTGGTGGGGGGTGGACGTGGGCGATCGCGAGGTCTACCTGTGGGGCTCGCCGGTGGAACTGTCTCGCACCGACCGCATCAAGACCCTGCGCGACCGCCTCATGAATCAGCTGGTCCTCAATGCCTTCGAGATGTCTCTGGACGCCATGGACCGGTACATCGACGCCATACGTGACTGGCGGCCCCGCTGCATCTACGGTTATGCCAGCAGCCTGTCGCTACTGGCGGCGCGCGCCCGTGAAACCGGCCGGGATCTGCGCATGAAGGACCTGCGCGTGGTATCCACCACCGGCGAGGCCCTGTATCCGCACCAACGCCAACTGCTCACCGAGGTGTTCGGCGTGCCAGTGTCCAATGAGTACGGCAGCCGGGATGCCGGTCTCATCGCCCTGGAAACCCCGGAGGAACAACTCGCCATCAACAGCGAGACCATCCTGCTGGAGGTGCTGGATGCGAATGGGCAAGCCGTGGCCGATGGTCAGATCGGCGAGGCATGCATCACCCATCTGTGTAGCGAGGCACAGCCGTTTCTACGCTATCGCACCGGCGACGTGGTACGGCGCAGTACCGAATCCGATCGCGCCGGCCGGGGCTTGGAAATCCTGGGTGAGGTGCAGGGTCGCAAGACCGATTTCGTGGTACGGGCCGATGGCACCGTAATGCACGCCCTGGCCGTAATCTATGTATTGCGCGACATCCATGGGGTCGGTTCCTTCAAGTTGATCCAACACCAGGCACGGGAAATTGAAGTTTTGGTGGTGCCTGCCGATGGATGGGGTGAGACAGCTCGGGCCGCGGTGCGAAGCGGCTTGACCCAGCGCCTGGGCGAGCTGCATCTGGAGATCAAAGAGGTGTCGGAAATTCCGGTCGAGGGTTCGGGCAAGCACCGCTACGTTGTCAGCCATGTAACCCTGCCCGGCGACCTGGACGGCGCCATGAGGGAGTGAGGACCGCGCGGTGGATTCAAGGTATTGCCTTGTGACATACTGCGCCCGCCGGTAACGACCGGCCATCTGCGGGAATCATTCCGGCCTTTCGACAAAAACCGAACGCGTAGAGACGATGACCTGGATACTTGGCATCTCGGCCTTTTATCACGACAGTGCCGCGGCGCTGGTAAGAGACGGCGAGATTGTGGCGGCGGCGCAAGAAGAGCGCTTCAGCCGCAAGAAACACGACGCGCGTTTCCCCACCAATGCCATCTCCTATTGCCTGTCTCAGGCCGGCATCAGCCTCAGAGAGGTGGATCAGGTCGTCTTCTACGATAAACCCCTGATAAAGTTCGAGCGCCTGTTGGAAACCTATCTGGCCTATACGCCCAAAGGTTTTCGCTCTTTCCTGGCCGCCATGCCGGTCTGGCTTAAGGAAAAGCTCTTGCTCAAGGCCACCCTGAAAAAAGATCTGGCGGGCCTTTGCGAATGCAGCATCAAGGACCTGCCGACCCTGTTGTTCTCCGAGCACCACATGTCTCATGCCGCCTCGGCCTTTTTCCCCAGCCCCTTCGAAAAGGCCGCGGTGATGTGCCTGGACGGCGTCGGCGAATGGGCCACCACCTCGGTCTGGCTGGGCGAAGGGCACAAGGTCTCTCCAGTGTGGGAGATCGACTTCCCCCACTCCCTGGGCCTGCTGTATTCGGCCTTCACCTATTACACCGGCTTCAAGGTCAACTCAGGCGAATACAAGCTCATGGGTCTTGCCCCCTACGGCGAACCCAAATACACGAAGCTGATCCTGGACAACCTGCTGGATCTCAAGGATGACGGCACTTTCCGCCTGGACATGAGTTATTTCAACTATGCCACCGGGCTGACCATGACCAACGCCAAGTTCGACAAGCTGTTCGGCGGTTCGCCGCGAACGGCCGAAACGGACATTACGCAGCGGGAAATGGACATCGCCGCATCGATCCAGGAAGTCACCGAAGAAGTGGTGCTGCGCCTGTCACGTACAGTCCATAAAGAGCTGGGCACCGACTACCTCTGCCTGGCCGGCGGCGTCGCCCTCAACTGTGTGGCCAACGGCCGCATCCTGCGCGAGGGGCCGTTCAAGGACATCTGGATCCAGCCTGCTGCCGGCGATGCCGGTGGTGCCTTGGGGGCCGCCCTGGTTGGGTGGCATCATTACCACGAACAACCGCGCAGCGTGAACGGTGGCGACCGTATGGCCGGTTCCTATCTCGGACCGCGCTATGGCGACGAAGAAATACGCGCCCAGTTGGAGCAGTCCGGCGCGGTCTACCAGCAGCTCGATGAAGACGAACTGATGGCCAGACTGGCAGAGATCCTGGAAAAGGAAAACGCCGTCGGCTGGTTCCAGGGGCGCATGGAGTTCGGTCCCCGCGCACTGGGTGGCCGCTCCATCATCGGCGACCCGCGCAGCCCGGCGATGCAGTCGACCCTGAACCTGAAGATCAAATACCGCGAATCCTTCCGGCCATTTGCCCCCTCCGTGCTGGCCGAGCATGTGTCGGAGTATTTCGAGCTGGACCGTCAAAGCCCTTACATGCTGATCGTGGCACCGGTGAAGGAACGCCTTCGGGTACCCATGACCGCCGAGCAGCAAGCCCTGTTCGGCATCGAGAAGCTCAAAATCAAACGTTCCGAGCTACCCGCCATCACTCATGTGGACTACTCCGCGCGCATCCAAACTGTGCACGCCGATACCAACCCGCGTTACCACAAGCTGCTCACGGCCTTTCATGAACGCACCGGCTGTCCGGTCCTGGTGAACACCTCGTTCAATGTGCGCGGCGAGCCCATCGTCTGCACACCGGAAGACGCCTACCGCTGCTTCATGCGTACCGAGATGGACTACTTGGTGGTGGAAAACTTCCTGATGGCCAAAACCGAACAACCCGCACGGGAGAAGGACGAATCCTGGATGGAGGAGTTCGAGCTGGACTAGCGCAATCAGTCCAACTCAAGGCTATCCCCGGCATCATCGAATCGGCTTCGGATAAATCATGGATCTACCTTCTGCGGAACCCACCCGTAAAGAACTTCGCGAATTCGGCTTCGTCCTCGCCGGTGGCGTGGCACTGATTTTCGGCCTGTTCATCCCTTGGCTGCGCGACAGCGCCTACCCCTGGTGGCCCTGGGCCTTCGCCGGGGTGGCCGTACTGCTGGCGCTAGCCGCGCCCGACCTGCTGAAGCCCGTTTACCGCGTCTGGATCAGGATCGGCGCGTGGCTCGGCTGGATCAACTCCCGGATCATCCTGGGTATCCTCTTTTACCTGTTCGTACTGCCCATGGGGCTGGTGATGAGACTGTTCGGCAAGGACCCGATGGCGCGCAAACTGGACGCCAGTGCGCAGTCCTACCGCGTCGAGAGCGCGAGCCACCCCCGTGACCGTCTGGAGAAACCCTTCTAATGCTCGATCTGCTCAAGGATTTGTGGTCCTTCATGAAGGAACGCAAGAAATTCTGGCTGGCCCCTCTGATCGTGGTACTGCTGTTGTTGGGTAGCTTGTTGTTCCTGGCCCCGGCCTCGGTTGCGCCGTTCATCTACACCTTGTTTTGAGGTCGACGGCCATACTCGCGGCAAAGCCGTTGCCGCCCGGAGCCTGAAAAATGAATGCCGCCTGGGTCTTCCTCGCCCTGGTCACCGGAGCGCTATGGCTGGGTTTTGTCATGCACACCTCCGGTGGCAAGGACTTGCTGCTGGATCGTTACACCGCCGGCTACGCCGGTTTGGTGGCAGTTCTCACCGTGGTGTGGCTCGCGGGCCTGCTTTTCGCCTGGCGCAAGCGGGCGCAACTGGGCGGCTGGCTGAAGAGTATCTTTGGCAGCGTCTTTGTCACCCTGGTTCTTGCGGCCATCGTACTGCCGCTGGCCTATATCTACCTACACCAGCGCAGCCTGGATTCCAGTGTATTCAATCCGCTGCGCAAGGAAGCCCACGCCTTTTCCCAGATCGACAAAACACCCATCGATACCGCGACGAACGAAGGCGCCATCCGCATCCTGGCCATAGGTGGCTCCACCACCTACGGATCCAAACTGGAACGCGAGCAGGCCTATCCCGCGCAGTTGGAAAAGGCATTGCGCGAACGCTTCCCAGGGCAGGAGATCGAGGTGCTCAACGCCGGCGTTCCCTGGCACACCAGCATGCATTCGTTGATGCGCTACGCCACACGCTTCGCCTACTGGAAGCCGAAGGTTGTCATTGTCATGCACGCCTTCAATGACATCTACCAAACCTCTGAAGGCCATCTCACCAACGGGGAGTATCGGGGCGACTACGGTCACTTTTTTGGCGCCATGGGCGAACGCGTGAACCCGGTAGATCGGTTTGCCCGCGGCATAAGCAAGGCCCTGTCCAACAACTGGCTCGCCCGTACCTGGTATTCCGACCTGCGAGACAGCAGTCCGTCCAAACCCAAGCCCCGGATCGATCTGCTGCGCCCGTTGCCGGACTTCAAGCGCAATCTCACACGTCTGGCCAGTATTGTCAGCAACGACGGTGCGCGGTTGGTGCTGATGACCCAGCCTTACAGCTATCGGCCCAATATGACAACGGCCGAGAAAAAGACCCTTTTCTATCCGTTCTATTACAAGGACTACGCCCAGGTGCCCGGCATCGACGAGCAAACCACCGCAATGGACCGGTTCAACCAAGGTACCCGCGAAGTGGCCTCAGCAACGGGCAGTGTGCTCATTGACCTTGAGTCACGCATCGCCAAGAGTGCGGACATGATGTACGACGACGTGCACTACACGGTCGACGGCGCCCGCGTAGTGGCGCAGCAGATTCTCGCGGCAGCACCCTGGGCGGAACTGATCGAGGTCGGCTCACCGTGAGCGCTCCCTATGGCGGTAAGGGAATCGAGTTTCTCAACAAACCCGAGGCCGCCCTGATCTCGGTCATCATGCCCTGTTACAACGCCTCACGCTATTTGCGCAGCGCGGTCAACAGCGTCATGGAGCAGAGTCATGTAAATGTGGAGTTGATTGTCGTCGACGACGGCTCCACCGATGACAGCCTTACCCTGCTGGAGCAGCTAAGCGAGGAACATGCGGGTCGCATTCGCGTCTTGCAGCAGCCCAATCAAGGCCCCTACCCGGCCCGCAACCGTGGTCTGCGTCACGCCCGCGGTGAATTCGTCGCCTTCCTGGATGCCGACGACTTTTGGGAAGAGGAATGTTTGGAAAAGCTGCTAAAGGCCATGGATCGAAATGGTGCGGAACTGGCTTACTGCGGTTGGCAAAACATCGGCGAAGGCGGCCCGGGCAAACGCCCCCATGTACCCCCGGATTACGAGAACGGCGACACCGCGGCGCTTTTTCTGCGCAATTGCCCCTGGCCCATCCACGCCTGCCTGCTGCACCGGGACCTGGCCGAGCGGGTAGGCGGCTTTTCCGAGCGCTACGGCACCTCCCTGGACTACGATTTCTGGCTGCGAATCTCCGCCCTCACCCACAACTTTGTCCTGGTCCCGGAAGTACTCGCCTACTACCGCTGGCATGGAACAGGACAGATCTCTTCCAACCGCTGGCGACAGGTGGTGGATGCCTGGCTCGTGCGGCGGGAATTCGTTGCCAATCACCCGGAACAGGTGGCACACCTGAATCGCAAGTCCCGGCGCGATCTTGTCGATGGCGCCCTGCGACATGCCGCCTATGACGCGCTTTGGAAACGAGATCTGACAACCGCCCAGCCACTGTTTCGCCGCAGTCTGTTACACGGCGCCCTTCGCCTGCGTGATCTGAAATATGCCCTGCCCGCATTTCTCCCCGCCCCGGCCTTCGCCGCCTTGGTACGCGGGCGTGATGCAGGTGAAGCGCCCTCGGACGAGTGAACACCATGGTCCGCTGTGACATTCTCATGTACCACATGGTTTCGGAACCGCAGACCAGCTTGGACGCACGGTTCGCCATCCCTCCACAGCGTTTCGCCGCCCAGATCGATTCACTGCTGGGCAGGGGCTACCACTTTGTTTCGCTGGACCAGATACTCGGGATGGTCAACGGTCAAACCAACCTGCCGGACCGTTCGGTTGCGATCACCTTCGATGACGGCTACCTGGACAACTACGAAAACGCCTTTCCCATACTTCAGCAGCGCAACATACCGGCTGCAATTTTCCTCGTTTCCGGGCTCATGGGGGACAGCAACCGCTGGATGCATGGCAGAGGCTTTTCCGAGCGGGCTCTGATGAATTGGCCCCAGGTACGGGAAATGGCTTCCCACCGGATAACCTTCGGCGGTCACACGGTCAATCATGCACGTCTGACGGAAGTCTCCGCAGATCAGGCAAGGCGCGAGATCGAGGACAATCGCGCCGCCATCGCAGACCGCCTCGGAACCCAGATCGATCACTTTGCCTATCCCTACGGCGCCCTGAACGAGACGGCCGTGAAGCTGGTCCGCGAGGCTGGATACCGCACTGCCTGTTCTACCCGCCCCGGCCCCAACCGGGCGGACACCAACCCCTACGTACTGCGCCGTATCGAGGTCTATGGAGACGATACCCCCGCGCAACTGCATCGCAAGCTGGTATTCGGCACCAACGAACGGGCGCTGACGGTCCCGCTTCGCTATTACTGGGACCGACTCAAATCGCGACTACCGGGAAACTGACCCTGTGGATATCACCATCATCATCTGCACCTACAACCGGGTCGGCAATCTGGCCTCCTGTATCGGGGCCCTGGGCCAACAGCAGGACGTGGATTCCCTGGCCTGGGAGGTCCTGGTGATAGACAACAACTCCAGCGACGGGACCGGCGAGGAAGTCGCCCGTCTGGCGCAAGGATTCCGCGTACCGGTACGCTGCGTGCGCGAAACCGAGCAGGGCCTCAATTACGCCCGTAACCGCGGCGCGCTGGAAGCCACAGGCCACTATTGCGCCTACATCGACGACGACATACTGGTCAGTCCAGGCTGGCTGCATGCCCTCTACCACGCACTGCAGGACAACCAGGCCGCCGCCGCCGGCGGTCGCATCCTGCTTGATCCCGACCTTGATATTCCCAAATGGATCAAGCCGGAAATGTATGGCTTCCTTGGCCATCAGGACTTTGGCGATGAATCCTTCGAAATGGACGGCAGCGAACGCTACCCGTTTGGCGGCAACATGGCCTTCCTTCGCGACGTGCTTCTGACGGTGGGAAAATTCGATGTCAACATGGGACGCAAGGGCGAGGGTCGCAAGCGCGAGGAACTGTTCAAGGGCGAAGAACTGGACTATTTCCAACGGGTCAAGCGGGGGGAGAATGCCTACATCGCCTATGAGCCCAGGGCGATCGTCTTTCATCAGGTACTGCCCCATCAACTGAAGAAGCGCTATTTCCGCATCCTTCATTTCAATTCCGGCCTGCAACGCGCGCTTTTGGGAGGCCCCGCCCGGGGCAAGACGGTCCTCGGCGTCCCGTTGTATCTGTTTCCCCAATTGCTGCGCGCCGGCGGCCGCTATCTGATGCAAGCCGTGACCCGTGGACCGGACTGGGCGTTTCGTCAGCAGATGACCGTCGCCAACTTTGTCGGCATGATGATCGGACACTACCGCTCCCGCAACCGGGCCACGGCATAGTGAAACTCACCGTATTGATATGCACCCACAACCGCCGTGAGTTGCTTGCCCGAACGGTAGATTCCTTATTTGCAGCAGAAAAACCGGCACAAATCCGCCCGCAGTTGGTAATTGCCGCCAACGCCTGCTCCGACGATACCCATGACTATCTTGGCCACTTGGCATCACAACGGCTCGCCGACTGGGACTTCCGCTGGCTGCCGGTTCCCACGCCCGGAAAATCCCAGGCGTTGAATGCCGCGTTACCAGGACTGGACACCGATTGGGTGGTGCTGATCGATGACGATCACCGGATTCCCGACGAGTTCCTGCAACGCATCGACGCCGTCATCCAATCCCAACCGGAGGCAGACCTGATTTGTGGTTGCGTGCGGCCGGATTGGTCGGGAAACGAACCCGACTGGGTACATGAACGGGGCAAGTACCGGATCTATCCGGTGCCGGTACCCCATTTCGAACCCTTCGACCAGCCTCGCGAACTGAACCAGAACGATCCAATCCCCGGCGGCGGAAATCTGATGTTGAGCGCCCGCGTGGTGCGAGCGAACGGTGGTTTCTCCACGGACCTGGGACCGGTCGCCGACGGCCTTGCCGGCAGCGAAGACACCGACTACGTGTTACGCGCGCTGGCCACCGGTTTCAAACTGTATTACGACCCTTCCATCGTGCAGTATCACTATGTGGATCCGACCCGCCTGAAACTGGGTTACGTGCTGCGCAAGGCTTACGAACGATCCTGTTCGGTAACGCGGGTAAAAACCGACGGCAGTCGCCCGCCGCGTCACCTGTGGCGCAAACTGGCCAACTATGCGCTGGGTGGGCTGTTCGCCTTCAATGTGAAACGCGCCCGATTTTTTGCCGTCCGCGTTGCCGCCACGTTGGGTGAGATTCAAGCTTACAAACTGGGCCCACCCAGCGAAAACCTGCCCGCCGGAAACGCTACGGAACCCCACGAAATCCGATAACACTCATGGCCAACGACTCCCCCATATTTCTTGTCGGTGCCGCCCGTTCCGGGACCACACTGTTGCAGTACATGCTGCGTTCCCATCCCAACCTCTCGGGGCCGACCGGGGAATCGCATTTCCTTGTCCCCATGTACCGGGACCAGGCGGCCTATGGTGACCTGAAAAACCCGGCGAACGTGCGCCGGGCACTGCAAACCATGCATCGCATCAGCACGGAATTCATGGAGACAGACCTGCATGGCCTGAAATTCGACCTGGACGCCCTGGCGAAGCAGCTGGCGCAAGCGGGTGACGGCAGCATGGTCGGCCTGTTCGAGGCCCTCTATCGCGCTAACGCCAACGGCGAAGGAAAGCGGCGTTGGATCGACAAAACCCCCTACTACATCCTCCACCTGCCGACCATACTCGAAATGTTCCCCCAGGCGCAGATCGTCCATATCGTCCGTGACGGCCGTGACTGCGCCTACTCCATGTTGCAGCGCTCCACCGACCTGGGAATCTACAACTACCACCATGCCGCAAAGACCTGGCAACAGTACGTGGAAGCAGGCGACCGCATGCGTGAACACCTGGCGCCAACCCAATTCTATGAATTGCGCTACGAAGACGTGCTCGCCAACGGTCGGGAAACCATGGAGGCGCTGTGCGAATTTCTCGGGGAACCCTTCGACGACTCGGTCGTGAACTTCAAGAAGTCCCAGGACGCGGTAGGAGCGGAGCGCACACCACTGCTCAAGCAGCCTCTACAGGCCGGCAACGCCGAGAAATGGCGCAAACAACTCAGTCCCTGGCAGATTCGGGTGGTGGAAGCAGCGGCTGGCGACACCCTGCAACGCCATGGCTACCCCTTGGCTACCGAAGGAAAACGCCTGTCCCTGCCCCTTCGCGCGGCCTATCGCCTGCACGAAAAATACCGAAGGGCCCGCCGAAACCGCGCCCGCAAGAACTAAAGACAACGGCATCATGCACAATCAATCAAACACCGGGCGCATCCTGCGCCAGTCCCTGACAGTCATCACCCTCATCGCCCTCGGCTTCGCGGCATTGCTGATGGTCAAATCCATCATCGACTTCACCCGTGCCGGCCCACAGGTCCAAGCGGAGATCGAAGCGCATTTCCAAAGCTATGGCGCCTACGCCATGGCCCGCCTGGGCATGTGGACATTCCTCATCGCCGCCTTTCTCAGTGGCGTCGGCGTATTCGCTTACGCCTTGCTGAGCCGCGCGCTGAATTGGCGCTTTCATTGGTTCTGGGCCTTGCTGGCCGGCGGTTTCAGCCTGGGCCTGCTGACCGCGTTACAGTTCCTGCACCAACTGCTGTATCTGCCTTCGAGCATCATCGTTTCGTGGAACTACCGCAACAGTCGCCTGTACCCCATCTGGGATCAACTCAGCCCCGAACGTCTGGATATCCTGCAATGGACCCTGCTCATAGCCGCGGCTCTGATACTGGTGTTTTCCCTGCTGCGCCTCGTTCGGCGCGGGCAATTCGGCTTCGCCTTCGGTAGCGTTGTCATTGCCTGCGGCTTCATCGCCATCCCACTTCTGGCGGCACTACCCAGCAAGATCTCCGATGCCCCCCTGCCCGCCAACGCCGACAAACCCAACATCATCATGATCGGCTCGGATACCCTGCGGGCGGACCGCATCGGTGCCCTGGGCTATTCACGGGACACCACCCCCTACATCGATGCCTTAAGTGAGCGCGGCGCCCTGTTCGAAAACTTCTACGTACCCCTGGCCCGCACAGCACCCAGTCTGGCAACTATGCTCACCGGCACCTGGCCGCACACCCACGGCATCCGCCACAACTACAACGCCGACGACGAAAAGGACTTTCCCGTACCCACCCTGCCGCAATTATTGCGGGACGCAGGCTACCATACCGCCGCTATCACCGACTGGGCGGGCGGAGACCTGGGCAAACTCGGTTTCGGTTTCCAAGACTACGACGGCCCGGAAGACCAGTGGAACCTCAAGTATCTGATACGCCAAGGTCCCAAGGACATCCGCCTGTTCCTGACCCTGTTCACCCATAACCGCTTCGGCAAGACCTTTATACCCGAGCTGTATTTCTATGCCGGCGTCCCCATGGGAAGTGAACTGGCGATCACCGCCAAGAAGCAGATCACCAAACTCGCCAAGGGGGAACAGCCGTTCTTTCTCACCCTGTTCACCTCCAGCACCCACATTCCGTTCCCGTCAGAATATCCCTATTACACGCTGTTCGCGGATCCGAAATATCATGGCGAATCCAAGTTCATCATGTCCGACCTGGACACGCCGGAACAGATCATCAAGAAACAATCTCAGGATGAAACCGCCTTCGACGTACAGCAGATCGTCGATCTCTACGACGGTGCGGTACGCAGTTTCGACGACTTGGTAAAGGACCTGGTCGGCTGGTTGGACATCACCGGTCTTTCCAAAAACACCATCATCATCGTTTTCAGCGACCACGGCGTCGACCTGTTCGAAAAACACACCTGGGGCCAGGGCAACAGCGTCATGGGCGACGACCCCAGCGCCCGCGTGCCGCTGCTGATCGTCGATCCGGGCCGCGAACAGGCCACCCGCATCCCACGCACCACCCGCAGCGTCGATCTGGCTCCTACCTTATTGGAACGCCTCGGCCTCGCGGTGCCAAAGGAAATGGACGGCCGCCCCCTGACCCCATACATAGATGACCCAGGAACCAATCTGGATCTGGCCGCGTTTTATGAAACCGGTGTCTGGCTGGCCCCCATGCCTGGGGTTCGCAGCGACCACCTCCAGTATCCAAGCCTGCTCAAGATCCTTGAGATCCCCAACAAGGAGACCGGAACCATGTCGGTCAAACCACAGTACCGGGACATCGTCATCCAGGCCCGCGACCGCATGATCCGTACCGACGACTGGAAACTGGTTTACCTGCCGATGAAGGAAGGCGCCTTGTATTGGTTGTTTGATCTGCGCGAAAACCCTGACAACGACGAAGATGTCTCCGCTCAACACCCCGAGATCTTCGCGCAAATGAAACAGCGGCTCGTCGACTGGATGAAACACGACCACAAGCGCGAATGGGTCGACGAACACTTGGTCATGCGCAACACGCACTAGCGTTGGTGCACGCCCTCAGGGCCGCCCATCCAACAATACGAATCTTGCCGCCCCCACCCCCAACCAGGCGGCAAGGCTTTGCCGTTCAGCAATTCCTAGGCGGCTGCAGGAGCCATTTTTCCATAGAATAACGTTTTAATACAAATAGTTAAAAACTTGGCACCCGCTTTGCTTGATTCCGGTTGACAGCACTACAACCAGATCAGGAGAGCGATCATGCCCCAGGTCATCAACACCAACATCTCCTCCATCAACGCCCAGCGGCAGTTGAACCGCTCTCAGTCGCATTTACAGGTTTCCCTGGAGCGGCTGTCCTCGGGTCTGCGTATCAACCGCGCCAAAGACGACGCCGCCGGCCTGGCCATCTCGGAGCGCTTCACCTCCCAGATACGCGGTCTCGAACAAGCCGCCCGCAACGCCAACGACGGCATCTCCCTCCTGCAAACCGCAGAAGGCGCCATGGAAGAAATTTCCAATTCGCTACAGCGTATGCGCGAAATCGCGATCCAGGCCCGCAACGGCACCGTGAACGCCGACGACAAGAACTCCTTGAACGACGAGTTCCAGCAACTGCGCGAAGAGATCATCCGCATCACCGACACGGCGGAATTCAACAACATCAACCTGCTGGGCACCGCCGCCAGCCTGGACTTCCAGGTCGGCTGGGAAAACGGTTCCGACAACCAGATCACTGTATCCACCCTGGACATAGTTACCGCCAGCGACGGCTCCGGCGGCATCCGCTCCGCTGTCTGCGCCGGCCGCACCATCAGCACCAGCACCGGCGCATCGGCAGCCATCAGTATTCTCAGCGATGCCCTGGACGCCATCAGCGCCAAACGTGCTGACTTCGGCGCCAAACAGAACCGCCTGGAGGCCACCGTACGTAACGCGGAGAACATCGTCGAAAACCAGAGCGCCGCCCGCTCCCGTATCCTCGACGCCGACTTCGCCCGCGAAACCGCCAACCTCACCCGCAACCAGATCCTGCAACAGGCCGGTACCGCCATGCTCGCCCAGGCCAATCAGTTGCCGCAGAACGTCCTGTCCTTGTTGCAATAGATATCGTAAGGGGGCATTTCCTGCCGGGTTGGCACAACCCGGCAGTTTTTTGTCACCCTTCCCCTCGTTGGAGCGTAGCTTCCGATGTGATGGACAGCGGCATTCGACGACCGCCCTCCCAAAACGTGCAAGAGCGCTCGCGGAGCGCGGACAAATTCAACCAAATTCCCAAAATGGATTGGGGAATTACCCCCAAAACGGCTAAGGAAGAGCACAGCATTTTGTTAATTTACAAATAGTTAATTAACGGCACGACGGATGCTACCGAGGAGGCAGGCAGGGCGAAAACCGCTCTGCGCAGCGATCAAACTCTTCGACAGGAGACGGACCCATGAACCAGACCAGCAAGACTCCCCTGACTCGCACCCTGACCGCCAGCGCCGTTGCCGCCGTACTGGCCCTGTCCCTTGGCACCAGCCATGCTGCTGATGCCAAAGCGGAGGCCACCAGCGCGGCAAAAACCACCGCCGAACAGAATGTCGCCAAGCAGGCAGAGCCCAAGGATGAACGCTTCACCGAACGGGAAACGGTAGCGGCCTATTCCGGCTGGGAAGACCCGGACATGGCACGTATCGCCGTGCACGGCGGCCGCGCCCTGCTACGCCATGTACAGGCCGCCCATGCTGCCCTTCAGGCGGACAAACTGGGCGAGGCGCGCACAGCGCTCAACGCCGCCTCGGATTTCGCCGAAGGTTTGCAACTGATGGTCCCCTACGCGGTAGTGGTAGACAACATCCGCAACGCCAAGCAGGAGTTGCTGGCCTCCAGCACCGGGGTCATCGTGGACGACCTGCTGCCAATCTACGCCAGCCTGGACGAGATGGCGGAGTTCGCGCCGGAACTGGCCAAGTCGGCAAAAACCAAGCTGGACGATGCGGTGCAACACGCCAGCAGCGGCGACAAGGAGAAAGCCGCCGCCAAGCTGGACGAAGTAGCCGACGAGATTTCCGCCACTACGGTCTATCTGCCGGTCTTGTATGTGGAAGGCCAGGTGCTGGCGGCTCGCAAGGCGCTGGATCATGATCCCGCCGACACCAAGACCGCGGCAACGGCTATCGACAATTCGCTGCTGAGTCTGGTCCATGCCACGGTGAACATGCATGTGTTCCCCGATGAAAAAGCGACTGCCAGGCGTACGGCGCCCGCCCCGGCTCCGGCTCCGGCTCCGGAACAGACCAGGAAGGCCGGATGAACTCAGCCCGGAGGCCAGGCGAGGTGTCGTCCACCCAGAAGATGGAGATGGATGTGGTACACCGCCTGACCGCCGTCGGCGTTGCAGTTGAACACCGTCCGGTAGCCGCTCTCGGCGATGTCCTCCTGACGGGCGATCTCGCGGGCCGCGGCAAAGATCTCGACGATATCGGCGTTGTGTTCCGGGCCCACATCGTTAAGGGTGGCGATGTGGGTCTTGGGGATGATGAGCACATGCGTGGGCGCTTTCGGATCGATGTCGCGAAAGGCCAGCACACGCTCGGTTTCATAGACCTTGTTGGCGGGGATATCGCCGGCGAGGATCTTGCAAAACAGACAGTCGGTCATCGTCTTCTCCGTTGTCATTCCAGTTCGCGGCGCCCGGAAAGGGCGTGGGAGAGTGTGCCGCCATCGATGAATTCCAACTCACCACCCAGGGGCACGCCGTGGGCGATGCGGGTGGCACGCACCTGATATTCCCGCGCCATTTCGCGTATGTAATGGGCAGTGGCCTCGCCCTCCACCGTGGAGTTGGTGGCCAGAATCACCTCGTTAACGGTGCCACCGCGCAAACGTTCCTCCAACGAGTCCAGTCCCAGTTGCACAGGCCCGATGCCGTCCAGCGGCGAGAGATGCCCCAATAACACGAAGTAGCGGCCACGGTAGCCGGTGGACTGTTCCAGCGCGATGACGTCCCCAGGATTTTCCACCACGCACAGAGTAGCGGCGTCACGGCCGGCGTCGGAACACAAGGAGCAGAGCGCCGTTTCGCTCAGGGTCCGGCAGGCATCGCAGCGTCCGATGCGTTCGATGGCCTCTTCCAAGGCCCTGGCCAGGTTGCGTGCCCCGTCCCTGTCGCGTTCCAGCAGATGCAAGGCCATGCGCTGAGCGCTCTTGGGGCCAACGCCGGGCAGGCAGCGCAGCGTTTCCATCAGTCGCAACAGGCTGGGCGGCAATGTGGCCATGGCGATCTTAGAAAGGCAGTTTCATGCCACCGGGGAGATTCAGACCGGCGGTCAGCCCCGCCATGCGCTCCTTGGTAGTGGATTCCACCTTGTGGACGGCATCGTTGACCGCCGCAGCCACCAGATCTTCGAGCATGTCCTTGTCCTCTCCCACCAGGTTGTCGTCGATGCTGATGTGGCGGACCTCATGCCGGCCGGTCATCACCACCTTGACCATGCCGCCGCCGGCCTCGCCGGTCACCTCCATCTGCGCCAATTCCTCCTGCGCCTTTTGCAGATTGGCCTGCATCTCCTGGGCCTGCTTCATGAGATTGCCTAGAGGGCCTTTCATGGGTCTTGCCTCGCTCTAACCGATTCAGTCTATGGGTTTGATGGTGTCCGGGGCAACGCGCGCGCCAAACCGGTCGATCAGGCCGCGCACGTTGCTGTCTTGATCGATGGAGCGCTCGGCGGCCTTTTGCCGCTCCTGGGCGATCTGCGCCAACCGTTGCGCCGGGGTGATGCCTTGGGGCTCCGCTACTTCGATGTCAAGGCTGATTTCTTCACCCAGCACGCTGGCCAAGGCATCGCGCAGACGGGCCTCGGCGCGGGCGTTGCGCAAATGCCTGTGGGCCGGCTCAAGGCGCAGACGCAACAGCCCGCCTTCGCACCCGACCCACTCAGAATGCTGGGCAAGTTCCCTTGCAACACCGCCATCCAGTGGCAGTTTCCGTGTCAGTTCGAACCAGTCCACCGCCGTTTTGGAGTCAGGCGGTTGCCGATCCAGGCTGCGGGTTTCAACGGCTGGCGCGGGTTTCGCAACCGGGCGAGTCTCCCCGACCGGCGCGGACGGCGCCTCGCTGTCCGGGCCGGCTTTCGTAGTCTCTGGTGGAGGGCCCTCTGTCACCCAGGGTGGCGGGGCGGGGTCATTGTCTTCTGGCTGCGCCGCTTTGGCCGGCGGCCGGGGGCGGTCCCGCTCGCGGGGTTTGGAGACCGGCGAGGCTGGCGCTTCCAGGCCGTCCAACAGGGCCTTGGCGCGGGCCAAACCGCCACGGGCCTTGTCATTGATGTTCGGCGGGTTTGCCTGAGCGGGGGCAGTAGGAGGCGGCGCTGAAGGGCTAGCCGGTCGGGGCGGTGCGGAAACCTTGGGAGGTGTTGCCGGGGCACTCGACACACCTTCCGCCGCTGCCGGCCTGAAGGCCAACATGCGCAGCAAGGTCATTTCAAAGCCGGCCCGGGGGTCGGCGGCGAAGGGCAGGTCCCGACGCCCACCCAGAGCGATCTGGTAGTACAGTTGCACGTCTTCCGGGGTCAGACGGGCAGCGGTCTCTCGCAATCGCGGCTCGGCCTCGTCGGTGTTGACAACGACCAATTGGGCCAGGGCGATTCGATGCAGCAGGGCAACCAACTCCTTCAGCAGTGCTTCAAAATCCGGCCCGTGCGAGGCGATTTCGTCGACCTTGTCCAACAAGCCGGCCCCATCGCCGTCGGACAGCGCATCCAGAAGGCCATACAGGTCGGCATGAGCGACGGTTCCGAGCATGTCGGACACTTCCGCCGTATTGACCTGGCCACCACCGTAGGCAATCGCCTGATCGAGCAGACTTAGGCCGTCACGCATACTGCCATCGGCGGCCACCGCCAGGGCAGCCAGGGCGGACTCCTCCGCCACGATCCCCTCCTGTTGGAGAATGCGCGTCATCTGGCCGCGAATCAGTTCCACCCCCAGCCGCTTGAGATTGAATTGCAGGCAGCGCGACAGGATGGTGACGGGAATCTTCTGCGGGTCTGTGGTGGCGAGCAGAAACTTCACATGGGGGGGTGGTTCTTCCAGGGTCTTGAGCAGCGCGTTGAAGGCCGACAGGGAAAGCATGTGCACCTCGTCGATGAGGTAGACCTTGTAGCGTCCCTTGCTGGGGGTGTACTGCACGTTGTCCAGCAGCTCGCGCATGCTGTCCACACCGGTGCGCGAGGCTGCATCCAGTTCCAGGAGATCGACGAATCGGCCCTCGTCGATCTCGCGGCAGGCGGGGCATTGGCCGCAGGGCTCGGCGGTTACGCCGGTTTCGCAATTGAGCGCCTTGGCAAAAATGCGCGCGATGGTGGTCTTACCCACGCCGCGGGTACCGGTGAACAGAAAGGCGTGGTGCAGGCGGTCGCCGGTCAGGCCGTTGCTCAGGGTGCGCACCACGTGTTCCTGCCCAACGAGGTCGGCAAACACCCGAGGACGCCATTTGCGCGCGAGAACCTGATAGGACATGAAAACGCCGTTGAGATCGTTGGAGTCGGAAATCGAAACGGCAGTGTAGCGCAATCCACGCCGCCGGTGGCAGTGGCAGGAACGGGAGAAGGATGGGGGGTGGCAGCCGATGCCAGCCACACCCCGGCACACGTGTTCACTGTTACCGCTGCTCCCTTCCGGGCCTGACGGGGTTCACAGCTATTCGTTGCGGGGGGACCGACACCAGCCGCCATAATGGATCGTCGGGCCTGGGCCCGAACGCGGCGCATGGTACTTGCTTGGCAACCTGGAGGTCAATGTTCGCATCCCTGAAACAATGACCAGAGCGTTAGCACACTCGTGCGAACCGGAGCCCGTCCCTGGGGACAGAGTGTCTGGCGCGATATCAACCGTAACTCGGGTAGAGATCCGGCAGCGTATCGCGGCCCTTCTTGCCGGCCTTGGTTTTCGCCAAGCGCTTCAACGACTCGGCAAGGCTCGTCCAAGCCGCCGCGCCATCCCAATTTCCCTCGATTTCCGCATACAAGGCACGATCCAGCGCCCGCAATATTTCGGCGCCTTGATCGTCCAGGCGACGGGCCAGGCTGTCCAGGCGTTTGGGCGGATCATCGCGCCATTGCGCCGCCGCCCATTCGAGAGCCGCCTCGCGCGCCTGCCTGGCATCCGACGACTTGCAGGCCGATTCCAATTTGGACAGCAGCTTGGCCGGGTTGGGCCGTGCCACCATGGGCGAACGCTCGGATGAGCGGGTTTTTCCCCTTGATCGGGCACGCCACCAACCCATCGTGCTGATCACCCAGGCCACGGCGAGGATGACTGCGATCCAGGGCCAGTAACCCGCTTGGGCAATGGAGTGTATGCGCAAACCACGGCCGACCCCGAGCAAGGGCAGATCGCCCGCCGCGGAAGACGGCGCCTGCAGGGGCGAGGCGGTGGTCGGAAGCTGCTGCGGCAAGGGCACCGTTGCGGACTGGCCGGCCGCCGCCGGCAACACCTCGATGGTGCGCTCGGGCAGTGTGGCCACGCGGGCTTGATCGGTCTGGGTATCCCACCACGTCAGGCTCACCGCCGGCAGGGTGAAGCTACCTTGCCGGGACGGCACCAGGGCCGTCTTGAAGGTCTTTTGCGAGACGATTTCATCGCCATGCCATTGGCTGTCTGTCAGGGCCTTGTCCACGTAGTCCTTGATGCCCTCAGGCAGCGCCGTGGTCAGATCCGGGAGTTGGGTGGGACTCAGCCCTCGCGCGCGGATGGTGATGGAACGGGTCACCGGTTCGCCCACGTGGAAGACAGGTGGATCGGGGGACCAATTTTCAGCCAAGCTGATCGAACGGGCCGGCAACCAGGGCGAACCTGCTGCCGCCGACCGCGGACGCACATTCAGGTCCACCGCCCTGGCTCGAACCTGGACCGGCCGGGTCTGCTGGAACATGCTGTCGAAACCGGCGAACGGGTCTCGTCCGAAGCCGGCAAAGGGGTCGGAGCCGAAGAACCGGTCGCGCAGGCTGCCGCCGCGCCGGTTCTGATCCGGCACCTGGGCAGTGAGCACCGGCGGATCGATCTTCAGCTCGCCGCTGTGCTGAGGAAAGATGGCGTAGCGGCGTTCCACCACCTGATATTGCTGGCCATTTCTATAGGTACTGGTGGCCGTGTCCTCACCCAGTCGCTCGACAATGGCGTCCCCTGCCTGGGGTTCGCTGAGCTGGGCATCGCGCAGACCGATACGCGACAACACCCGCACCGTATACAACACCTCTCCCTGCACATAGGGGTTTCGGGGTTCGGCCTCTACCTCGAGAAGCAGCGCTCGCTGGCTGCCTTGTTTTGCCGCCTCGGCCGCGGGCAAAACATCCAGCGTGAGGGATTCACTGTGATCACTGCCCACCGCAAGGGCCGGCACCGTCAGCTTGCCGACCCGCTTGGGCGCCAACACGATCTGCCATTGGCGACTACTGCTGCTGCGGCCGTTCACCACGCGCATGGTCGTGCTCTGGTTCTGGTTGAGGACGTCGAAATCCGTTCCCAGAGGCGCTAGATCCGGCGTGGCGGAGGCATCGCCGCTGGCCATGACGGACAGCACCACGGTCTCACCCTCGTCCACCCGGTTTCGGTCCAGACTGGCCTTGACGGTGGCACCGAACACCGGGCAAAGCGTCAGCGACAAAGCGAGAAACAGCAGAGTCATTCGAGTTCGCATGGGGGTGACCTCGTTCAGGGAAGCTGGCCGGTACGGCGCAGATGCTGGAGCAGGAAGCGCTGTCGCAGCAGGCCGGAGGGATCATCCTCCACACGCCGCAGAACCTGCTCCATGGCCTGGCTATCCTCGGCGTTTGCCAGAGTCTGTTGCGACTCGGCCGCGGGCGATTCGGATGATGGATCGCCCATCAGGTCAGCCAGTCCGGGTTTGGCGGCAGACGTACCAAGCGGGTCCGGCTGACTGGTGGCAGGCGTTTGTCGTGCCTGGGCGTTGTCTTCCGCGGTTGGCTCGGTTTGCGCAACCTGAGCCTTGGATTCGCTTTCCTCGGCTTGGTCCTGTATGTCGCTCCCAGCGGATGCCTGGGCCTTTTTTTGCTGCTGTTCGCCCTGTTCCTGCTCCGCCACCTGGGATTGTTGGCTATCGTGCCGGGCGGACTGACCCTGAGCTTCCCGGTCCTGCTGCTGTCCGGATTGGCCCTGTTCATCCTGTTCGGATCGGGCCTGTTGCTGTTGCTGATCCCCGCCCTGACCCTTATCGCCCTGACCGGACTGCGGCTGTTGTTGGTCGGATTGCTGTTGTTGCCCCTGGGACTGGTCTTGGTCGGAGGACGATTGTTGTTTCTGTTCCTGTTGTTCCAGCAATTTCTCAACCAGATCACGATTGTGGCGGGCGTCCGCGTCTTTCGGGTTCAGATCCAGGGCACGCTGGTAGGCGCCCAGTGCGTCTTCATATTTGCCCAGGCGCGCCAGAGTATTGCCCTCGTTATAGTCGGCGGCGCCACCGCTCTGGTCTTGCAGGGTTTCCAGGGCTGCCTGGTAATCGCCGGAACGATACTGGGCCGCGGCCCGCCAATCGGGACGCTCGAAGGTCCTGGCTGCCTGTTCCGCGGCACCCTGCTGCCAGTGTCGGCTGGCCTGCTGATCGGGATTCCACCACAAATCCTGCCAACCAAAGGCCTGGGCATCCGGCGGCGGCAGCAGTACTATCACCAACAGCAAGGGACTCAGCCAGCCGCGACGAAATCCCAGCGCCACCAGGGGCAGCAGCGCCAGCAACAACCAGGGCCCCTCCTCACGCCACTGTTGCGCCAGCACATCCTGTTGGACGCTGCTTTTGTCCGGCCCGGCCGAGCCCGGCGACGACAGGGCCTCGATATCGCGATCGTCCGGTCCGGCGGCGACATACTTGCCACCACCGGCGGATGCCAAGCTTCGCAGCGCGTCCGCATTCTGCCTGGCGAGACGGATCGCACCACTGGCATCTTTGCTGAAACCGCCTTTCGCCAGCGGAATCGGCGCACCCTTGACGCTGCCGAAGCCCAGTATCGACACTGGGTATCCCCGCTCACGCAGCTTGCGGGCCGCCTCCGCGGCAGCCGCCGGGTGGCTGAGCCCGTCGGTGAGCAAGATCACCCGCCCTTCCGGCGCCCCCGCCTGTCGCAACAACTCGCCGGCCTGCTGCAAGGCCAGATCCGTTCGGCGCTCCCCTTGCGCTGGCAGCAGAGTGGTCTCCAGATGGGGAACCTGAGCGGCGATGGTGCGGCTGTCGGCGGTCAGCGGCGAGACGATATAGGGCTCGGTGCCATAGGCTATCAAGGCGGTCTGACCCTCTTTTTCCTTGTCCAACAGGTCCAGCAGTTCGTAGCGCGCATGCGCGAGACGCGAGGGGGACATGTCCGTGGCGTTCATGGAGGGCGACAAATCCAGCGCCAGCACACGATACTGCCGGGCCTGATACACCGGCTGTGGCAGCCGTTCCCACACCGGGCCGGCCAGTGCCAGTGTCACCAGCAGCCAGGCCAGACCCAGCAGTGCCAAGGGCCATCGGCGCCCGCCCGCCACGGCATCGGTCAGCAAACGAGGCAACAGATGAGGGTCCACCAGGGAACGCCAGACATCGGCCTGTGCATCTGCCCGAGAGAGTCGCCAGAGCAGGTAGACCGCCGGTAGCAGACCGATCAACCAAAGCGGACGCAGGAAGTGAAAATCAAGAGGCATGTTGGCTTACCTCCACCAGCGACGCCGCCGCTTTGTGCCTTTTTGGCAAAGCAGTGAACGCGATCCCCAGGGACAGCAGCAGTGCCAAACCCGCAGGCCAGGGAAACAGCGGATGCATGGGACGGAATTCGCGCGTATCGCGCAGGCTGGGCTCCAGGCGGTCCAGTTCGTCATAGACCTGCGTCAGTTGTTCGGTGTCTGTCGCCTGGAAAAAGCGGCCGCCGGTCTCATCGGCGATCGCCTTGAGCGTTTGCGGGTCCAGATCGGGACCCTGGCGCATGAGTGTGCCGAACGGCGTGCGGACGCCGGTCGTGCCCCCGCCGATGCCGATGGTGTAGACACGCACGCCGGCCTGCGCCGCCAGTTTCGCGGCGGCCAGGGGAGCGATGTTTCCGGCGGTGTTGGCGCCGTCGGTGAGCAGGATCAGCACCCGGTTGTCCTGCGGTTGGTCCTTCAGCCGCTTGACCGCTACCGCGACGGCATCGCCCACGGCGGTCTCGCGCCCGGCCAAGCCGATCACCGCCTCACCGAGCAGGGTGCGCACCGTGTCCCGATCATAGGTCAACGGCGTCTGCAGATAGGCGCGGCTGCCGAACAGGATCAAGCCGAGACGATCGCCCTCGCGGCGTTCGATGAATCGCCCCGCCACCGCCTTGACCACGTCCAGACGCGTGGCGGCCCGATTGCCCAGGCGGTAGTCCTCCTGCGCCATGGAGCCGGACACATCCACCGCCAGCATCAGGTCCCGCCCGGCCAGAGGCAGTGGTACGGGCTCGGCCAACCACTGAGGTCTGGCCGCCGCCAGGGCCAGTAGCGCCCAGATCAGCCAGGCAAGCCCGTGCCGAACCCGGCCGCCAGCCCTGGCGCCCAGGAGGGCGTCGGCAGCACCGAGTTCGCGCAGAAACGGCAGGCGCAGGGCGCGCCCGCTACCGGCTCGGGCAGCGGGCAGTAACCAGCGCGCCAGCAGCGGCAGGGGCAATGCCGCCAAGACCCAGGGCCAATCCAGGTAAATCATGCGCTTACCTCCCGATTCTGCCGAATCCATTGCGTTGCCAGGGCAGTCAGATCCGCCATGCCCGGCACGTTATCGGGCCGATAGGGAGCGTCGAGCAGGAGTCGGCCCGGTCCCTGGACAAAACGCCCGCCACCACCGTTGGCGTCGAGAAATTCCAGCCAGGACTCGCCGGTCAGACCACCGACGGAATCCTTGCGATAGGCCACCAGGGCAAAACGACGCAACAGCTTGGAGACTTCACGGGCAAAACCGGGAGCACTCTCTTCCCGCAGGTATTCGGCCTGTAGTTCCGCCAGCTCGGCCAGGGCACGGTCGGCTGCCGCCCGGCGCTGCTTTCTACGCCGCCACCACCGGACCGAGACCAGACTCAAGGCCAGCAATACCCCGAGCAACACCCACCATCCCGGCGCCGGCGGCCACCAGGAGACCGGCGAGGGCAAGTGGTAAGGCCGCAGATTCGCCAGGGGATCGGCAGGCATGGAAGCGGGATTCATGACAGTCCTCCCACACGTCCGCCGCGCGGCCGCAGGGACTCCATCAGTGTTTCTCCGACGGGCTGATCGGTCCGCAGGCGCACCAAATGCGTCTGATGGCTCAGCGCCAGCTCCTGAAGCACAGCGACATGGGCTGCGAACCGCTGGTTCCAGCCGTCACGCACCGCACTATTGGCGGTATCGAGCAGGCCGGTACGTTGATCATCCGCCACCGGGTAGAGGGCAGGCGGCGGCGCCATGGCCTCCAGCGGATCGTGGATGAACACCAGCACCACCTCGCTGTCGGCGCTGAGTTTGCCGAGCCAATCGACATCCTCCGGACCGATACCGGCAAAATCGCTGAACAGGAACACTAGGCTGCCTGGGCGCACCAGATGCGCCAGTTGCCGGGCGGCGGCGCCGAGGGAGGCATGGCCGCCCTGCTCCCCCGGCAAGGGGTCCTGAGAAAGGGCCTGCAACAGAGGCAGCAGGCCGCGGGTACGGGTCACGGGCCTGCGCTCGAAGTGACGGGTCTCGTCAAACACCAGCCCGCCCACCCGGTCGCCCTTGTCGGCGGCGGCCCAGGCCAGCAGGGCCGCGGCGCGGGCGGCGATCACGGATTTGAAGGCCACGCGGGTACCGAACCGCATGCTGGGCCCCACATCCACCAATAACCACACCGGTCGCTCGCGTTCCTCGCGATAGAGTTTTACATGGGGTTGACCGGTTCGGGCGGTGACGCGCCAGTCCATATTGCGGGTATCGTCTCCCGGCTGGTAGATGCGCGACTCGTCGAATTCCATACCCCGACCGCGAAACCGGGACAGATGACCGCCTCCGCGGGTGGCAAAGACCTTGCCCCTGGGCGCTATATCCAGCCGGCGCGCCTGTTGCCGCAAATCGATCAGCCGATCGAGTTCGACCCGGGCACCATCGCCGTTCGGACTGTCGAACAGGGGATTCATCAAGGCACCGGCACCTTGTCGAGCAAGGTCTCGACAAACTGTTGCGGGCTGAGACCACGGGCCTCCGCCGGGTAGGACAGCAGCACCCGGTGACGCAGCACATCGGGAGCCACCGCCTGGATGTCTTCCGGCGAAACATAGTCGCGTCCGGCCAGCCAGGCCCTGACCCGGGCGCAACGATCCAGGGCCAGGGTGGCGCGCGGGCTGGCACCGAAACGCAGCCAGTCCTCCAATTCGGCTCCGTACGCCTGTGGCCTGCGGGTCGCCATCACCAGATGGACCAGGTAGTCCTCCACGTCCGGCGAGACATACAGCTTCAGGATCTCTTCCCTGGCGCGGAATACGGTGTCCTGGCTGATCGGCGTGATAGCCACATCGCCGTCGCGCGAAAGTGCCTCCAGGCGGTTAAGCCCAAGTATGGCCTTTTCAGTCTCCATGGCCGGGTAACCCACCTGCACGTGCATCAGAAAGCGGTCCAGCTGGGCCTCGGGGAGTGGATAGGTACCTTCCTGCTCAATGGGGTTCTGGGTCGCCATGACCAGAAACAACGCCGGCAGCGGGTAGGTCTCCCGCCCTACGGTGACCTGGCGTTCGCCCATGGCCTCCAGCAGCGCCGACTGCACCTTGGCCGGCGCCCGATTGACCTCGTCGGCAAGCAACAAGTTATGAAACAGTGGCCCTTTGTCGAAGTGGAAGCTGCCGTCTTGGGGCCGGTAAATCTCTGTCCCGGTCAGGTCTCCGGGCAGCAGATCGGGGGTGAACTGGATTCGGTGAAAATCCCCTTCCAAACCACCGGCCAGGGCCTTTACCGCCTTGGTCTTCGCCAAACCGGGAGCGCCTTCCACCAGCAGATGCCCATCGGCCAGCAGGGCGATCAGCAGACTCTCAACCAGATCTGACTGTCCCAGAATCTGTTGTTCCACGTGTCGGCGAAGACGCGTGAACTCCTGCCGCAACGCCACGGAATGATCCGGCGAAGATGCAATCTCCAGCGTCGATGTATTCATGAAACGACCCCCTTGTGTTGTTGAGCGCTTGTTCCGCCTCACAGCAGGGACCGTACCAACTTCCAATAATGGGAATATTCATTTGTTATTTATGATTTTTCTTAGTGCACAGACGATGTGGACAGCGCCTGACCAAAAGAAGTTGGTGGAAAAACACCACGGCACTGGGGGATGGCAACCGATGCCGCCAATGTGGGATTTCAACCAAGGTTTCAGCAAATGGTTCATTCAAACCAGAAGTAGGCAAATAGGAACCAGGTCTGGATCAGCAGAAATCCCTAACGAGCTGATATACCGAACTCCCCTGACACTGGCATGGTTGCTGCTCCGATAGCGTGGATGAATTCAGTGAGACCCAGAAACAGGAGCAAGCAAATGAACAATCTGATTCGCGCCTCCTCAGGACCGGAGGTGGACCATGGCTGCTGATAGCGCCAACGCTGCCCATTCGGGAGGGATGCGGAACGTCATCGTCGCTATTGCCATCGTCGTGGTGGTTGGCGGCGGCCTGTTGGGCTATAACGCCTACAAGAATCGCCCCAACTACTACGAACCGGCGCGGGGTTATCTAAGCGAAGCGGCGGTACATCTTTCGGAAAGCTTCGGTGACGAAAAAGAACTATTGGAACGATTGCAGCGCGTCCACACCAACCTGGAAAGCACGATCGCCCTGCTGGAAAAGGCCGAAGCGGTGGATCACGCCGACCAGCGTGAAATCGAAACCTTGCGTGTTCGGCTGAAATCCCTGGAAGACACCCAGCGGCTTTTGAATATGGACCCCAAGGAACTGCACCGCTCTTATGACGCCCTGATCGGCGAAATCAAGGCGCTTTCGCATCGAATGGACAAACCCGCCGGCTGATCGCCTTCTGCCCTTCGGACGCGCCCGATTCGGTTGATTCAGCCCGATCGGGCGCTTACGTATGATCCCCTACAGCCGGCGTGGGACCCTCTCAGCGAAAACGGCAAGGACAGAGGCTTTGCGATACCCATAACCAAACCACTTGCCCATTTGAATTAGGGGGGTCTTAAAGCCCCCGCAGTCTCCTGAACGCTATCGGGCATCCGGCATGCGGCTAGAATCGCATAGGGTAAGGACCCCTTTGATCCAAAGGATCACGACCTTCGCATGTCTCTGGAGCTGTTCAGCTCCTACGCCCACGAAGACCGCGACGCCAAGGAGCGTCTGCTCACCCATCTTCGGCCGTTGGAGCGTCAGGAGATCCTGACTACCTGGGAAGACGGCCGTATCGACCTGGGCAGCCCCTGGCGCGGGGCCATCAACGAGGCCCTGCTATTGGACACCATCAACGAGATCCCCGTCGAACAACACGAGTATAAGGGTCCGATGGCCAAGGCCCTGCTGGGCATCGAAGCTCTGGCCGGCAGTGTGGTGACTTGCCGACAGCGAGAATATCAAGGCGCGCTGGACCTGAAACGGGACACCCTGCACATCGAAATCCCCCATTCTCTGAACGCCAAACTCTGATTCTCTGCCCACTGTCCACCGCAGCGGACATGGTTGATCCAGCCTTGCGCGCTGGCATGAATTCCCGAAGCTGATGCGACCCTCGCGCCTTTGCGCGTATCGTTCCCCAAGGCGCCGACTGGCCTACATCCCCTGTGTGCCTTTATGCGTCGGTGCTTGGGCTGAAAACTGTCGGGTGGGGCATGTTGCCGCCCGCACCGTTACTTCGGACACTGCATTGGAGCAGGCAGCAGGGTGCTGAATCTGAGCGAAGCCCCTTGCGGGATCGGGAAAGCAGCTGGCCGTATCAGTCCACGCCTTCCCTGGCGGCGGCCCGATTCAACGGCGGCGGTAAACAACAATTTCCTCGCCCCGTTGTTCGAAAATGAACCACTTCAACCGCTCAGATGTCACGGAATCAGGTTTAAGGCATTTCCTCACGGGTGCCAAGCCCGGACTCCCACTCCTGCCTGGAAGCCCCCCCAAAACCGGACCATACTAAGCGAACGTTCAGACAATTCCCGCCAATCCATATCGCTCCCGGCGTTCGAAGCCATCGCGCAGACAACCCTGAAGTCAAACCCAGCCAGAAGAGAATCAACGTGAAGCCAAAATGCCTTCTGTTTATGACCGTGCTCTGTTTCGCTCTACCCTCGATCGCGTATGTGCAAGAGGTGCCAACAAACACAGACGCCGAGCGCTCGATGATTCTGGTGGAGAAAGACGCGAGCTATCGGGCAGTGTATGACATTCATTCCAAGCGGGAATCCGCGGGCATTAACCGCGGGCTGTACTACGCGCGGGGCCTGATCGAGGCATTTCGCAAGCAGGGCGTGGAGGCAAAGCAGTTGGACATCCACCTGGTTCTGCATGGCGACGCTGCCACGGCTCTACTGATCGACGACACCTATCAAGTAGCCACTCTGGACCCGTTCAGCATCAATCCGAATGGCAAGATCGTGCAGGACCTCATCGACCTGGGTGTCAGCGTCGAGATCTGCCACAGCGCCATGAAGAGCAAGGGATGGAAAGCGGCCGATGTGTTACCGGGCGTGGCTATCGTCCACGATGGTTATACCCGCCTGATCAAATTACAGAATGACGGGTATGCGCTGGTCGGCGGATTCTGAGCGTAGCGAGTTCACATCCACGCCAGGGGACAAACACCCTTATTCCCCCCCAGATCGAAGCATAAAATTTCTGGTCTGCTCGGCTTACCCGGAATCCACCCCTGCTATTGAGAAAACCACCGCAGCAGGGAGGGACCACTTGCTTCCACGACTATTGGTGCCAACACCCTTGCTGCTTTGACTCCTTCCCGATAGCCTTGTCGGAACTACCGCCATTTCCCGGCCAAGCTGCTATAACTAATTTAAATTCAAGTAATTCTCCGCCCGGCGACATGCGCCCAAGCCCGTACCGACAAGAGAGGATGCAAGCGTGAAATCCCACAAACTCCTGAAGAAAGCCAAAGCCAGCGCCCGCTCTCACTATGTTCGCAAAAAGGAGTTTGCCAAATTGGAAGACGAGGTGAAGACCCTGCGCAAGGCACTTGCGAGGCTGGAACGGGATTACGCGCCAAAGGAGACACCAGCCGAAACTTCCGGCGATGCCATCAATGCTGACAGCGATGATTTGAAGATCATCAACGGTATCGGCCCGGTGTTGGAGCGGAAACTCAACGGCCTGGGTATCACGCGTTTTGCACAGATCGCCGCCTGGTCGCCGGAGGATGTGGAGAAGATCTCCGCGAATCTGGATTTCAAGGGTCGGATCGAACGGGAAGAGTGGGTTCGGCAGGCTCAGGGCTTGAGCAATCCTTGACGGGCGATTTGCCGGTCAGATGCAGGGGGGAATGATTGGTGCGCGCCTCGCTGGCATACCGACCGAACTGGATCGGCCGCGTCTTGGCAGGATGTGGCGCCAGGCCAAAACGGCCCAGTTGTGTTCCATGCTATCGAAAAACTGTCGGATGTCGGCATCAAGCACCCAGATCACCTTCTTGCGAGACACTGCCACATCGACAACATGGTGCAGCAGGGCCGTAAGCTGCTTCCTCTTATCCTTCTGCGCCGCTTGGCGGACGGCCATCAGACCGGCCGACGCGATTTCCTGGCTCTGGGTCCAGCTCGCGACGTTCTGAGGACCGTTCCCCTTGGGGCATGGCCCTTCCGCTGGGGCAGTTACCCTGTTGCTCGCGGGTCTCTTCGGTACTATGGCCAGATCCGGCTTCTCGCGCGCACGTGTCCCTCGCGAGACACCGTGCAGGACGTTCACCCACTATCCTCTGCCAGTTTTACTGAGCGCTTACAGAGCAGCGCGAGGAAGCGCACCCCGCCACAACCATCTTTATTTCAATGATTTATAATAATATGCTCCCAGAAGGAACGTGACGCATCGGTGGGATCTGTCGCCGAGGCGGCACACCATTGTGCAGCGCACAAATTTCCCTTGACACCGTCCCTGGGCAGCGCTATTGTGCAATGCAGCAATGATGCATTGCACAAATCTGCGTCATCCAACCCGAGGAGCGAATCATGTTCACCTACAGCAATCCGTTTGAAGCAATGAGTGGTTTCAACACCAATCTGCTGGACTTGGCCAAGAACCAGTATGAGGCCGCCAAGCAATTGGCAGACATCAATATGCGCACCAGCGAGAAGCTGATGCAGAAACAGTTGGAACTGTTCGGCCTCTACCTGCAGGCCAATGCAGATCAGATGGACCTGCTGACCAAGGCCAAGGGTTTCCAGGAACTGTATGCCGGACAGGCTGAGCTGGCCCGCGGCTTGGCGGAGAAGGTGATGGCCAGCGCCCGCGAGAGCGCGGAAGTCGCCACCGGCGCCCGCGATGAAGTGACCGCCTGGATGGAAAAGGGCGCCGAGGCCGTCGCCGCCAATCTGAAAGAAGTCACCACGCCGAAAGCGGCCTAAACTAGTCGCTTAGCAGCAACGCATCGACCAAGCTCCTTCGGGAGCTTGGTTCGTTTCAAAAACGAGAACATGGCGAAGAACGTCGAAGAGAGGAGAAGATGAGCAAACGAGTCGCATTGGTAACCGGTGGTATTGGCGGGATCGGCAGCGCAATTTGCGAGGCCCTGCTCGCCCAGGGGCGCACGGTAGTCGCCAATTGTCATCCGTCCGAAGAACAGGATGCCGTCAAATGGCAGGCCGCTCACAAGGAAAAGGGCATGGACATGGAGATCTTCCCCGCCGATGTGTCCTCCTTCGAGGACGCCAGCGCCATGGTGGAAGACATCATCAAGCGTCACGGCTCCCTGGACATCATCGTCAACTGTGCCGGCATCACCCGCGACAAGACCCTGAAAAAGATGGATGTGGGCTCCTGGACGGCGGTGATTTCGGTCAACCTGAACAGTGTCTTCAACGTTACCCGCCCGGCCATCGACGGCATGCTGAACAACGGTTTCGGCCGCATTGTGAACATTTCCTCGGTCAACGGGCAGAAGGGACAGTTCGGCCAGACCAATTACTCCGCCGCCAAGGCCGGCATGCACGGTTTCACTATGGCCCTGGCGCAGGAGACGGCCCGCAAGAACGTGATGGTGAACACGGTATCCCCCGGCTACATCGAGACGGCCATGACCGCCGCGGTGCCTGAGGACATCCGCAATGCCATCATCGCCACCATCCCCGCCGCCCGCATGGGCCAGCCGAAGGAGATCGCCGACGCGGTCGCCTTCCTGAGCTCCGATGACAACACCTATATCACCGGCGCCAATCTGCCGGTGAACGGTGGTTTGTACATGGGCTGAGGCACTCCAGGTGTACCGGGGACGCCTCGGTACACCTGTCAAATATCGCGGCTCACGTTGAAGCCACCTGCCTGAGAATCTACGCTTTTCATCAAGCGCGACGGTTTACCGGGGTAAATCCCGGACGACGATCATGATTCTCTATCTATCCGCACTGTTGTTCAGCCTGTACGGCTTTTGGTTGCTGCTATCGGGCTTTTGGCACGATTCCCTGCTTCTGGGCCTCGGCGGCGTCTCCGTACTGCTGGTAGCAGTGCTCGCGGCACGCATCGAGCGGCGCGACCCGGAACACCACTACCTGTCCCTGCTGGTGCAATTGGGGGCCTACTGGTTCTGGCTGCTTCGCAAGATCCTGGTGGCCAACCGGGATGTGGTCCTGGCCATCTGGCGCCCGCAGCGGTATCCGATCTCCCCTACCGAAATTCGCCTTGCCTCCAGCCAGAGAACACCGACCGGCCGTACTATCTTCGCCAATTCCATCACCCTCACGCCCGGCACGGTCGCCATGGAAGTGGACGATGAGGGTATTGTCGTGCACGCCCTGCAAACGCAAGCCGCCCAGGATCTGGCCCGTGGGGAGATGGATCGGCGCGTGAGCCGCCTGGAGCGCAGCGCGAAATGATTTTTGCCGCAACCGCAATCGCTATCCTGGTGGTGATGGGGCTGGCGCTGATTCGCGCCTTTGTGGGACCGACGGTCTATGACCGGGTGTTGGCGATGAATATGTTCGGCACCAAGACGGTGTTGTTCATTGCGGTGTTCGGTTTTCTCAGTGGCAGGCCGGATTTCATGGACATCGCCCTGGTTTACGCCCTCATCAACTTCGTCGGCGTCATCGCAGTGCTGAAATACGCCCAGCGGGTCGGTGCCGGTGAGTGCGCGGAGGACGGATGATCATCCTGGAGATACTTTCCTGGCTGTTGCTGCTGTTCGGCGCCTTTCTGGGTATCAGCGGCGCGGTGGGCATATTGCGCTTTCCGGACTTCTACACCCGCATCCACGCCGCCGGGGTCACCGACACCCTTTGCGCGGGCGCCATTCTCTGTGGCCTGATGTTGCAGGCGGGGCTCAGTCTGGTCAGCGTCAAACTGGCCTTCATCCTGTTGTTTCTGTGGTTCACCAGCCCCACCGCAAGCCATGCGTTGGCAAGCGCCGCACGCCATGCGGGCCTGAAACCGCATTTGGCGCCAAGTCGGGAGGATTCGCCATCGACACCTTGATCGATATCGTCCTGCTGACCTTTCTGGCGGCCACTGCCATCGCGGTGGTGCGCCACCGCAATCTGTTCGCGGTGGTGATGCTGGCAGGCATCTACAGCTTGCTCAGCGCCGGCCTGTTCGTGACGCTGGACGCAGTCGACGTGGCCTTTACCGAGGCCGCTGTCGGCGCCGGCATTTCCACGGTCTTGTTCCTGGCCACGCTGGCCCTTACCGGCCCCCGTGAGGCGGTACCCGTGCGCAAGCCCTATCTTCCCATGGTAGTGGTAAGCATCACCGGTGCCGCACTGATCTGGGGTACTTTGGACATGCCACGCTTTGCCGACCCACAGGCACCGATCCACCAGCATGTGGCACCACGCTATATCGAGACCTCGCCCACGGAGATCGGCATCCCCAACATGGTTACCTCGGTACTGGCCAGTTACAGAGGTTACGACACGTTTGGGGAGGTTACTGTCATATTCACCGCCGGCGTCGGCGTATTGGCCCTGCTCGGCATTCGCAGGAAGCGCTCAAGCAAAGATGCGGCGGAGAAAGAATGAGGCAAACGCATTCGGACAAGGACTATCAGGTTCTGCAGGTCGTCGCCAAACTGCTGGTTCCCTACATCCTGCTGTTCGCCCTGTACGTGCAGTTTCACGGCGATTTCGGTCCAGGGGGCGGATTTCAGGCCGGTGTGATTTTCGCCGCTGGCGTCATCCTTTACGCCATGGCCTTCGGATTGGACAAGGCCATGTCCCTGCTTTCTCCTCAGGTTCTGAGGCCCCTTGCGGCATTGGGCGTGTTGATCTACGGCGGCACCGGCGTGGCGGGCATGTTTCTGGGCGGCCATTTCCTGGACTATTACGTGCTTGCAACTCCGCCCACGGCGGGGCAGCACTTGGGGATCTTTCTGGTCGAGTTGGGTGTGGGCCTGACGGTGACCTGCGTCATGTTGCTGATCTTCTTCGCCTTTGCCCAGCGCGCCGAGCAAGCGCCATGAACTGGGTGGGTCTGTACAACTATTGGATCGTCATCTTTCTGATGATGACCGGGTTCTACATCGTCGTCTCCCAGGGCAACCTGGTGAAGAAGCTGGTGGGCCTCAATCTGTTCCAGACCTCGGTGTTCATTCAATACATCTCCATGGGTAAGATGCCCGGCGGCACCGCGCCCATCGAGAGTTCGGCGCCAGCGGTCTACTCCAACCCCCTCCCGCACGTGCTGATCCTCACGGCCATCGTCGTCGGCGTGGCAACAACGGCCCTGGGGCTGGCCCTGGCAGTGCGCATCAAGCAGGCCTACGGCACGGTGGAGGAAGACCGTATCCGCGAAGAGGATCGCAACGTTTGATTGCGGCCAATCTCCCCGCCTTGCAGGTGGTGCTGCCCCTGCTCAGCGCCCCGCTTTGCGTCTTGCTGGGCCGAGGTCGGGCCGCCTGGTTACTCGCCACCGTCGTCAGTTGGTTGGCCCTGGCTATCGCCGCAGCCTTGCTGCGCCAAGTGCTGGCGCAAGGCGCGGTTCACTATGCCTTCGGCGACTGGGCCGCTCCCTGGGGCATCGAATACGTGGTGGACGGGACCGCGGCCTTTGTGCTGCTCATCGTTGCAGGCATCGCCGCCACCGTGTTCCCCTACTCGTTGCTCAGTGTGGAGAAGGAGGTTGACCCGGAGCGTCAGGCATTGTTCTACGCCGCGATGCTGCTGTGTCTGGCCGGTTTGCTGGGGATCGTCATCACCGGCGACGCCTTCAACCTGTTCGTGCTGTTGGAGATTTCGGCTCTGTCCACCTATACCCTGGTGAGCTTGGGCCAGGATCGCCGCGCCCTGACAGCCGCCTATCAATATCTGATCCTGGGCACGATAGGCGCCACCTTCATACTGATTGGCGTCGGATTGCTGTACATGCTGACCGGCACCCTCAATATGGCCGATCTGGCAGAACGCATCGAGGGCCTGCATCAGTCCCGCACCCTGCAAACGGCCTTCGCCTTTCTGGTGGTGGGAATCGGCCTGAAACTGGCCCTTTTTCCCATGCACTTGTGGTTGCCGAACGCCTATACCTACGCGCCCTCTGCGGTAAGCGCCCTGTTGTCCGCCACGGCAACGAAGGTGGCCGTGTATGTGCTGTTGCGCTTCCTGTTCACGATCTTCGGCACCTGGTTCTCCTTCTCGGACATGAACGTGGACTGGATCCTCATCCCCCTGGCCCTGGTGGCGACGTTCAGCATGTCCCTGGTGGCGATATTTCAGAATAACGTCAAGCGCATGCTCGCCTATTCCTCGGTGGCCCAGGTGGCCTACATGACCCTGGGGATCGGCATCGTCACAGTCACCGGCCTGACCGCCGCCCTGCTGCACCTGTTCAATCACGCCTTGATCAAGGGCGCCCTGTTCCTGGCCCTCGGGGCGGTATTCTATCGTATCGGCAGCGTGCAGCTGGACCGCATGCAGGGCATCGCGCGGGAGATGCCCTGGACCATGGCGGCCTTCGTGCTGGCGGCCCTCAGCCTGATCGGTGTGCCCATGACGGTGGGCTTCGTCTCCAAGTGGTATCTGATTCTCGCTGCACTCGAAAAGGGCTGGTGGCTGGTGGTGGTGCTGATACTGATCACCTCGCTGATGGCCGTGGTGTATCTGTGGCGGGTGATAGAGGCCGCCTATTTTCGTCCCAGACCCGCTGACCGAGAGGCCGTGTCAGAGGCCCCCTGGGGCCTGCTGCTGCCGACTTGGGTGCTGGCACTGGCCAACCTCTACCTGGGAATCGATACCGACCTAAGCGTCGGCGTGGCCGGCGAGGCAGCGCAAAGACTCATGGGGCTGGGACCATGAACGGCGCGGAAACCGCCCTGCTGCTGAGCCTGGCGCTGCCGGGTCTGGGCGCTGTCGGTATCGCCCTGTGCGCCAGCCGCCCCAATCTGCGCGAGGGAATAACCCTTGGTGCAGCCCTGCTGCTGTTCCTGAATGTGGCGACACTGCTGTCGCCGGTGTTGGCAGGGGCGAGACCATCCGCGGTAGTGCTCGAATGGCTGCCCGGTCTCACCCTGGCCCTGAAGGCCGAACCCCTGGGGATGATCTTCGCCCTGGTGGCCTCCCTGCTCTGGCCCATCAACTCCCTGTATTCGATCGGCTACGTGCGAGCCAACCGGGAGGAACATCAGACCCGCTACTATGTCTGCTTCGCCATTGCCCTGATGGCGGCCATGGGCATCGCCTTTGCCGCCAATCTGTTCACCCTGTTCGTGTTCTACGAGCTGCTGACCCTGTCCACCTACCCGTTGGTGACTCACAAGGGCACCTCGGAAGCGGTGCGCGCCGGGCGAGTGTACCTGGGCATTCTGATCGGCACCTCCATCGGCCTGCTGTTGCCGGCGATCCTCTGGACCTACGTACTCGCCGACAACCTGGATTTCATGCCCGGCGGCCTGCTCGCAGGCAAGGTTCAGGGGCCGGAACTGACATTATTGCTGGGCCTGTACATGCTCGGCATCGGCAAGGCCGCACTGATGCCGTTGCACCGCTGGCTGCCCGCCGCCATGGTGGCCCCCACCCCGGTCAGCGCCCTGCTGCACGCCGTGGCAGTCGTAAAGGCGGGGGTGTTTTCGATCATCAAGGTGCTGGTGTACGTATTTGGGGAGGACCTTCTGCGCCAGACACCCGCCAGCGACTGGCTGCTGTATCTGGCCGGTTTCACCATCATCGTCGCCTCGCTGATCGCCCTGCGCCAGAACAACCTCAAGCGGCGGCTGGCCTATTCCACCATCAGCCAGTTGTCCTACGTGATACTGGGCGCGGCGATACTCGCCCCCCTGTCGACACTGGGTGCCGCGTTGCATGTGGCGGCCCACGCCTTCGGCAAGATCACCCTGTTCTTCGCCGCCGGCTCCATCTACACCGCCGCCCACAAGACCGACATCAGCGATTTGAACGGTATCGGCCGGCGCATGCCCTGGACCATGGGCGCCTTCGCCGTCGGCACCCTTTCCATGAT
>JAGRGI010000194.1:0-5400 GCA_020445565.1 Chromatiales bacterium
GTCAAGAACCGCTGCAAGAACGGCGATTTCTACTGGGTGCGGGCGAATGTCACGCCCATACTCCACAACGGTGAAGTGGTCGAGTATGTTTCTGTGCGTAGCTGCCCCGGTCGCGACGAAGTGAGGGCCGCCGATGCGCTGTATGCACAGATCCGTGCCGGCGAGGTGGACCTGGGGCATGTCCCTTTACTGAGCCGTCTGAACATTTTCGGCCGGCTCCGGCTCTGGCAAAAACTGGGGCTGGCCTTCGCGACGTTGCTGTTGCCCCTGGCACTGGTGACCGGCATGTTGGCCAACGATACCGGCGATCGTATCGATACCACCTCGCGGGAGATTCGCGGCGTGGAATACATCGGCCCCCTGCGTCATCTGGCGGAACATCTGGCCCAGCACCGTGGCATGACCAACGCCTATCTCAACGGCGATACCTCATTCGCTCCAAAGCTGGTAGAAAAGAAAAAACTCATTGCCGGTGACATCGCGGCGGTCGCGCAACGGGAGGAACTGACGGGGACCGAATTTGGCACTACCTCTGCGTGGCAGCAGATACGCACCGGCTGGGCGGAGCTGGAAAAGAGCGCATTTGAACTGCCCGCGAAGGAGGCTTTCGCGCGGCACAGTTCCCTGATAACGCAGGTGCTCGGGTTGATGAGCCAGGTGGCGGATGCCTCTGCCCTGGTGGTGGACCCGCGCCTGGACAGCTACTACCTGATGGACCTCATGGTCAACCGACTACCCCATCTGGCTGAAAACATGGGGGTGTTGCGTGGAAAGGGCTCCGGCCTTGCGGCGGGCAACCAGGGCAAATCCCTGGACCCGGCATCGCGGGTTGTTCTGATGAACCGTATATCGGTCATTCGCAGCGAGCTTGCCGCCGCGAGCAAGGGGGTACGCACCGCCATCGGTTACAACGCCGAACTGGACGACTGGCTGGCCGCGCCCGCGGAGCAGTTTCAACAACTGACCGAGGCGTTTCTCGCCACGGTCGAGCAACGTCTGGTCAACGACGAGGCCATCAGCCTGAAGGCATCGGAACTGTTCCCCCAGGGCACCAAGGCCATCGCTGCCGCGCTTAGGCTGTTCGATGTCACGAGCCCGGTGCTCACGGGCCTGCTGGAGCAGCGGCGCAGCGAGTTGAGTGACGGGCGTCTGGTATCGCTGGTCGCGGTCGGCGCCGCATTGTTGGTGGCGCTGGCCCTGGCCTTCTGGGTGATTCGCGGCGTGACCCGTGGCCTGGGGCAGGCTATACGCGCCTTTGGCAGCATAGCGGAGGGCAACTACAACAACACCCTCAGCGGCGGGGAAGACGAGATCGGTGAGGTGATTCGCGGTCTGCAATCGTTGCAGATACAACTCAGCTATCAGGTCAACGATGTTCGGCAGGTCGCCGAGCGGTCCCAGCGTATCAAGACTGCGCTGGACAACGTCAGCAGCAGCGTCATGGTAGCGGACAACAATCAGAATCTCATTTACCTGAACCGTTCTGTGACCGAGATGCTGCGCAAGGCCCAGGACGCCATTCGTGCCGATCTGCCCGATTTCGACGTAGACAGCCTGTGTGGAACGAACATCGATTCCTTCCACAAAAATCCGCATCATCAACGCAGCCTGCTGGAGGGCCTCAGTGGCACCTTCAATACCCGTATAGCGATCGGCGGTCGAAGCTTCAGTCTATCGGCCAACCCGGTGGTCAACGAGGAGGGCATCCGTCTGGGTACTTCTGTGGAGTGGGTGGATGTGACCGAGCAGGAAAATGCCGAAAATCAGGTCCAGTCCCTGATCGAGGATGCCATCGCCGGGCGTTTGGACTCGCGCATCGAAACCCGGGAGTTCAGCGGTTTCATGAAATCCCTGGCGGAAGGGGTCAATCGCCTGCTGGAGGCTGTGGTCACGCCTGTGCGTGAGAGTACACGGGTAGTGAAGTCACTGGCTGAGGGACACCTGGACGAAACCATGGACGGCGATTTTGCCGGCGAATTCGCCGACCTGCGCGATGCACTGCATGGCTCCCTGGCCAATCTCGAAGACATGGTGAAGCGTATTCACCAGGCCACCGACAGCATCAGCTCCGCAGCGGGAGAGATCGCCCAGGGCAATATGGACCTTTCCAGCCGAACGGAGGAACAGGCCGCTTCCCTGGAGGAAACCGCCTCCAGTATGGAAGAACTCACTCAGACGGTTCGGGAGAATGCCGTCAATGCCAGCAAGGCCAGTGAGCTGGCGCAAAATGCCCGCAAGCAGGCCGAAAAAGGGGGTGACGTGGTCCGCAATGCAGTGACCGCCATGGGCGAGATCAACGCCAGTAGCCGCAAGATTGCCGAGATCACCGGCATGATCGACGAGATCGCCTTTCAGACCAATCTGCTTGCCCTGAACGCTGCTGTCGAGGCGGCGCGAGCCGGCGAGCAGGGCCGTGGTTTCGCCGTAGTCGCCGCCGAGGTCCGTGGTCTGGCGCAACGCAGCGCCGATGCCGCCAAGGAGATCAACGACCTCATCAAGGACAGTCAAACCAAAGTGGTGGAAGGTTCACGCCTGGTGGATGAATCCGGCAAGACGCTGGAGGACATCGTGCTGGAGGTGAAAAAGGTCTCCGACATCGTCACCGAGATAGCCGCCGCCAGCAAAGAACAGTCCTCCGGCATAGAGCACGTCAATACCGCCGTCACCCGCATGGACGAAAACACCCAGCAGAATGCCGCCCTGGTGGAAGAGGCCGCGGCCGCCTCCCAATCCATGGCGGATCAATCCCGCGGCCTGCGTGAATTGATGGCGTTCTTCTCCGTCAAGTAGCCGGGACACGTCAGCCCCTAGGGGCTGGCTTCACCCTTGCGGGATCGTCATCCCGGCGCGATTGGCCAAGCCTGGGATCGGATAATCCCAGGCAGTGTTTTTCGCCTGAGCCCGTTTTTGCCCCTCCGCGGATCAGGCCCTCATTCCTGCCGATTGCCCAGGTAGATGCGCCCGTTCCGTTCTTCCAGTTCGTAGGTCGCTATGGCCTCGTCCGCAGGTTCTTCCAGCGGAAGTCCGGTTGCCAGATCGAATCGGGCCCCGTGCAGCGGACATTTCACTGCCGTACCCTTGAGGCAGCCGGTGAACAGCGAGGCGTCTTCGTGGGTGCAGAGGTCGTCAACGGCATAGGCTCGTCCGTTCACCCTGGCGAGCAACACGGCCCGCCCAAGGTGTTCGACGCGAAGCATTCCACCCTCGCCAAGCTCGGCGCTACCTGCAACGTCTTTTGTCGCACTCATGGCCAATCCTTAACGCAGCCGATCGAAGGCGGCGCCGGAGTCGAGCACGCTGCGGGCCATATCGGCGCCGGCTTGCAGGCTCCCGGCCTTTTTCAGGTGCCAAAGAACGGTGGCAGCGCCGTAGACCAGTGCGTCATAGGTGGCGCCCTTGGTGCCCCGTAGTGCCGCAATGCCGGCTTCCGCGGCGGCGGCGGCAACACCTGTGTTGTCCTTCTCGCCGGTGATCGCGTCGGTCACCACGGCTGTTTCTGCCATGTCTTCCGGAACCGGTATGGCCCGCACTTCCTGTTGAATTCCCATGTCCTCCGGGTTCATCTCCACCGAGTCCTCCATGCCGCCATCGTGGTAGAAAAACAGCTTGCCACTTTGGCGCAGCGAGGAAAGCACGCCGCCCTCAACCCCCCGCACCAGCAGCATGGAGTCGTATCCGGCATGACGCGCCAGCATGGCGTAGATGCGAGGATAGGGCTTGTGCACGTAGCCGGTCATCAAGTGCGTTTTCTGCCGGCCGACGATCGGGCCGCACATCACTTCCACGGTGGTGATCGCCGGACGTTTCACGATCAGGCTGCGAAAATCCAGAAGATTGAATAGCTTGGGGGCGAAACGGGACTGATCTACGTAGGCCCAGCCGATATCGCCCAGCCGGGCTGCCGCCTGTGCAGGACTCAAGTCCACCGGCAGGCCGGCCTCGCGCAGCACCTGCTTGTGGGTAACGCCATACTTCGGACCGACCGTCTCCATGCCGTGGGAGAAGGCCGGTATGCCGAGTTCCGCCAGTAAGGGCGCCAGGAACGGCGCGGGCGGCAGGGTGCGGTTGTAGCCGTCGTAGGGGTCGGCGATGTCCACAACCTCGTCCACCGGTGCGGTTGCACGCTCGGTGACACTGCGCAAGGCATCGAGCACGCCTTTATTCTCATCGTCGGTTTCCCGCTTCATGCGCAAGGCGATGAGATAGATCGCCCCCTGCACCGGGTCGACCTCGCCGTCCAGGACATAGCGCATGCCATTGCGGGCCTCCTCCAGGCTGATGTCCTTGCTCAAATCGGGGCCGGTGGCGATGCGCGCGATAATAGAGCGCATCTCCGCCTGGGGGGTGGGGGTCTGGGTATCGGTCATGCTGAGGTACTCCGTGGTCCCGGAATCGCGGGAGGGCCGAGTATAAATAACACAGTGAAACAGTCAACTTTTCTGCCGGAAAGGTTCCGGCAGAAACGATTTTTCCGTAGAATAGAAAAGCTTGGCAGGCGAAACCCTTGACGGGTATGACCCAGGTCAGCGCACTGTTTCGGGCAGCAGTGCTAATTGTTGACCGTTTTAGTCGGGTACTGTAGCCTTTTCTGAATACTTGATCGGCGCACTGGGTTTTATGGCGCGCCCGCGACGCTTTCAGGAGCGCGATTATGTCCGCTACCAATTCTGATGTCGAACAACTGGTTCGCAAGGAATACCAGCACGGTTTCGTCACCGACATCGATTCAGACACGGTTCCGCCGGGTCTGGACGAATCCGTCGTTCGACTCATCTCGGCAAAGAAGGAAGAGCCCGAGTGGTTGCTGGAATGGCGTCTGGCGGCTTTCCGTCATTGGCAGACCATGAAAGCGCCTGACTGGGCCAAACTCAAGCTGGATCCGATCGATTACCAGGCCATCTCCTATTATTCCGCGCCAAAGCGCGAGTCCGATGGCCCCAAAAGCCTGGATGAGGTAGACCCGAAGCTGCTGGAGACGTACGAAAAACTCGGTATACCCCTGCACGAACGGGCGGCACTGGCCGGTGTGGCGGTGGACGCGGTATTCGACAGTGTATCGGTGGCCACCACCTTCAAAGACAAACTCCATGCCGTCGGCGTAATCTTTTGTTCCTTCTCCGAAGCGGTCAGGGAACACCCCGAACTGGTGCGTCAGTATCTCGGCTCCGTGGTGCCCCAGCAGGACAACTACTTCGCCGCCCTCAATTCCGCGGTATTCTCCGACGGCTCATTCGTCTATATCCCCAAGGGCGTGCGCTGTCCCATGGAGTTGTCCACCTATTTCCGTATCAACGCCATGAACACCGGCCAGTTCGAGCGCACCCTCATCGTTGCCGATGAAGGCAGCTATGTCAGCTACCTGGAAGGGTGCACGGCGCCCATGCGCGACGAGAACCAGCT
>JAGRGI010000194.1:5503-6773 GCA_020445565.1 Chromatiales bacterium
ACAACTTCGTCACCAAGCGTGGCGAGTGCCGTGGCGACAACGCGAAAATCTCCTGGACGCAGGTGGAAACCGGTTCCGCCATCACCTGGAAGTATCCCTCCTGCGTGTTGCGCGGCGATAATTCCGTCGGCGAGTTCTACTCCGTCGCCCTCACCAACAACTACCAGCAGGCGGATACCGGCACCAAGATGATCCATCTGGGCCGCAATACCTCCAGCAACATCGTTTCCAAGGGTATCTCTGCCGGCAAGAGCCAAAACGCCTATCGCGGTTTGGTGCACATCGGCAAAGGCGCCGACAATGCCCGCAACTACACGCAGTGCGATTCGCTGCTGATGGGCGATCAATGCGGTGCCCATACCTTTCCCTATGTGGAAGTGAAAAACCCCACCAGCACTCTGGAGCACGAGGCGACCACCTCCAAGATCGGTGACGATCAGCTCTTTTACTGCCGGCAACGGGGTATCTCCGAGGAAGACGCGGTGGCGATGATTGTCAACGGATTCTGCAAGGAGGTCTTCAAGGAACTTCCCATGGAATTCGCCGTCGAGGCGCAGAAACTGCTCAGCGTGAGTCTGGAAGGCGCAGTAGGGTAACGCCCCGCTTCTGCGCCTCGGGTTCGGGCACGATTTGGTTTATCAGTAGGTAGAGAAATGCTAACGATCGACAATCTGCGCGTCAGCGTCGAAGACAAGGAGATCCTTCGCGGCCTGAGCCTGAAGGTAAATGCCGGCGAAGTTCACGCCATCATGGGCCCCAACGGTTCTGGCAAGAGCACTCTGGCCCATGTCCTTTCCGGCCGCGATGGCTACGAGGTGACCGGTGGCAGCGTCGATTACGACGGCAAGGACCTGCTGGAGATGGAACCGGAAGAACGCGCCCGGGAAGGGGTGTTCCTGGCCTTCCAGTATCCGGTAGAGATTCCCGGCGTCAACAACACCTACTTCCTCAAGGCGGCGGTGAACGCCAAGCGTCAGCACCAGGGCGAGGAAGAACTGGACGCCATGGATTTCATGCGTCTGATGCGCGAGAAGATGAAGGTCGTGGAGATGCGCGACGACCTCATGAAGCGCTCGGTGAACGAAGGCTTCTCCGGCGGTGAAAAAAAGCGCAACGAGATTTTTCAGATGGCCATGCTGGAGCCCAGGCTGGCGATCCTGGACGAAACCGATTCCGGTCTGGACATCGACGCCCTGCGCATTGTCGCCAATGGGGTCAACAGCCTGCGCGGAGCGGATCGGGCCATCATCGTCGTCACCCACTACCAGCG
>JAGRGI010000195.1 GCA_020445565.1 Chromatiales bacterium
CCGGAACGCACCGAGACCAGCAGCGGATTGTCGGCCAGCCCGAACCCCTTGCCGGTCTTGTTTTCGAGCGCTGTCATGTTTTCGCGCACCTGATCCATCACGCCGTCGGGCAGTTCGCGATTGGCGGTATCCAGGTAAGCGAGGCAGGTCTGGGTGGTGATGACGAAACCGGGGGGCACATTGAGGCCGATCTGGGTCATTTCGCAAAGGTTTGCACCCTTGCCTCCCAGAAGTTGTTTGTCCTTGCCGTCCCCTTCCTCGAAGGCATATACGAACTTCGCGGTATGGGCGGCAGTATCGACTGCGGTGCTGGACATGTTGGGGGGTCTCCCTTGCGGTCGGTGGTCGAGCGTACGCTGCGGCAATTTTCGCGGCTATCGCGAACAACGAAGGCGATTCCGATCAAACCTTGGTCGGAAAATTCGGTGGTGCTGTCCTGTATCCTGAATTTATGCCCTCAAGGGCGGATACCGCGCTGTTTCGGTCTACTATGGATTGAACTTGAATCGTCGAGGACAAAACGCGTTGAAACCGTTGCTGGCCACGGTCGCCACTTTCGACAACATCGCCGATGCCCACATTGCCATGGGACGCCTGCACGCCGAGGGCATCGATGCCGTACTGGCGGACGAACATCTTGTGCAGACCGACTGGCTGTATTCCATTGCGGTGGGAGGCATCAAGCTACGGGTGGCGGAAGAGGATGTGGAACGGGCCTTGATCGCCTTGTCGACCGATTATTCGGATGAATGACCAGGGCGAGGCGGCCTGCCTGGCCGCCTCACGCCGCAGTAAGTGTAGTTGCTAGCTGCGCCGGCTTCGTTTCACAGCCCTTCTCCATCCGAGCAAGACGAAGGTCAGCGCCAGGGCCAGCAATGCCGGGCGAGAGTTCACCGGCACTGCCGTGGGCATGGGATCCAGGGGGATGTGATTGTTGACCACATCCTGCGAGCCGCCGCTCAGGGTAAAGGAGAAGTAGTAGGTGGTGTCGTCACCAGGTGCCGGGGCGGTCGCCTGTGGCTGGATGGCGGTAATACCGGGTGCGGCAGGTACCGTCAGTGGCCCCATGGTGGGTGGAATCACGTTTGACGGTGGCGCCTGGAAGCCGCCAGGCGCGGTGACTTCCAGGGTGTAGTCGCATTGTGGGGCGGTGGCGGTGAGGAAAAAGCCGTAGAGGCCGTCGGTGCCGGTGACTACAGACAGGCTGGCACTGCCGCCTACCAGATGCAGGTCCGCATCGAATACTCCCAGGCAATTCAGCGCACTGAGGGTGACCGTGGCACCCGCGATGGGTTGACGGCTGGACGAGTTGTAGACCACGCCGCTGGGGTCGACCGGCAGGCTTTGCTGTATCACGTTGTCACCGGCGAAGAACACCAGGCTGAGCAGGGTGCCGTCACCGGTAGTTGCGCCGGCCGGATTGCCGGTATTGGTGTTGACCGCGGCGTTGGGATTGTCGCGGCTGCCCTGGCTGGGCACGATGCCTTGCTCGTTGGTGACGGCGTCGCCCCAGATCTGGCCGGTCTGCGGGTGGCGGAACCGGATCTGGTAGCCTTCTCCCGGCGACAGGCTGTCAAAGCGGTATTCGCCGTTGGCGTCGCTGCTGGTGCTGCCGACCAGATTGCCGTTGAGCAGCAGTTCCACGGTCCAGCCGGCCAAGCGTCGCTCCCCCACATCTAGTATGCGATCGTGGTTCAGATCTTCCCACACGGTACCGCTGACGCTGGCGACCTCGCCGACGGCGACGGTGTCCTGAGCGGAATTGTTGCCGCTCAATCCGGCAGGTTCGCCACCGCCCGAGACTACCGCCGAGTTGGTAAGTAGTTGTCCCGCCAGCCCGGCGCCGACCGCTACCCGGACGATGATAGGGTTGCCCGTGCCGCCAGCGGCGATGACCTGGGTGCTGGTGCACGTCAGGTTCGTTCCACCGACGCTGCCGGTACAGTTCCAGCCGCTACCGGCGGCTGCGGCCGCAAGCGTCAGTCCCGCGGGCAAAGTATCGGCCACGGTGATGATGCCGCTGGTGTCCGTGGCACCGATGTTGGCCGGCGTGAGGGTGAAATAGCCGGTACTGGAGCCCTCGGCGAAGCTGGCCGGTGCATGGGTCTTGGACAGCACAAGGTCGGGCGCCGGATCGGGAATCTCGGCGAAAT
>JAGRGI010000035.1 GCA_020445565.1 Chromatiales bacterium
GACCTCTACCGCCCTGGCGATCCGGCCGATCGGCTCTGGCTACTGGTGAGTGGCAGGGTTCGTATTTTGGAAACCGACCGGCTCCACGGTGAGGAGCAATTGCTTGGCGAAGCGGCATTGTTTTCCCACAGGGGCCATCGCCATACCGCCCGATGCGAGCGTGACAGTGAGTTGCTCGCCCTGCGCCGCGACGACCTGGAAGCCCTGATCCATGATGCGCCGGGAGTGGCTCTGGGGTTGTTGCGTTCACTGTCCCTGCGGCTGGAAACCGGTACAGGTGATCCATGAGAGGATTGCAGCGCTGGTTTGGAGTGCGTCCTGGCGAATGGCGCGGTCTGGCCTGGTTCTTTTGCTTGTTTTCGCTGCTCTCCATCGGTGCCGCCATCGCCCGCGGCATTGCCTTCACGCTATTGGTCGGAGAGTACGGCCGCGAGGTCTTGCCGGCGGTCTTCATCGCTGTGGATCTCTGCGTCACCGGTGGTTCCCTGGCCTACCTGCGCTGGTCGCGCCGACATGGCGCCATTGCGGTGATGATGCTGTTCCTGCTCACCGCCATGGTCCTGTCGATAAGCGCCGCCGCGCTGTTTTCGATTCATCCGCGCAGTGGCGCGCTTTACTGGTTCGTGGGTTTTTTTGCCATCCACGTCTTGATCGTGGTGCATCTGGGCACCTTGCTGGCGACCTACTACGATGCCGCCCAGCAAAAGCGGTTGAGTGGTCTGATCTATGCGGGCATGCCGGTGGGGGGTATGTTGGGCGGTGCTCTGCTGGTACCGCTGCTGGCGGTTTTCCAACCCAGGGATCTGATCCCCGCTCTGGCTATTACAGCCGTCCTGGGCCTGGCTCTGGTTCGACACCTGGGCAATGTGAGTACGCCTGTACTCGCGCCCGCCGGACGCGGGACGAGGAGCATCGTTGCGGAGCTGGCCGAGGGCGCCCGTTTCGTCCGTGGCTCCTCCCTGTTGCGCTGGATGGCGCTCGGCGTGGCCCTTTTCGTGGTTGCCGGCAAGTTGCTGGAGTTTCAATACCATGGCCTGATCTATCCCGCAGCGTACCCCGATCTGACGGAGCGCGCCGCCTTCTTCGGGCGTTACGAAGTTGTCGCCAACGGCCTCTGGCTGCTGTTTCAGGTCTTGTTCGCCTCGCGCATCATCATCCGGCTCGGTGTCGGAGGGGCCAACATCGCTCATCCGGCGATGTTGGCCATCGCGTCCCTGGGACTGATGGCCAACTTCGGACTGGCGGCGGGGCTGACGGCGCAATTCGTCAATCAGGAGATGCGCGGCGCCATCCGCGCTCCGGCCCAGGCGCTGTTGTTCAACGGCGTACCGCCGGACCGCTGGGCCACAAGCAAGGCCTTTATCAACGGGTTGGTCTACCCGCTGGCGACCCTGTCGGCGGGGGCATTACTGATGATTTTACAGGCACAGACCGATGCGGATGGCCTTTCCAGAGTTCTGCCGCTGCTAACCCTGCTGCTGGCCGTGACCGGGGTGCTGGCCGGTCTGCCGCAATGGCGCGCCTATCGCCAGAGCGTGCTGGGGCTGCTGATGCGCGCCCGTTCCGGTGCTGGCAGGGACCCGGACGAATCCCTGCGTTTGGCTCTACTGGGGCAAGACCGGGCATTGCGCCTGATTGCCCTCGAACAAATCGCACGCTTGCGGGCTGAAAAACTGCTGCCGGCGGTGGGGCGTCTGCTGCTGTCCAGCCGTGACCGGCAAATCAAGCGCCAGTGCGCGCGCACCCTGGCGAGTTTCGCTGATTCCGAACTGGCGCTTGGCTATCTGCTGCGTGCCCTGCGTTTCGAGTCCGATGCCGAGGTCCTGGTACCGCTGTTGGAACAGCTTGGCATCATGGGGCGGCACGACAGCCGTTCAGCCGTCGAACGATTTTTGTTGCACCCCTCGTCAAAGGTGTTCGCCGCTGCCGTTGGGGCCTTGATGAACAACCGTCGTTTCAATCCCGACCCAGTCTTTCGGGCACGCATCCTTTCACGCCTGGACACCCGTGACGAGCACGCTCTGCTGGATTACCTGCAGGCCGTGTCCACCCTGGGAGACCGGGCTTTGGCCGATCGCCTGTTGCCGTTTCAAGCGCATGCCAGCGAGGCCGTGCGTGTTGCCGCTTTTCATGCAAGAACCCGTCTTTTGTCTGGCGCCCTCGACGCGCACCGGCAGGAATGGATACAGGCCTTGGAGCGTCCTGAGCGGCCAATTCGCCTGGCGGCATTGAAAGCCCTGTCGGCCTGTGGACCGCTCCCGGACTGGATGCCGGTGGTGATTCTGCTGGGTTCTGCGGACCGGGCGGAGCAAAAGGCGGCCGCTGGGTTGCTGCGTCTGCACCGAAAAACCAGTGAAAAGACGCTTTGGGAATACGCCCTGGATGTGCAGACTGGCGTGCGTGCACGCCGCGCAGCCCTGGAGTTGCTGCAAGGCCATTTGGAGCACGTCCGACGATCGGCGCTTGCCGGTCTCGCCAGGACCAGACTGGCGGATGCGCTGGGAATGCAGTTGCTGGGGGACGCTTTGGAGCGGGACGGTTGGGGTTCAAACGATCATCGTCCCTATCTGCTGCGCTTACTGCGGGAGGGCCGCGAACGTGCCCTGGGCGATGTGCTGGCCATCGCCGCCAAGCTCGGCAACCAGCCGGGGGATTTCGTTGAGCGCATATCCGCCGGGCTTCGCGACGCCGACGCGCACCGCCGGGGCCTGGTCCTGGAAGCCGTGGCGGACTGCGGCGCACAGGAGGTGATTCCCCGCTTGCTGGACCTTATCGAAACCCGCAACGCCCCAGAGGCCGGTTCGCGTCTGTATGCGCAGTGGACCGGATCAAACCCGAAATTCTGGCTGGCAGATATCCAACAAGCACTGCGCAGCCTGCGACAGCCCTATATCGATGAGCTATTGGCGTTGCGGGTGGCGTAGGCCATTAAGCGGCAGCTTGTGAGCCCGTTATCCCATTTGGCAGAAGCGAATCCGGTGCTGCTGCCTAATTTGTGGTGCGATTCTCCGGGTCGAACGAATACCCAAACCGGCTGATATCCGGTTCGAAATGCTTTGCGACCCGCTCGGCGGTGTCGTCGTCGTAGTAGCTTCGGTAGTCCTTGTCCCGGTCCTTGGCCTCACGTTTGTGTAACAGTTCGGGGGCCTGGATGCCGATGCGGTCGCAGATCTGCTGAAAGTCGTCGACCAGGCGTTCGTAACGGCCGACGAAGTCGATGATCAGTTTGCCGCGCAGGTCGATGAGGTAGTCGCTTTGCCACTCGATGGAGGTGTCGATGTGGTATTGGTATTCGCGCTCCGGGTCGAGCTTGAAACGGATGAACTCGCTGAACGTCTTGCAGTGCTCCACCAGATGCGGGCGCTCGCGGCGCAGGTGGTGCCAGGAGCTGACTTGCAGATCCCAGGGGTTGCGCACGAAGGCGAATTTGAAAAGCGTGTCGTAAAGTTCCTCGGGCAACATCTCCTTGGCGGCGATGGCCTTGGCGTGGCGGGGGAACTTGATGCCGAGCCGGTGGCCGGTCCAGCTGCTGATGCGGCTGCAAAACCACAGGGGGATGCGGTAGGGGTCGTTCCACTGTTGCTTTATCAGTGTCTGGCGGATGCTGGTGCCGCCGGTCTTGGCGATGTGGATGAACAGAAAATTGTGTTTGTGGGACAGCAACATGGATTCATTCCGCTTCGGTGGGGGCGAGGCCCATCACGGTCAGATAGTGGCGGGCGGCGACATCCATGTGGTAGTCGCGCACGGCTTCTTGAAGCATAGCCCGCTGTGGCGGCTGCTCCAGGCTGTGAACGATGGCCTTGGCCAGGGCGTCGGGATCGCTCATTGGGACCAGCGGGGCCAGACGGCCACCGTCCAACACTTCGCGTGGGCCGCTCGGGCAATCGGTGGACACAACGGGGGCACCCAGGGCCATGGCCTCGGTGAGCACATTGGGGGAGCCTTCCCATAGGGAGGAGAGCACGAAAACATCGGCACGCGCCATGAGCGCGTGGGGATTGGCGCGGAATCCGGGTAGATCCACCCGATCCGCCACGCCCAGTTCGTTTGCCAGATCCAGCAATGCTTGTCGGTCGCGTCCTTCGCCTAGGATGATCAAACGGCAGCCACGGTGCCGGTTGGCCAGTGCGAAGGCCCGCAACAGCGTGGGGAAGTCTTTCTGCCGGGTCAGTCGTCCGGCACCCAGCACGATCGGATCGCCGCCATCCCCGAACCACGGGTGTTGCGGGTCTGCCTCGGCTGCCTTTGCCAACCAGGGGCCGATGACCGGATTGCGTATCACATGGATACGTGTTCTTTCCATACCGGCTATCTTTTCCACGTCGTCTGCCACACCGCCGGAAACCGCGATCAAACCGTCCAGACGGCGATAGGCGTTGCGCAGGAGTGCGTAGCGGATTGAACGCGACAGGGGATTGCCGCCCTCCAGGGCCGCGGACAAGGTCGTGCCCATGCGGCCGTACAACGGCACTTGGCTGCCGCTCAGGCGTTTGGCGAGCACGGCGGTGCGTATGGCCCGCTCCTTGGCGGCGAGTAACACGCTCGGCGGTTCATTACGTAGATAGCGGACCAGCGCCGGCAGGGCAGTGGTGGAATGCCGTGCGGCAAGGCGGATCAGGCGCGCCCCGGCGGGCAGCGCCTCCACATGGGCGCCCTGGGTGCGGGCGGCGACGATGTCGACCGGGTGGCCCAGTGCCAGAATGCCGGTGGCCAGGTTGGCGATCATCCGTTCCACGCCACCCTGGCCGGAAAAGGACAGAAAGATACCCACCCGCGGTTTGTCGCTCACAGCCCCAGGATCTCCCGATAGCGAAGGGCGCTGGTGACGATGTCGTAGGGTCTGACCGCCTCGGCCAGATGCTCGGGCAGTGGCGGCTCGCGGAGGGTGTGCGCCATGGCTGCGGCCATGGCGGCATCGTCGCCGACCGGTACCAGCGTGCCGAAACGCCCGCCTTGCAGTACCTCGCGGGGGCCGCTGGGGCAGTCAGTGGAGACCACCGGCGTACCCAGGGCCATGGCCTCGACCAACACATTGCCGAAGCCCTCGTTGGTGGAGGAGAGCACAAACAGGTCGGCGCGGCGCAGGTAAGGGAAGGGATTGTCGGTGAATCCGGGCAGGGCGACCTTATCCTCACTGTTCAGTTCCCGCGTAAGTGCCTCAAGAGCTTCGCGCTTGCGCCCCCGGCCGAGGATGATCAGTCGGGCGTGCAGGTCGTCAGGCAGACGATGAAAGGCGCGGACCAGGGTGGCGAAGTCCTTGCGGGCGCTGAGTTCGCCGGCCCCAAGGATGACCGGCCCCCGGCCGTCCTCGAACCAGGGGTGACCCGGATCGGCCGCGGCACGCTGGCGCATGCTCTCAAAATCGAAGGGATTGGGGGCGACTTGAATGAAATTGCGGGGGATGCCGGCGAAACGGGCGAGATCATCCGCCGCGCCGATGGAGGGCACGACGATGGTATCGGCGCGGGTTGCCAGGTAGCGGCTGGAGATGCGTTGGCCAAAGCGTTGCAAGGGGCTGCGTCGGGCCAGGTTGTGGCTGATGGTGCTGCCGATGCGCACCGCCAGACGGGTGGAGCCGCCTGCCATGGCCCTGGCGATGACGGCGACGCGATTGACCCGGTCCTTGTCGCTCAGCATGGCGCGGGGCCGTTCCCGGCGCAGATAACGCACCACGGCGGGCAGGCTGGGGTAGACCGACGAGGGGCCCAGTTCGATGCGGCGGAAGCCCTGGTGGTCCAAGGGCATGTTCGGTCCGTGGTCCCGCACGACCAGTTGATCGACCCGCAATCCCTGGTCGAGAAACTGGCTTGCCAGGTTGGTGAATACCCGGTCCACGCCGCTGTGACCGGAGGTGGCGGCGAACAGCGCAATGTCCGGCCGGCTCACTGACCGCCCGCATCCCGCAGCAGGCCGAAGGCACGCAGATAGCCCTCGGTGGACCGTTCGGTGGTGTACTGGCTGACGGCGGCGCGCAGAAAGTTCGGGTCGGCGGGGTTGTCCAGGGCATGGGCGATGGCTTCGACCATGGCGTCTTCGTCGTCCACCGGCACCAGGGTACCGTAGCGGCCGTTGTCGAGAATCTCGCTGGGGCCGCTTGGGCAGTCGGTGGAGACCACCTGGGTGCCCACGGCCAGGGCCTCTGCCAGTACGTTGGGAGAACCCTCCCAATGGCTGGAGAGTACGAACAATCGCGCTCGGGCCATGTGCGCATAGGGGTTGGCGACGAAACCGGGCAGGTCGAAGTCGTCCGAGACCCCCAGCTCCTTGGCCTGCATCTTCAACTCGTGACGTTGGCGGCCCTCGCCGAGGATCATCAAACGAGCCTCGCGCTGGGCGCGGATTCGGGCGAAGGCCCGCAGCAGCATGGGGAAATTCTTTTGCAGGCGCAGACCGCCGGCCCCGAGGATCACCGGAATGTCTTCGCCGAACCAGGGATGGTCGATGTCAACTTTGGCCATCTCTTCCAGTTTGGGTGTCACTACCGGGTTGCGGATCACCTGGATGCGATCCGCCGCGATGCCGGTAATGCGCATCAGGTCGTCGGCGACGCCTTGGGAGACGCAGATGATGCCGTCCGCGCCGCCGTACAGGCGCCGTACCTTGAGGTAGTTCAACAATCGGCGCAGGCGATTGCGACGTCGGCGTACATGGCGGGCCGAGATGTGCGTACCGGTACGCAGAAAGAAGCGGGTGGGCACCTTGGCACGCCCCTTGGCGCGGATCATGATGCGGTCGTCACGGCCCTTGGCGGACATGGCGATGTCAGGCGCGTCGGCCTTCAGGTAGCGCACGAAACGTTCCAGCAGGCGGCGGTCGCCGTCATTGCCCAGATCGATCAGGCGGGCCTCGGGGGGCAGTTGATTGAGGTAGGGCAGGTGCGTCTCCTTGACCAGAAAGTCCACCCGCACGCCACGGCCGACCAGTCCTGCGGCCAGATTGACCAGCATATGCTCCACGCCGCCATCGCCGAAGGTGGGAATGAAGATGGCGACGTGTCCCGCGGAATTCTTGTCTGTCATTCAGTTGGCTCCAGAAAACCCATGGCGCGAAGATAGTCCAAGGCGCTGCGTTCGTCTCGAAAGCGCTCGGCGGCCTGGCGTACGTGGTCGGGGTCGGGGGGCGAGTCCAGGGATTGTCCGATGGCGGCCGCCAGGGCCTCGGCATCGCCCATGGGCACCAGCTTGCCGTATTCGCCGTCCATCAGGATCTCTCGGGGGCCGTCCGGGCAGTCGGTGGATACCACCGGTTTTCCCAGGGCCACGGCCTCGGTCAGGCTGTTGCCCGAGCCCTCCCAGCGCGAGGCCAGCACGTACACGGCGCTGGCCCGCATGTACGGATAGGGATTATCGACGAAACCACCCAGGCGCAGGTCTTTGTCGATGCCAAGGTCTCGGCCCATACCGATCAATTTTTCGTGCAAAGCGCCTTCGCCCAGGATCAACAAGCGGCAGGGGCGGCGCACGCGTAGTTTGGCGAAGGCCTGAAGCAGGTTCGGGTAGTCTTTCTGCGGTTCGAGCCTGCCTACTGCCAACAATACCGGCGGCTGGCCCGGTGCAAACCAGGGGTCGTCCAGGGCTTGTTCTGCCTTACGGGACAGATCCGCAGTCACTACCGGGTTGCGGATCAGAAAGATGGATTGCGTCGGAATGGACAGCAGTTGAGCGGCATCCTGCCGAACGCCTTCGCTGACCGCGATAAGGCCGTCGTTGCGCGGGTACCAGCGGCGCATCATGTCACCCTGATGACGGGCCTTGACCGGGCGCATGATTTTCAATTGGGCGCTGAGGTTGGTGTTCAGGGTGGCATACAGGCGTGCATGTGTGCCGGAGAGGGCGCGGGCACGATGGGCCAGCACGTTCAGACGGATACGTTGGGTGAGTACCGCGTCCGGCCGCTCCTTGCGAAGGTACCAGGCCAACCGGGGCACGCCGGTAATGGCATTGCTGGTCCCCAGGGAAAGTACGCGGGCGGCCGGGTTGAGGGCCTTGAGGTAGGGGCTGTCGGTCTCGGCAAGGATGAAGTCCACCGCCAGTCCGTGCTCCAGAAATCGATTGGCCAGCTGCACGCGCATCTTGCCGACGCCGCCACGGGCCAGGGAGGCGTTGACGATGCTCAGTCGGGGATGGTCGCTCATGAAAACGGGCGTCGCCTTTTCGATGCGGCGGCCGGTAGCGTCTACAATTCGCCGACCTGCCGAGGATGATTGTCGTTATGCCAGATCTTTTCTACCTGGGTTGGAGCCGCCTGCATCGGGGGCGTGCCAATGCCTTGCAGACCTTGCGCACCGTGGCAGCCTTCGAAGCCATCGGCGTCAGCACCCGTTTGTACCTTCCGCCCTGGAAGTCTTCTTACCGGTTGTCCGAAGAACTATCTGCCTTGGGCCTGCCTGCGCACCTGGACATCCAGCCTTCCGCGCTGTTGCACCGACGCTGGGGAGGCTGGCCATTCGTGCTGCGTTATCGCAAACTGCTCAGCGGCTCCGTACAGGTTTACACACGCGTACCGCAGCTTAGCCTGGTGCTGGGACGCCTGGGGGTACGCCATCACCTGGAGTTGCACGAGGTCGAACGCTTTGCCGAAAATGGCGATCTGGCGCGGATTCTCGATCTGCAACGGGCCGGTTGGATCGACCGGATCATCCCCATCAGCGAGGGGGCGAAACAGATTCTGCTTGCCGCCGGCGCATCCGAGGAAGCACTGCACGTGGCACCGTCAGGGGTCGATTTGTCAGCCTATGCGGGCATACCCGCCTTCGATCCGGCCCGCCTGCGCCATCCGCGCATCGTTCACCTTGGCAGGGTAAGCCGCGAACGGGGCCTACCCATCTTCGAGGCCATCGCCAAAGACGGTAAGTATAGTCTCACCCTGGTAGGCAGTCAGGACCATCAGGGTGAGGGCGGTTTGACCGTGATGCCCCCCGTGCCCCCGTCTCAAGTGCCCGCTTTATACGGCGAGTCGGAGATCGTACTGGTGCCTTACCAGCCGGGACTCAAGCAGGTAGGTTCCATGAGCCCCCTTAAGCTGTTCGAGGCCCTGGCATCCGGCAGGCCGATCATCGCCAGTGACCTGCCGACGATACGGGAGGTGGTTCGCAATGAACACGATGCGTTGCTTGTGCCGCCGGACGAACCGCGAGCCTGGCTGGAGGCTGTCGAGCGACTACGGGCCGATCCGGAACTGGCCGCCCGAATCGCAGCGAGCGCCAGGGAAACCGCGCGCAACTATTCCTGGGAGGCCAGGGCGGCGGGCATCGCTCGGGCCATCGGCTTGCAGTTGGAGCCGCAAGAGCCTACGGCAGGACCTTCTTGAAGGGTTTTACCGTCACGTTCGCGTAGACGCCGGCAGTGACGTAGGGATCTGCATCGGCCCACTCCCTGGCCGCTTGCAGCGATGCGAACTCGGCGATCACCACGCTGCCGCTGAAGCCGGCGGGGCCTGGGTCTTCGCTGTCAATGGCGGGATTGGGGCCGGCCAGTAGCAATCGACCTTCCTCTTGCAAGGTTTGCAGGCGTTTCAGATGATCCGGGCGTGCTGCCAGACGGGCTTCAAGGCTGGCGGGGTTGTCTTCGCCGACGATGCTGTACCACATGGTTGGGACTCGTGATTATTTGTCAGGACCGGTTGCCCGGCTCCGTTTCGGGTTCGTCTTCGATCATGTGCCGGGCCATATAGAATGCCTGACCGATAACGAAGGCAAAGGTCAGGCCCAGCATCCCGAAAAGCTTGAAATTCACCCAGTCCTCTTCGCGGTCGCGGGCCTTCAGGCACAGGCCAAGCAGATCCCCCTGGAAGCGCTGGTGGCAGGCGTCTTCGGTCTCCAGGTCGCCGACCTCCTGGCCGCTGCTGCTGGCCAGTTGGCGCTCCACTTCCCAGAAACGGTCGGCAACGTAGAGATTGGCAACGCCCAGCGCCAGGAAGAACACCACCCAGGCGAGATTCATACGCGACCAAATTTTGGCCGGCACATTGATCGCATGGCCCATGAGCCGTTCGATGAGGGGCTGCCTGCCGATAAACTGGCTACCCAGGAAAACGAGGCCGAACAACCAATTCAGCACCGTCGGCTTCCACATGATGAATTGCTTGTCGTGAAAGATGAGGGTCAAGCCGCCGAACACCACGATCAGGACCAAGGTGACCAGATGCATGGTCTCGAAACGGCCATTCTTGAAGCGAGACCAGCCGACCTGGACCAGGGAGGCGATGATCGCCACCACGGTCGCGGCATAGATGCCGTGAGTCTTGAAGGCGATGAAAAACAGCAGAATCGGAAAGAAATCGTAGAGAAACTTCATACCGGCCAATCAGTGCAGGGTCTTTCGGTCGCACCACTGGTCGGCGAAGCGCTGCATCACCGCCCGTACATGCTGCGGGTAATCAAGGGCGTCCATCTGCCCCATGCCTTCGAGAAAGAAACTTCGCGCGTCCCCCGGCAGGTAATGCACCACCAGTTCGAAGGCTTGCTCCATCAGGTGGGGAGAGTAGCTTCGGGTGGCGATGTTGCCATGGCTGATCAGCAGCGCGCGCCAGGGTCGGCCGGGGTCAGGGTTATCCGGATCCTGGCGGAACTTGGGCGCCACCGCATCAATCACTTCGGTGATGCAGCGGCTCAAGTGTTCCAGTTCAGCGGGTTCGTGCAATTGTTTGGCCGATTCGGCAATGGCATTGACGACCTGTCCCAGGTTGCGGATCTCGCCGCCGTGACGCCCGATCCAGACTGCCATGGGGAAACATAGCGATTGCAACTCGCGGGCGTCGTCATCCAGGCCCAATTGTGTTGCGTGGGCCGACATCTCCGCCAATAGCGAGATGCCATACTCGCCAAGCTCGCTGACGTCCAGTGTGTCGTTTCGCGTCGGCTCCCGAAACGGCAGATCACCGCAACGGTCGCTGTGGTCACGCTCAATGCGTTGCAAGACGTCCACCAGCCGGGCCATGGCCTCGGCCACCAGGGCAGGCGATTGAGCGGTGTCGTCGTGTAGATCGGAGAACTCGTCCGTCAAATCCAGCACCGCGGCGGAATGCTCGCGGAAACCTTCCAAGATCTGAGCCAGATTGAGCGGCGGCAATTTCATGGGGTCGATTGTCAGTTATCGCACTGGGATGGTCGACACAAGTGTACTTGGCCCACCGGCTCGGGTAAACGCGGCAGGCCGCCGCCGACTTTATCGTGGCTGGCAGTTGGTCTATGCTGTGCCCTCCTTAACGACCGACCACCTGCTTCGAGATCCCACATTATGGTGGAACTTTTGTGGTTGCTGTTGCCGGTTGCCGCCGCCTCGGGCTGGTTCGCGGCGCGACGGACCTGCCGGCCCGCGTCCGCATCGGACGGGGCGACCGATTGCAAACCACAGTATTTCAAGGGCCTCAACTACGTTCTCAACGAGCAGCCGGACAAGGCGATCGAGATATTCGTTGGGATGCTGGAGGTGGACAGCGATGCCGTAGAGATGCATCTCGCCCTGGGGAGTCTCTTTCGGCGCCGCGGCGAGGTGGATCGGGCAATCCGCATCCACCAAAGCCTCATAGCCCGCAATGACCTGACCGACGAACAACGGGCTGAGGCCCTGCAAGAGTTGGCCTGCGATTACACGCGGGCCGGGTTGTTCGATCGCGCCGAACGTCTATTGCTGGAACTCAGCGATATACCCAGCCACCATGAGATTGCGCTGCGTCTGCTGGTAACGATTTTTCAGCAGCAGCGGGACTGGGATCAGGCCATCAGCTTCGCACGTCGTCTGGCCAAGGCGGGTGACGAGAGCCATTTGACCAATATCGCTCAATACCTGTGCGAGCAGGCCGATGCTGCCTGGCGGCACGGCGACATGGTGCGCGCCGAGGAAAAGATACGCGATGCCCGGGACGCCGACCCCAAGTGCGCCCGCGCTATCATACTGGAGGGCAATCTCCATCGGCACCATGGCCGGCTGCGTGAAGCCATTGAAAGTTATGAAGGTATTGAAGACGCCGCCCCCGATCTGCTCCCCTTGGTGGTGCAACAACTAAAGGCTTGTTACACGGCCCTGGATGATGAAGCCGGTTTTGACGCTTATCTCGAACAGAGCCTGAAACGCCGCCCGCGAACAGCCCTGGTGCGCGTGTTGGCCGAGAGAATTCGAGCCAATGAGGGAGAAGCGGCTGCCGCCCAGCGGCTCGAACGATTCCTGGTGGACAGTCCCTCACTGAGTGGTTTGGACTACCTTGTAGAGCTACAGGCGATCAGCGAAGGGGTACCGGCTTGTGCCCCCCTCGGAAGGGTGTCGCATCTGTTGCGCCGCCTGACCGATGGTCGGGCCGCGTTTCAGTGTGTGCACTGCGGCTTCAACGCAAAATCGCACCACTGGCAATGCCCTGGTTGCAAAGAATGGGGCAGCCTGCGGCCTATCGAGCCTGCCGATATCCACAGCTGAGCTTTAAACCAGAGAAATACCTTGACCGACAACAATCGACTGGGGCCGCGTATAGTGGTCGCCCTGGACTATGCAAACGCCGATCAGGCCCTGGTCCTTGCCGATCGCCTGGATCCGGATGCCTGCCGGGTAAAGGTGGGCAAGGAGTTGTTTACCCGCGCCGGGCCGAATTTGGTGAGGCGTTTGGTGGAGCAGGGGTTTGGCGTGTTCCTGGACCTGAAATTCCACGATATACCCAACACTGTGGCAGCTGCCTGCAAGGCGGCGGCCGACTTGGGCGTATGGATGGTCAACATCCATACCAGCGGAGGGCGGCGCATGATGGAAGCCGCTCGCGAGGCGCTGCCGGCGGATGGGAACTCTCCCTTGCTCATCGGTGTGACCGTGCTGACCAGTCTCGACGACAGGGAACTTCAGGAGGTGGGTTTCCGTGACGGCGCTGTCAACAGCGTACGACGGCTGGCCTCGCTGGCCAACGATTGCGGTCTGGATGGCGTGGTCTGCTCGCCACAGGAGGTTTCCGTGTTGCGAGGCAACCTGGGCGGCGATTTCCTCCTTGTTACCCCAGGCATAAGGCCGGCCGCTAGCGGGGCCGATGATCAACGGCGCGTGATGACTCCAGCCGAAGCGGTGTCTGCCGGCAGCAGTTACTTGGTTATCGGGCGTCCCATTACCCGCGCCGAATCGCCGCTGCAGGCTTTGCGGGGGATTCAAGAAGAAATAGACGCCGTTCTCTAAAACAGATCGCAACTGTTCGCCCGGTCCATGCGGGTCGTCGAAGCATGTGCGCAATAGTTGCGGGTAGTCCTTCCTTCACCGACAACCCATAGGAAAAACGACCTCATGTCGGACTCGAAAATCATCAGCTCCAATGTCGTCTGGCACCATGCCACGGTCACCCGCTCGCGCCGGGAGCAGCAGAACCGACACAAGGGCACGATCATCTGGTTCACCGGTCTTTCCGGCTCAGGCAAGTCCACTCTTGCACACTCCGTGGAAGAGGAGCTGCACAGGGCCGGCTGTCGAACCTATGTGCTCGATGGCGACAATATCCGCCATGGCTTGTGTGGCGATCTGGGATTCTCCATCGCCGATCGCACCGAGAACATACGCCGGATCGGCGAAGTCGCGAAGTTGTTCGTCGATGCGGGTGTCATCGTACTGACGGCCTTTATCTCGCCGCTGCGCCAGGACCGGTTCCGGGTTCGTAGCCTGGTGTCTGAGGGGGACTTTCTGGAGGTCTACTGCGATTGTTCGCTGGAGGTCTGCGAACAGCGTGATGTGAAGGGACTGTACAAACGCGCTCGCGCTGGCGAGATCAAGGAATTCACCGGCATCTCCTCGCCCTACGAGTCGCCTGGGGCGCCGGAATTGGCGGTGAATACGGGTGGCGAGAGTCTGGAGGAGAGTACTGCCGAAGTCCTCGCCATGCTGCGCTCCAGGGGAATCATTCTGGAGTGATGCCGCTGCGGGCCTCCTCGCGGCAGACCTCGATCATGCGCCGGGCCGAATTCGGCAGAGTTCGTTCCCGGTGGATCACCACGCCCAAAGACCGGGACATGGGGGCAAGTGTCGTTTGCAGCACATGCAGGCCCGGCCCCAGCATGGTACGAGGCAATACGGTCCAACCGTAGCCGACCGTTGCCAACATCTTCAGGGTCTCCAGATAGTTGGTCGAGAGCCCCTCTCGAGCCTGAAGGCCCTGGTTTCGCAGCGCCTCACGCAGGATTTCGCGGGTGTAGGTGCCTTCGCCCGGTAACACCGCCGGGTGCTCCGTTACTCGCTCAACGGGGATGGGGGTGGGAATGGCAGCCAGGGCATGGCCTTCGGCAACCACCAGTTCCAGTGGGTCTTCCCATAGCTCGGTGGCGATCAGATTGGCCGGTGTGCGCTTGGGAAGGGTGACAATGCCCAGTTCCAAATCGCCCTTTTCGACAGCCTGACAGGCCGCTTCCGAGTCCATGAAGCGCAGGTCCAATTCCACGGATGGATAGTTCTCGATGAAACGCTTCAATACCGGCGGCAGGCGGTGCAAGCCGATGTGATGGCTGGTCGCCAGGTTGAGACGGCCGCTTACCTGCGCATCGAGGTTGGACAGATCGCGCAGGCTGTCTTCCATCTGCGCGAGAATCTTGCGCGCATTGGGAAGGAATCGCTGGCCGGCCTCGGTCACCGTGACAGTCCGCCCGATGCGATCCAGCAGGCGCACGCCAAGTGTCTCCTCCAAAGTCAAAATACGCTTGCTGACCGCGGGTTGGGTCAGGTGCAGGCTTTCGGCCGCGCGAGAAAACGAGGCCAGTTCAGCGACTGCAACAAAAGTGGTCAGGCCCTGTCTATCCATAGTCATTATTCTAATTGGTAATGGACTTTATGAAAATAATGAATTTGTGTTATCGGTTGAGCGGGCTTACCATCGGCGCATAGCATCAACCGGATCGATCGAGGAGGGCCCCATGGGCGGAAAAACCCTGTATGACAAGCTCTGGGACGCGCATGTGGTGCGTACCGAAGCCGATGGCACCACCCTGTTGTATATCGACCGGCAACTGGTGCATGAAGTCACCTCGCCACAGGCGTTCGACGGGCTTCGTCTGGCGGCTCGCAAGCCCCGCCGCAGCGAGGCCAACCTGGCGGTTCCGGACCACAACGTACCTACTCTTGCGCGCGCTGAGGGCATACTCGAGCCGTTCTCACGTGAACAGGTCAAGGCTCTGGATCGCAACTGCCAGGAATTTCACATAACCGAGTTCGGTATGAACGATCAGCGCCAGGGCATCGTGCATGTGATCGGACCGGAGCAGGGCGCCACGCTTCCCGGCATGACGGTGGTTTGTGGTGACTCCCATACCTCCACCCACGGCGCGCTCGGCGCGCTGGCCTTCGGTATCGGCACCTCGGAGGTGGAGCATGTGCTCGCCACCCAGTGCCTGATTCAGAAAAAATCCAAAAATATGCTCATCAGCGTCGACGGCAAGGTCGGGCCGGGCGTCACTGCCAAGGATATCGTGCTGGCCATTATCGGTGAGATCGGTACCGCCGGTGGCACCGGCTATGCCATCGAGTTTGGCGGCGAGGCGATTCACGATCTGTCCGTGGAAGGCCGCATGACCGTCTGCAACATGTCCATTGAGGCAGGTGCGCGGGCGGGCATGGTGTCGGTGGATCAGACCACCATCGATTATGTGAAGGGGCGGCCTTTTGCTCCCAGCGAGGATCAATGGGATAAGGCAGTGGTGGCTTGGCGCGAGCTGGTCAGCGACGCTGACGCCGTATTCGACCGTGTGGTTCGCATAGATGCCGCTGGAATTCAACCTCAGGTGAGTTGGGGTACGTCGCCGGAGATGGTCGCGCCGGTGGGCGAGCGTGTGCCCGACCCGGATCAGGTGGCCGACCCCGTGAAGGCCGCCGGAATGCGTCGTGCCCTGGAATACATGGGTTTGGAGGCCGGTACGCCGATTGGCGAGATTCGCCTGGACAAGATCTTCATCGGCTCCTGCACCAATTCCCGCATTGAAGACCTGCGCGCGGCAGCGGCGCAGGTGCAAGGTCACAAGGTGGCGGACAACATCAAGCTCGCCATGGTGGTTCCGGGTTCCGGTCTGGTGAAGCTCCAGGCCGAGGCCGAGGGTTTGGACAAGGTGTTCCTGGATGCCGGTTTCGAATGGCGCGAGCCCGGTTGCTCCATGTGCCTGGCCATGAATGCCGATCGGCTGGAGCCTGGAGAACGCTGTGCGTCCACCTCCAACCGTAATTTCGAAGGCCGGCAGGGTCAGGGTGGCCGCACCCATCTGGTCAGCCCGGCGATGGCGGCCGCGGCGGCGGTAGCCGGTCACTTTGTCGACATCCGTGAGCTTTGAGGAGGTTCCGTGGACGCGTTTACCGTACTCGATGGTTTGGTGGCTCCCTTGGATCGTTCCAATGTGGACACCGATGCGATCATCCCAAAGCAGTTTCTGAAGTCCATCCAGCGCACCGGTTTCGGTCCGTATCTGTTCGACGAATGGCGTTACTTGGATCACGGCGAGCCGGGGATGGATTGCAGCAATCGGCCCCTGAACCTGGAATTCGCCTTGAATCAACCCCGTTACCAAGGGGCACAGGTGCTTTTGGCGCGCGATAACTTCGGTTGCGGTTCTTCCCGCGAACATGCCCCCTGGGCCTTGCTGGACTATGGCTTTCGCTGCATCATCGCCCCCAGTTTCGCGGACATCTTCTACAACAATTGCTTCAAGAACGGCATTTTGCCCATCGTTCTGGATGCGGCGACGGTGGACGATCTGTTTCGCCAAGCCGCGGCCAATGAAGGCTATCGGTTGGTGGTCGATCTCCCGGCCCAGCAAATTCGCACCCCGGCTGGAGAGGCAATCGCTTTCGAGGTGGACGGATTTCGCAAGGACTGTCTGATCGAGGGCCTGGACGACATCGGCCTGACCTTGAAGCACGTCGACGACATTCGTGCCTATGAGGAGCGTCGCAAGGCCGAGGCGCCCTGGTTGTTTCGCGCTATTCGCTGAGGCGATAGGATCACGTGCCAGCGAATCGCGGCGGGCCGGGTGTTTGCTCCAGGAGACGCGTGAATACCTGTAGCTTGGCTGCGCCCTGCTGCGCTAACGCTATCGTGCGTCGCTTGCAGGTCCAGCCTTTCACATCCCTGTGAAAGGCGTTCGTCGCAGTGCGACTCACCCTTGGCGCAGACACTCCTTCCGCAAACACCCGACCCACCGCTTGCAACGGTGGTCTGAAAACGAGCACCGGCAGAATTCCCCCGAGGCTGGCCGCTTGGGTCTCGACGGCCCCGAATTGAACCCAGACTGGAACGCACTATGCCCCACAAGATTTTGATTCTCCCTGGTGATGGTATCGGCCCCGAGATCGTCGCCGAGGCCGTGAAGGTTCTCGACGTACTGCGCGCCGATTTCGGCCTGGATGCCGAGACCGAACAAGGCTTGGTCGGCGGCAGCGCCTATGACGCCACCGGTACACCTTTGCCGCAACGCACACTGGACGATGCCAAGTCCGCCGATGCGGTGTTGCTGGGGGCGGTGGGCGGGCCGAAATGGGAACCGCTGGAAATCGCAGTACGCCCGGAGAAGGGCCTGCTTGGGTTGCGCAAGGAATTGGCGCTGTTCTCCAATCTGCGGCCGGCGATCCTCTATCCGCAATTGGCATCGGCCTCCACCCTGAAGGCGGAGGTGGTTTCCGGGCTGGATCTGATGATCGTGCGCGAACTGACCGGCGGCATTTACTTCGGCCAGCCGCGCGGCGTGCGCACCCTGGAGAACGGCGAGCGCCAGGGCTACAACACCCTGGTCTATAGCGAGTCCGAGATCGAACGCATCGGCCGTTCCGCGTTCGAAATCGCCATGAAGCGCGACAAGCGCGTGTGTTCCGTCGACAAGGCCAACGTGCTCGAATGCACGGAGCTCTGGCGCGAGGTGATGATCCGGGTAGGCAAGGACTATCCGCAGGTACAGTTGTCGCATATGTACGTGGACAATGCAGCCATGCAGTTGGTGAAGGCTCCCAAGCAATTCGACGTGATGGTGACCACTAACATGTTCGGCGACATCCTTTCCGATTGCGCCGCCATGCTTACCGGCTCCATCGGTATGTTGCCCTCGGCTTCGCTGGACGCCAACGGACGTGGCATGTACGAGCCGATCCACGGCTCGGCGCCGGACATCGCCGGCAGCGGCAAGGCCAATCCCCTGGCAACCATCCTGTCCGTGGCCATGATGCTGCGCTACAGCCTGGATGAGGATGGGCTGGCGCAGCGGATCGAATCGGCCGTATCGACCGTACTCGATCAGGGCTACCGTACGCCGGATATCTTCGCGGCCGGCGCGAACGAGGTGGGAACGGCCGCAATGGGCGACGCGGTGGTTACGGCCCTGCGCGCGAACGCTTAGCAATTTTTCGAAACTTCAGGTGGAGTCAGACATGACCATGCGGGTTGGTTTTGTGGGCTGGCGGGGCATGGTGGGCTCCGTATTGATGCAGCGAATGCTGGAAGAAAAGGACTTCGATTCCATCGAACCGGTGTTCTTTTCCACATCCCAGGTGGGCGAGGCTGGTCCGGACATTGGTCGCGACATTCCGGCCCTTAAGGATGCTTCCGATCTGGAGGAACTGCGCACGCTGGATGCGATTGTCACCTGCCAGGGCGGCGACTATACCGCTCAGGTGTTCGGCCCCCTGCGCGCATCCGGCTGGCAGGGTTACTGGATCGATGCCGCCTCCAGCCTGCGCATGGCCGACGATGCGGTCATCATTCTTGACCCGGTCAATCGTGGCGTCATCGATGCCGCCTTGGCCAAGGGTGTGAAAAACTACATCGGCGGCAACTGCACGGTGAGCCTGATGCTCATGGCCCTGGGCGGCTTGTTCCGCAATGGTCTGGTGGAATGGATGACGGCCATGACCTATCAGGCTGCCTCCGGAGCCGGTGCCCGCAACATGCGCGAGCTGTTGACCCAGATGGGCGAGGCGCATGCCGCGGTGAAACCCCTGCTCGACGACCCGGCCTCGGCGATCCTGGATATCGACCGCCAGGTGGCCGCGGCTTTGCGCAGCGAGGCATTTCCCACTGCCGAGTTCGGTGTGCCCCTGGCTGGCAGCCTGATCCCCTGGATCGACAAACGCATGGATAACGGCCAGAGCCGGGAAGAATGGAAGGGTGGCGCGGAGACCAATAAGATTCTTGGCCGGCAGGACCGCCCCATTCCCATCGATGGCTTGTGCGTGCGTGTCGGTGCCATGCGCTGCCATAGCCAGGCCCTGACGATCAAGTTGAGCCGCGATGTGCCGATGGATGAGATCGAGGCCATGCTTGCCTCCGCCAACGATTGGGTGAAGGTCATTCCGAACGAACGGGACATCACCGTGCGGGAGCTGACTCCCGCCAAGGTCACCGGAACCCTCTCGGTGCCGGTCGGGCGGCTGCGCAAGTTGAATATCGGGCCCGAGTACCTGACGGCGTTTACCGTCGGCGACCAATTGCTGTGGGGGGCGGCCGAGCCGCTGCGTCGCATGTTGCGGATTCTTCAAGAGGGCTGAACCGTGAGCCACGGAGTCGACATTGCCGTGGTAGGCGCTGCGAGTCTGGCCGGCGAGCTGATCATTGCCGAGCTGCAGCAGTCCGACCTTCCGGTGCATCACCTTTATCCTGTCGACGAAACCGAAGGCAGCATCGAATTTGCGGAGCAGGAGGTGCATTTCATCGAGCCCGCCGGCTTTGATTTCGAACGGGCCGATTTGGTGATATTCGCCGAGGCCGGGCAAGCGCTGGAAGCGAGTTACGAGGCAGCCCGTATCGCTGGCTGCCGGGTCGTGAATGCCACTGGACAGTATCTCCCCGATGCCCCCTGGGCGTTGGCGGAGCTACTGGATGCCGATCAGTTCGCGGTCCACGACGCACTCAGTTCCCCGACGCCCGTTGCGACCATTTTGGCACTGCTGCTGGCGCCTTTACAGCGCGCGTTCGGCCCGCTCGACATTGATGTCACGGTGTTACAAGCCGTCTCCGATGCTGGCAAGGCAGGCGTAGAAGAGTTGGCGGAACAAACCCGTGCCTTGTTGACATTCCGAACCCCGGTGACTTCGGTTTTCGAACAGCGTATCGCCTTCAATGTGGTTCCCCGCAGCTGCACCGATGAGGAGATTTCACTCTGGCGGCAGCAGCTCGCTGAACTGGCGGAGGTTCCTGCCGATTCCCTGCATTTGCAGGTGCTCTGGGTGCCGGTCTTCTATGGTCACGGTATGTTGTTGCGTCTGCGCTTGCCCGAAGTGGTATCCGCCGAGCAGGTTCGTGAGGCTTTGCTGGAACGCGATTGGATTACCCTGGATGCCGCGGGTGCGGCACCGGGAAGCCCTGCATTGACCGCCGCTGGCAGCGATGATGTGCGCGTCAATCTCTTACCGGCCAGCGGCGCCAACGATATTCATCTGTGGATGGTGGCTGACGGCCAGCGCAGAGGTCTGGCGGCCGAGGCCGTCAAACTGGCCTCCTTACTGGTAAAAAAATAATGATCCGTTATAGTTAGGAACAATTCGCAAACGCTGTCTGTGGTGCTGTGGCGGCGTTGTAACGGCCGGAGGTCAGCTTCGGCTAACACCTTTGGGCGGCCCATGGTCGTCGCAAACAACTCATGTGGTCGCGCGAAATCGCGCAGGTCCCTTTCGAACAGTCGAAAACGGATCGGTAAAAGTGGTCGGTTTGCGGCCGTCCGCCAATACCAGGTGCCGAAGCGACGCCCGGACATGATTCCGGGATAACCGGGAGTACATATGCTACGGAAATCGGTTCTCGTGCTGAGTCTTACGGCAGCACTGTTACCGGTCAATGTTTCGGGTTTGGGAATGGGCACCATCCAGTTGGAGACGGCGCTCAATCAGCCCCTGTTGGCAGAGATCGATTTGCTGTCGGCGGACCCGGAAACACTCTCCGACCTGCGCGTTCGGCTTGCGGACGAAGCCGCCTTCCAGCGAGTGGGAATGGATCGCCCCTTCCTGCTTACCAAGCTGCGTTTTCAGGCGACCGTGACCGATCGCGGCAAACCGGTGATCCGGGTGACTTCCCAGGAACCCATACGGGAACCCTTCCTGAATTTTCTTCTGGAGCTCAACTGGCCCACCGGTCGGCAGGTGCGTGAATATGCGTTGCTGCTCGATCCACCCGTTACCGCGGAGAGTGTCAGGCCGGCCGTGGAATCCCCGCAAGTGCCGGTGCTCTCGGTCAAGCCCAGAGAGAGCCGTGAGCCGGTCGGTGGTGCGTCGACCTATGGGCCCACCAAGGCATCGGACACCGCATGGGTGATAGCCGACAAGGTCAGACCCGACAAGTCCGTCAGTGTCCAGCAGATGATGATGGCCCTTCTGGCGGCCAATCCCGACGCCTTCGACGACGGCAATGTCAACAAACTCAAACGTGGGATCACCTTGCAGATCCCCGATATGGGCCTGATTTCGGCCATGACTGCCAGGGAGGCGGCCCAGGCGTTTCGCGAGCAGACCGCTGAATGGCGCTCGGCCCGCTCTGGCAAGGCTGAGGTATCACCCCGGCCGGCCACTCGCGAACGTCCAGCCTCTGTGGGTGCCAGTGCGGATACCGCCAAGCCCGAACTGGACCTGGTCGGTGGCGAAAGCGAAACGCCGCAGGGTGCCGGTAGCGTGGGAGAGAGCGATGAGGTGCAGCGCCTGCGCCGTGACCTCGCCTTGGTTTCCGAACAAGCGGACGCGGCTCGTCAGGACAACGAAAAGCTACGCGACAGCATTGCCGATCTGGCCGAACAAGTGCGGGAGATGCAGCGCTTGCTGGTGCTGCGTGACCAGGAGATGGCACGTCTGCAGAACCGCCTGCGGGAATCCAATGTCTCGGATACGGTTCCAAAACGTGTGGACGAAGCCGAATCCCCTGGCACGCCCGTGGCTGCGGTAGAGGCCGGGCCTGCCGTGGTGGCCGCGACACCCAAGCCGGAAACCGTGCCACCGGCAAGGGAAAAGGTACCGGAAACCAAACCCCGGCCTGAGCCGGTCGTGTCGAAGGATACGCTGACCGAGCCTGAAACGGCGGCTCCCTGGTATGCCTTCCTCACGGAACAGCCGATGATTTTGGCCGGTGGCGCAGGTGTCTTGCTGTTGGGTGGCTTGCTTCTGCTGCTGCGCAAGAAGCGGGAAGAGAAAGAAGCGCAGGAGATGGCTGCCGAACTTGCGCCGGCCGCTGGGGTTCCCTTGTCCAAACCCTCCGAAAGGCGTTTCGACGATCGCGAGGTGGATCCGCAGAACGAGCCGGATCAGGACTTTGCGGATCTGGACGGGGGCGATGCGTTCGGAGACGAACTGTCCGGCGAGGTGGATACGCTTGCGGAAGCCGATGTCTACATGGCCTACGGACGTTACAACCAGGCAGAAGAGCTGGTTCGCCAGGCATTGGACAAGGATCCGGACAATTCCGATCTGAAACTCAAGTTACTGGAGATCTACTACGGCCTGCGGGACAAGGATCGGTTCGCCGAATACCTCGAAGAAGAGCATACGAGTTTGTCTTCGGCTGGGGCGTTGGTGTGGCGTCGTGTCCAGAACATGGGCCGCGAATTGGTGCCGAATCATGCGTTATTCGCCGCTGGCGCTGGCGCCGCCACCGAGATGGAAGAGATCGAGGATCTGGAAGATATCGCGGACCTGCCCACCTTCGATGACGATCTGACGGATCTCGAGAAGGGGCTGGACTTCGACCTTGGCGAACCCAGCAGCACCAAAGAAAGAGAGGTGCCTACCGACGACGATTCCGCCGAGCAGCTTCTGGAAGAAGTCTATGGGGCGGCATTGGGCGAGAAAGAGGCGCTTGCCAAGGATGACGACGAGGGCCGATTGCTCGATTTCGATATGGATTTCGAATCCGTCAAGAAGGCAGACGAGGGCGACGAAGACAATCTGCTTGATTTTGACGTTTCGCCCAAGAAGGCCGCTGCGCCAAATCTCGACGACGAAGAGACGTTGGAATTACGGCCGGTATCCTCGCCCACCCTCGATTTCGGTGATCTGGCCGATGAGCTTGAAGTTAAGGCCGCTAACCAGGAACAAGGCGAGGAAATCGCCATTGCCGGCCTGGGTGATTTGTCGGAAGACGATGGAGACTTGAATGCCGACCAATTGGAAGAGGTCAACACCAAGCTGGATCTGGCCCGGGCCTACCGCGATCTGGGCGATGCGCAGGGGGCTTTGGGCATGCTGGAGGAAGTTTTGACAGAGGGCAACCGTATTCAAAAGGAACAAGCCGAGGCCCTGCGACGGGAGATCGCATCCTGATCGATCTTTGCGTGTGAGCCTATCTTTGGCCGCAGTAAAGCCAGGCTTCGGAGGATGAGTTTAGGGACAGGCGCCAGCCTGTCGTCATCGCGCCTTGCTCTATCTAATACCCTCGCCGGGTGTTGACCCCGACTCCAAGTCGGGGCGAGTACGGTTCGCTCAACATATATATCTTAGCTTGGCACTATAATGCGCGGCTTTCAGTTGACGTTAGCGGTACAACAATGCGCATCGTTTGTGGAGTCGAATACGACGGCAGCGGGTACAGCGGTTGGCAATTCCAGGATGGAGCTACGACCGTTCAAGCCGTGGTGGAAGAGGCATTGTCGCGGGTGGCGGATCATCCGCTACGGGTGGTTTGTGCCGGCCGTACCGATACCGGCGTTCATGCCACGGGGCAGGTAATACACTTCGATACTCACGCGCGTCGGGAGATGCGCTCGTGGGTCCTGGGGGCAAATGTCAACCTGCCGGCGGATGTTTGTATCCGCTGGGCCGTGGAGAGGGATGAGGGTTTCCACGCCCGCTTTTCTGCCGTGGCTCGCTGTTATCGTTACGTCATATTGAACCGGCCGGTACGGCCCGCCATCGAGCGTAATCACAGCACCTGGAATTTCCGCCCGCTGGATGTTGAGCGTATGCGTGAGGCAGCACACCATCTGATCGGCGAGCATGATTTTTCTTCCTATCGTGCCGTTGCTTGCCAGGCAAAGAGCCCGGTACGCAATCTCTATCGCCTGGCACTCAACCGAGTAGGGGATAAAATCGTCCTCGATCTCGAAGCGAACGGTTTTCTACACCATATGGTTCGCAACATTGCCGGTGTTCTGATGGCGATAGGCAGTGGAGAACGGGAGCCCGATTGGGCCCGGGAGGTCCTGGAGCAACAAGATCGCCGCGTGGGGGGGATTACGGCCGCGCCGGATGGTCTGTACCTTACCGAAGTTCGCTATCCCGAGCAGTTCGAGTTGCAGGGTGTACGTCCTTGGTAAGCCCTTACCCACGCGTCAAAATTCCTGTCAATTGCCTTTTTGGTCAAAGCTCCGCTACACTCGGAGTCAGGAGTTTCGTCGCTGCTTCATATCTGGATTTTTAACGCGATCCAGCGGACGAATCACAAAGCCGGATAGTTAACGGTAACCGGAGCACACGGATTGGCACCACCGGACCGGGCCACAGGGTTCGGGTCTGGTCTACCGCAAAGCGATGGACCTGGCAGCTTTCCATTCGAACTACAACGTGCGGGCCGCGTTGTATAGGTCGGAATGCTGTCGGATCGGAGAACGAAAATGGCGACTATCATCAACAGGGCCGATTACGCCGGGCCGCTTCGAAAGACTTCTTGAATCCATGCCACCCAAATCCGTGAGCGGCGGCAGCATACGCAATCGCTTTTTGGTCACGACGGTCGGCCTCGCTGTGGTGTTGCTTGTCCTGGCGGTGTACGCGCAGCACTTGTTCAGCGAGTCGGTGCAGGCCAGCCAGTCCGCTACGGAATCGCAGCAGCAATTGCGCAAGGTACTGGATTCCATCAAGGCCCCCCTGCGTGGTGCGGAGAGTGTTGTCTATCGCTATGCGATCAGCCTGGACCCGACCCTGGAATGGCTGCTGGAAGACAACATGCGTTGGGTGCAGGACAGGGTTTCCGCCCTGCTCGACAGCCCGCTTACCGCGGAACAGGGATCCTTGCGTGACGAGGTGTTGGAACTCAAGGACAACATCACCCAATTGGAGGGTGAGGTCCGCAGCCTGATGAAAATCATCGGTGAGACGGAGACCCGCTATCCCGGCATGTCTCTGCTCACAAGCAAGCTGGTGCCGTTGAATCAGGAGTTCCAGAGCACCTTGCAACGAGCCGTGGCGGAAGGGCGCGAGTTGCGGGATGAGTCACCTGAAGCCGCCGATGCCTTCGATCTGCTACTCGAGTTGCGGCACTATTGGTTATTGCAAGTCAGTGCATTCCGGGTATTCATTGCCAACCGCTCCGGTGTGTTCGGCGAACCGACGGAGGCCATGCGCAAGGCGCGTGCCGACCGGCAATTCTACGCCGAGCATGTTGGCGAACTGTTGCAGCAATTGAAGGCAATCTCCAGTCAGAACGCACTTGGTTTTCAGCAAACCGAGGCCATCGATATCCTTGTGCAAACCCGCACCGAGCGCGAGAAATACGTAGAGGCGGCGGACCGTATCTATTCTTCCGCGGGTTGGCGAGCGGATCTGCCTATCCTGAATGACCGCGTGCGCCCGCTGTTGGATCAATGCTGGAGCACGATTTCCCAGTTCGAAGTGTTGTTGGAGCGTCGCGCCGACGCTGCCCAGGCCAAGGCGGGGGACATGTTGGGCACATTGTCCCAGGTTATCTGGCTGTTTGCGGCGATCGTGTTTCTTCTGTTGTTGTTGGCTTACTACGTATTCGAATACGCCATACGGCGGCCGATACTCAAGGTGGCCGAGGCCATGGAGGGGGAGGCACGCAATGCCACGACTATCCCGCTTGCGCCGACCCGTTTACATGAGCCGGATCTCCTCATCAGCGCCTTTACGAGCATGCAGGAGCAAGTTCGTTCCCGCCAGCAGCGTATCGAATCGATACTCGACAATGCAGGCGAAGGTATTGTCACGATTGATGATGACGGAACGATCGAATCGTTCAATCTGGCGGCGGCGCGAATCTATGAACTCCCAGCGGCTGATGCCGTCGGTGAGGATTTTCTTTCCCTGCTCGGCGAGGATTTCCGGCCGGATCGCAGAACCAACACCGCTGATTTCCTGGCTGGGCTGACGGGCGGTCTTCTTGAGGTCACGGGGAGTCGCAAAGGAGGGGAGGAGTTTCCCATGGACCTTTCCATCAGTGAAATGTGGCTGGACCGCCGACGCCTGTTTATCGCCGTGCTGCGGGATATTACCGAACGCAAGCACGCCGAGGAACAGCTGCATGAGGCGATTGCCGCAACCAAGGCCGCCAGCGTGCAATTGGCGGAGAAGAACGGCGAACTAACCTCTTCACTGGAGGAACTGCGGCGTACCCAGGCACAGTTGGTGGAATCGGAGAAAATGGCCTCCCTGGGCGGTTTGGTTGCCGGTGTGGCTCATGAGATCAATACCCCTGTGGGTATCGGGGTGACGGCGGCCTCCCACTTGCAGCAACGGGTCGAAGACCTGCGTGAAGCGTTTGACGAAAATCGCTTGAAGAAATCCACTCTCAAGGAATTCGTCGACTCATCCTACGAAGGCGCAGGGATCATTTTGACGAATCTGCAACGGGCGGCGGACCTGGTGCAGAGTTTCAAGCAGGTGGCAGTGGATCAGGCCACCGATTCGCGGCGGCGGTTCAATTTGCGCGGCTATTTTGATGAAGTTCTGTTGAGCCTGCGGCCCACCTTGAAAAAGACCCCGCACAAAGTGGAAGTGGATTGTCCGGCCAACCTGGAGGTGGACAGCTACCCAGGGGCCTGCTCGCAGATTATCACCAATCTCATCATGAACTCCCTCAAACATGCCTTTGAGGATGGTGAGTCGGGGCACTTGCGCATTGGTGCGGAACTGCGTAACCGGAGCTTGGTGCTCACCTATTCCGACGACGGCCGAGGGATACCTTCGGAGAACCTGAAAAAGATCTTCGAGCCGTTTTTCACCACCAAACGTGGCCAAGGTGGCAGTGGTCTGGGTATGCATCTGGTGTACAACATCGTTACCCAGCGTCTGGGAGGCAAGATACGTTGCGAAAGCACGGTGGGCGAGGGGACCCGATTCGTTATGGAGTTTCCCCAGGATTGTCCCGCTGAAGATTCCGGCGTGGCCAGAGCGGTCGCCCACTCGGCTTGAAGTCCCTGTCAAACAGATATTCAGTCGTTGCCGAAGTGTGCGATGAGCGGGGTGGGACTACCTGCGCCAAGGAGGTATTCATGTGTCACCCGCAACAATCAACCGACGCGCTGAAGGAATTCGGCAGTCGGCTGAACAGGCGGGACGATTGTTTTTAGTCATGACTCACTGCCCCTCGACAGCCCACTGCCCGCCGAGGTGGATTTTCAAGGAAGTGGCATAATTTCTGCTTCGAATGCGGTACCCATTTTTCATCGGGTACTACACATGAATACCTCATTCCCGCCTTTGTTGAGTTTGGAACTCGGTTCCGCTTCTGCCGGTACCGGTGCGATACCGCCAGCCAACGCGCCAGAGGCGGATTTCGGGGCAATTCTGCTTAGCCGTTTGCCCTCTGGCCCACAGGTCAGCTTTTCCTACCTTCAGGGGAAATTGGTACAGGCACGAACTCAGGAAGGGGGCCCGGCCAAACTGCCTGCCGGCAATATCTTGCCGCCTTCGGCGGGCTTTGCCGCTCAGGGGGAACTGCCGCAGCAGGAGTTTCCCGACAGTGATCCGCAATTACCGATACCGCTGCTATCGGCATCTGCGACACAATCGGCTCCATACCAACTGAGTTCAACCTTCGGACCAGAATCGGAGGGTGGCACTTTGCCGCAGGATGAGGATAGGGCCACAGAGGCATTTGCGCCTTTGAGCCAGATACCCCCCATGCCTCTGCAAGCTTTGCCCGGCGCGATACAAAAAATCTTAAAAGCGGAGTCGGTCGGCGAGGAGCCGCTTACGGCTTTCTGGTCGAAAACGGGCGTTGGCGGGATGGAACCGGGGCCTCCAGTCGTGGACACTGAGTCGCAGCGCTCAGTCCCCACAATCGACGTGGCGGGACAATTGGCTCAGCCTGGGACTACCGAAGAGCAGCCACTTGGGTTCAAACTCAACGAAGCCCCAAAACCGATATCAATCCCGACCACAGTCGCGCCGGATCTTACCGCTTCCACGGTCAGCGCAGAGGATGGCGGCTCGCTGTTCATTCCGCGCCCTGTCGTTGCGCACACTGCCCAGACGGCGGTACCCGCAGTGGATACTCAAATGCAGGCACCGCTCAATATGGGGAACGGAAATTGGGACAAGGACCTGGGCAACCGTATACGCTGGCAGGTCGGTGGCGGTCAGCAGACCGCCGAGATCAAACTCAGTCCACCGCATCTGGGAGCCCTGGAGATCCGGGTCTCGGTAAGCAATGATCAAACCCATGTTCAATTGGTTTCGCATCATGCAGTGGTGCGGGATGTGATGGAGGCGAATCTTCCCCGGTTGCGAGAGATGCTCGCGGAGCAGGGGATGAATCAGGTCAATGTGAATGTGTCGGATCAATCCCTGGCGCAACAGCGGGAGCGCGGGCAGGCACAAACCTTCGACGTCGTTGGCGGATCACAAGCGGATGATATGGACTTGTCTGATAGTGAGGCAGAGCCTTTGACCAGTCGAGGGTCGGCCGGAATGGGGCAGGTGGATTACTTTGCCTGAGTTGAAGCGTGCCCGCCGGCTAATCCCTCCCGGCCCACGTTGCCGATGAGCCAGCCCCTCTCCGGGGCTGGCGTAATACAAGGCGTTCCCGCCAACTAACAGCCTTCGTCCACAACCAGCCCTTTGGCCTTACCGCCACCGGCGGCAGGTGCGGCACTGGCGACGGGTTTGATCTGAGGCGTATAGCCCATGCCGGGCGGCCGGGTATAGCCCATGTCCAGGAGCTCGCTGGGGCTCAGTGCAGCCAGGTTGTCGCTGGTGGGGACCGCGTTGGCGAGATCTTCCATGCTCGGCAGCCCCAGGGGGGCTTCATAACCCTTGGCGAAATAGCAGGACAGCGCGTGGTCTTTTTCCGCCGCAGCGTTATCGCTGGCGGGTGCGCCGCCGGAGAGTTTTTCTTCCCATCCCGAGTAGCCGCCACTCAGGGAAAATGCCTCACGGCCGGTTACCCGCAACAGTGCGGCAGCCTGGGCGGCGTCGGCGCTGTCCTGGGAATACAGCACCAGCTTCTTTCCGGCCAGTTCCGCCATTGTGTCGCCGTTCATCAATTGCGCCAGGGATAGGTTTTTGGCGCCCTGAATCGCGCCAGCGGCATACTCGGCCTCGGGACGCATGTCCACCACGGCCAGATTGCCTTGGTCCGCGACGATCCAACTCCCCAACTCGTCCACGCTGACCCGGTCTTCGCCTCTGGCGATGCTTTGGGCGATGCCGGCAACGCGGTTGTCTACGTCCGGCCCGCTGCCCACACAGGCGGCCAGTGGCAGGATGATCAGACTCAACGGTAGCAGGCGATTCATGGCAGCAACTCCAGGAGTTGGGGATTGAACTGGGAAGCGTAGTTTGTCCAGGTGCTGACTTGGCCCAGGTCTACGGTCAATTGGCGCAACAGGTAGCCACCGATCAGTACCAGCAATGGGCCGAGAAAGACCACGGGGTTGAGGTTGCGAATTTCCAGCCAACCCAGCATCAGGGGAATCAGCAGGCCCACCAACACGAAGCCGAGCCAGAACAACTGAGTGTAAGGTCCGCCGAGAATCTGCTGCACCGCCTGCACCTGCGGGCCGCTACCGGTGTGCAGATTGATGATCAGCAAACCTACCAGTAACAGTTCAACGGCGATCAGGCCCAGATCGATGCGGGCGAATTGCAGGCGTTCGCCATGTTGCTTGGCCAGCAGTACCGCCAGGGCGGCCGCTGAAGACAGGCCCGAGACCAGAAACAGCGGTCCGAGTACGCCTGAGTTCCAGAAGGGCCGGGCGGAGAAGGCCGACAGCAGAATGCCGGTATAGATACCCAGGGCGATAGCGAAGGGGATGGTCCAGATGGCAATCGGCCGTTTGAAACGTTCCGACAGGTCCAGGGCCAGACTGCCGAATGGCAGCTTTTCAAGCAAGCCTGCCAGCATTGGGTATCCCTTGCGCAGGGTCGCCAGGGTCAGCAGGATGGCCAGCGGATAGATGATCAGCAACACCCATGAACCCCAGGACATGGGCGAGAGGGGTTGCAGGGTGGTGTAGAAGCGGAACACGTAGAGTTTGTGCTCCAGGTCCAGGAACAGCGTTGTCATGCCGATGGACAGGACGATCGGCGCCCAAATGGCGTAACGGCTGGCGGCGAACGGCGTTTCCTCGTCACGGTTGCGCAGGATCATCCAGGCCGAGAAGAACAGTATGCCGGCGGTGAGACCGCCGAAGAACAGATAGACGGGGATTTCCCAACTCCAGATGCCCAGGGAAGGGTCGATCTTGGGGTTGGCGCGGGCGGTTATGAGTAACTCCTCGACCATGATCACACCAGATAGTAGACGTTGGGTTGATTGCCGGTTTCGGGCAACAGGGTCTTGGAGCGCCGCTCGCGTAGCAGGCGGCTCACCAGGCTTTCCGGCTCGTCGATGCGGCCGAAGTGCATGCAGTTGGTGGGGCAGGTAGACACACAGGCCGGGTCCTTGCCCACCTCCACCCGGTGGTGGCAGAAGGTACATTTGTCGATGTAACCTTCGGGCCGCATGATCAGGCGTGCATCGTAGGGGCAGGCGGCGATGCATGCCTTGCAACCGGTGCATTTGCCGGGGTCCACCAGTACGATGTTGGTGCCGCGCCAGTAGTGGCTGGCCCCGGTGGGACAGGAATACACGCAGGTGGCGTGGGAGCAGTGGTTGCAGCGTTCCGAGCGGAATTCCGTGGTCAGGTCGGGATAGCGGCCGTTGGTGGCCTCTACTATCCAATCCCGGTTCAGTCCGGCGGGCACGTTGTTTTCGGTTTTGCAGGCGACCACGCAATCGCCGCAGCCGATGCAGGTTCTGGTGTCGATCACCATGGCGTAACGTGACATATCAGACCTCCTCCTTGACCAGGGTGACGAAGTTGCTGCGCATGCCAGTGCCGCCCATGATGGGGTCGATCTTCACATGGCTCATCAGCTCGGCATCGTTCGCGCCGACGCCGCTGGCCAGACGCAGACCGCGCTCGGTGTGGCCGAAGCCGTGGGCCATGAATAGGGAATCCGGTCGGATGCGTTCGGTTACCCGTACCCGCACCCGGTTGCTCATGGTGCCTTCTGTGTTCTTCAGCCGTATGTAATCACCACTGTTCAAGCCCCAGCGTTGCGCGGCGATAGGATTCACCCAAACGGCATTCTCCGGCATCAATTCGAACAGCAGGGGATTGTTCGATGTGCGGCCGAAGGTGTGTGCGGGTGCCCGCCCGTAGATCAGCCGGTAGTAATCCTCCGGTGGCTTCTGCGGCGGTGTGTACACCGGCATGGGGGCGAAGCCGGCGTCTTTGAGTTGCTGGGAATAGAGTTCGATCTTGCCGCTGGGAGTACCGAATCGAAAAGGCGCATCGTCGTCCAGGTATTCCGGTGTCTTGCGGTGGAAGTTCTTGACGCCGATGCGCTGCATCTCTTCCAGGGAACTGCCCACCTGCTTGAGCTGCCAGTCCAGCACCTCGCTGTAGTCGTTCCAGGGAAAGTATTTTTCCAATCCCAGGCGCTCACCCAGCTGTTTGGCGATCCACCAGCCGGGTTTCGAGTCGCCCAGGGGCTCGAAGGCCGGCATACGCAGTGCCAAAGAGGGAATGCGCTCCGGCGAGTTGCGCAGGTCGTCGTAGCGTTCGAGGTAGCTGCATTCCGGCAGCACGATGTCCGCATAACCGATAACCTCGGCGGGCACGATGTCCACCACAACCACCAAATCGAGCTGGTCGGCGGCCTGACGCAGTTTGTGGGTGATGCCCGGCAGGGACATGGGCAGGTTGGTACCGTAGATGAACCAGCCCTTGTAGTGCGCATCTTCTCCGATGGAGGCGTCGATAACGGCATTGGTGACGCCGGAGGAGGCGAACGGGAATTTGCCCTTGTTGGCAATCTTCTCTGTCGTCTTGGCGTGGGGATATTTCGGTAGAGGGAACTTGGGCAGCTTTACCTTCTCTTGGTAGTAGAAACCGCCAGGTCGGCCCCAGGAACCCAGCAGGGCGTTCAGAATGGCGATTGCCCGGCTCCGCTGGGTATCGTCTCCGTACCAGGTTACGTGACGGCCGGGATGGATCAGCGTGGCTGGCGCGGCAGCGGCCATGTCGCGGGCCGAGGCACGGATCTTGTCAGGCTCGATGCCGGTCTGCAGCCAAGCCCACTCGGGTGTGAACGGGCGTACATGGCGGGCCAGTTGCGGCAGACCGGTGGTATTTTTGTTGACGTAGTCCTTGTCGTAAAGCTCCTCGCCGATGATGACATTCATCCAGGCCAGCAGCAGGGCAATGTCGGTGCCGGGTTCGATGGCCAGCCAGTGTTTGGATTTACCGGCGGGTACCGAGAAGCGCGGGTCGACGGTGATCAGCGTGGCGCCGTTTTCGATCGCGCGGGTCAGGGTCTGCACCTGGCCGTTGTGCAGATTTTCACCGATGTGCGAGCCGATCAGCACGATACAGCGGGAGTTCTCCATGTCTGTGCGATCCGGAGAACCCACGCCTTCACCATAGGTGAGCTTGAAGGCTACCTCGCGGGGACCGCGACATTGGGCGAACGAGGGAGCGGCATAGCTGTCGGCACCAAAGGATTTGAGCAGGTGTTTGAAATGGGCGCCGCCGGCGCCGTGGCTGAACAGGGCAATACGGTCTTCGCCCTGTTCTTCGGCGATTTTGCGCATACGGCTGGCGATGAAATTGAGCGCCTGGTTCCAATCCACCGGCTCGAACACCTGTTTGCCGTTGCGCTCCACCCGCATCAGCGGCTTGGTGAGCCGGTCGCGATCCATATAGGAGCCAATACCGCCGGTGCCGCGGGTGCACAAACGGCCATTGCTGTGGACATCGTCCGGATTGCCCACCACCTTCCAGGGTTTGCCGTTTTCGGTATACACCGTGCCGGCGCATTTCCAGAAGCAGATGTCACAGATGGTCGGGCTGCTGGCGATTTCGCCGGTTCCGGGCCGGCGCGGACCGCTGGAGCAGCCCGTTAGCAGTCCGCTGCCGGCCACGGTGGCCGTGGCGGCGGCGCTGCCGCTAAGTTTCAAGAATTGGCGTCGATTCAGGTTCACGGCGTGCTTTCCTGGATTGGGGGTTTGATTCGCGACCGTGTCGGTCGCCCGCTCCCTATTCGATACGGAAACTGCCGTCCGCAGCGGGGTGAATCGTCTCGTTGAGGAAGTTCACCTGCTCAAATCCCTTGTTCTTCAAGAGCTCGTAGGCCATTTCCGCCCGGATGCCGTTGGAGCAGTAGGTGATGATTGGCTTGTCCGTGGGCAGATCCGAGGCGCGGCTTTCCAACTCGTCCAAGGGGATTAGCAGGGCGCCCTTGACGGCGCCGCCACCGGTCTCATTCTTGGCGCGGACGTCGATGATGGCGGCTGCGGCGGGGTCGGTGGCCAGGGTCTTGAATCTGGCCGGCTCGATGGCACCCTTGCGCAGTTTGCGAACGTAGCGGATCTGGTCTGCGGGCGCGCCGGACTCGAGCTTACGGCCGGCGGACTTCCAGTCGCTGATTCCGCCTTCCATGATGGACGGATTCTTGTAGCCCCATTTCTTCAGTTCGCCAAAGGCAACCAGCAGATCCGGGTCCTGATCCGTCGCGCCATAGAGGATGATGGGCGCGGCCTTATCCGATGCCCCCGGGAGGCGTGCTTTGACCCCGTTGTTGACGAAATAGCTGGTCCAGCCGGTGAAGTAGGTGGCGGGCATGGTCGCCGCCGTGGGGAGATGTTCATTACCCGGCTGTGCCCGCGTGTCCAGGACAACGTGGTTCTCGTTAAGGTTTTCCGCTACCCAGGCAGGCGATGCGGACACTGGTTTGCCGGCCTTCTTCCAGCCGGGAAGACCGGCCTGGAAGCCCTTGACATTGGTGTAGCCCAGGGCTTGTGCACCGGCAATGGCCTTGGCCGTGAACGGGCAGGTGGGGCCGCCGCAATAGAAGATGATGAGGTGGTTTTTGTCTGCCGGAAGCTTGTCGGCGTTCTCGGCAATTTTATCTCCGGCGATGGAGATGGCACCTGGGATATGACCGGCGCCGAAGCGTTTCGGCGGTCTGGCATCCACCAACACGTAGGGGGTACTGCCGTGGCGTATCGCCTCCAGTTGGTCGACGTCGACCTCCAGTTCCTTGGCGATGCCAAATACCTGTTTGGTGATTTTTGTCGCCGGCTTGCCTGCCTGGTATTCGATAACGATCAAGTCGTCGTGGCCCAATTCCTTGGCGCCATCAGCATTGACGAACTCAGTATTGTCGTCGAAGGAGACCAGCACCGCATTGCCGTCCTGGACGATCTGGATGGTCTTCGCCTTGTTGGAGAGGAAGTGAATCCGCCCTTTGGCGGTGTCCGCGTAGGCGTTGGCGCTGAAAACAAGCGATATTGCGACAACGACGTGGGCTGTTTTAGTGATCATGGTCTGCCTCTGCGCGACGGAAGTCCCGGCCGAGAGCCACCGGAATATGGTGGACTGATGCACGGCTGCGTGTTCGGGTTTTCCGTCAGTTTGGTGGAAAGCGCGTAGGGCTGCCTTGGTATATGTGTACCAGCCGGGGCGACAAATCCCCTGGAATTTGATTTGAGTCGTCGGTGAGGCGATGCTCAGCTTTGGTGAAGTTTCGATGCCATGCCCGTCAGACGCCGTCGATCGAGCTTACCGGCGGCGCTGAGCGGGAGACGGTCTACCCGAAACACCCATTTGGGTCGCCAGTACGGTGGCAGATGGCGGCGACACCAGGTGTCCACACCAGCGGCATCGCAGGTGCCGCGGTAGACCAGCACACAAACCTGGCCCCATTGCGCGTCCGCAAGGTAGGTGATCGCGGCTTCGCTAAGGCAGGAGCAGTCGGCCAGGGCAGCTTCTATCAGCTCGGGATGCAGGGTTTCCCCACCGCTTTGGAAGGCGTGATCGGCACGCCCGAGGAGTTGCAGATGCCCCTGGGAATTGAAACGGCCCAGGTCGCTGGTGCAGAAACTGCCATCGCTGCCCAGACCCGTTCCGGGGCGTAGACCGGGCTCGGCGTAGCCGAGCATGATGGTGGGGCCGCTCAGCTGGATTCGGCCGTCGGCGTTCAACCCTATACGGGTCTCGGGCAAGGCCATGCCGTCCATGCAAACCATGGCACAACTCTCACTCATGCCGTAACTGGTGTGAACCGGCCAACCCAGGTTGGTGGCCCGTTGCAGCAACGTAGTTGGAACGTGTGCTCCGCCAACCAGCACGCAACGCAGATTCTCTGGCGCCGTGTGTGCCGACTCAACCAGCCTTGCCAATTGGGTCGGCACCAGGGAAACGTGGGAAATGCGGGGGTCTCGCAGGGCCGTCGTCAGCTCTGCGGTGTTTGTCGGTTGGAGAACGTGGACCAGTGACCCGGCGAGAAGTCCGCGGTATATCGCCGCCAAACCGCCGATATGGTGGCAGGGCAAGGGGATCAGCCAGCCGTCCTGGTCATCCAGGTTTGTGAGCTGCGCGCCCAGGCGGGCCGCGGCCATGATCTGCCCTGCGCCCAGCATCGCCACCCGCGTATGGCCGCCGCTGCCGCCCGTCGCCACAAGCAGTCGAACGGGGGACGGTGACGTTGGGTGTTGTGATGCGCTGCGCTTGAGCCGGAACCCGTCAGGGTGAATATGCAGCGTCTGGCCGATACCGCATTGGCCGAGCAGTTCCTCACATTGCGGGTGGTTCCTGGGCAGCGGCAGTGCGGCGATATCGAGCCGATGGGCCGCCAGCAGGGTCATGATCAGCGAAGTTTGATCGTCAGCCAGGATAGCCAACGGCAGCTCGGGATCGAGGCCCGTATCAAGGAGGCGTGCAGCGATGTTCTCCACCAGCGCCGGCAGATTTTTGCTGTCGTAGTGGTGCTGCCCAAGTTGCAGGCGAGCGCGGGCGTTTCGTAATCGGCAAAGCAGCGAGCCTTCGGACATGGGCACACTATCGCGCGCCTCTGCGCTTGCGGCAAGCGCCTCGGACGAACTGGCTCAAGGCGTGGTGTCGGCTAAGCGGCCGGTGTTTTCGGTGACGAAGCGCGCCAGTTGATCCGGGTCCAGCGGACGGCTGAAATGAAACCCCTGCAGGCAGGGACAGCCGCGGCGGCGAAGGAACTCCACCTGCTCTGGGGTTTCCACACCTTCGGCGATCACGTTTAGCTTCAGGCTTCGGGCGATGGCGAGTATGGCCTCTGTCAGTGAGGCATCGTTGGGGTCATCGGGGAGATCCTTGACGAAGGAGCGGTCGATTTTCAAGGTGCTGACCGGAAAACGCTTGAGATAGGCCAACGAGGAGTAACCGGTGCCGAAATCGTCCAGCGAGATACGAATACCGAGCCTGCGTACACCATCTATCCATTGGCGAATTCGGTCGCTGTTGCCGATCAGCACACTCTCGGTGATCTCCAACACCAGGAGTTTTGCCGGTATACCGTAGGCCCGCATGATGCGCTCGATATGTTTGGGGGCCATTTTGGGGTCATTCAACTGCCTTGCGGATACGTTTACCGAGACGTAGAAAGGCGGCAACGCCATTTCCCGCCAGCGAGCCAGCTGTGCACAGGCATTTTGCAGGACCCAAAGCCCTATGCTTGGCATCAGTCCGCCTTCTTCGGCCAGCGGAATGAACGTGGCGGGCGAGATCGGGCCCATTTTCGGGTGGTTCCAGCGCAGCAGGCATTCTGCCCCGTGCATATACCCGGTCTCGGCATTGACGATGGGTTGGAATTGCAGGTGGAACTGATTGCCGTCCAGGGCACTACGCAATTCGATCTCCAACTGCATGCGTCTGCCTACGTAACCGTCTGTTTCCGGGTGGTAGAAGCAATAGACTCCGCGTCCGGCGGCCTTGGCCCGGTGCAAGGCCAGGTCGGCGAAGCGTATCAGGGTGGCAGGATCGTCCGAGTCGGCGGGATACAGGCTGATGCCGATACTGGCACCGATAAATGCCTGCTGCGTTTCCAGGCTGAAGGCACGGGACAACTCGCGGATGAGGTGGTCGCTGACTGTGGCGGCGGTTTTTTCGCTTTCGACGTCGGTCAGGATGATTGCGAACTCGTCCGCGCCCAGACGTGCCACGGTATCGGTGGCTCGCAGCAGGCGGTTGATCCGGTCGGCCGCCTGGGCGAGCAGGTCATCGCCCAGCTGATGGCCGAAGCTGTCGTTGACCAGCTTGAAGCGGTCCAGGTCGATATGCAACAGGGCAAAGGGCAGGCCGGATCGTTCCGCGGAGGCCACCGCCCGGGAGAGTCGATCACGAAACAGATAGCGATTCGGCAAACCGGTAAGTGCATCGTATTGCGCCTGCCAGCGGATTTTCTCCTCGGCCTCCTTGCGGTGGCTGATGTCGCTGAACACGGCAATATGGTTGACCGGCTGGCCTTGTTTGTCGCGCACCAGGGTCAGGGACAGCCACTCCGGATAGATCTCGCCGTCCTTGCGCCGATTCCATATCTCGTTCTCCCAGTGACCACTTGCATACAAATCCTGCCACATCTCACGGTAGAACGCCGGTGTCTGTCTGCCGGAGCTGAGCATCGAAGGGTTCGAACCCAGGACGTCGTTCGCTTCATAGCCGGTGATGCGGGTGAAGGCGGGATTGACCATGACGATCCGATTGTCTTCATCGGTTACCGCGATGGCTTCGGTTGTGGCAGCAAGGACTGCCGCTGAAAGGGATAATTGTTCTTCGGTCTCCTTGCGGACGGTGATGTCTTCGGTAACGGCGACGAACTCCCGAACGTTTCCGCTTCGGTCGCGTACCGGCGAGATGGACACGGAGGCCCAAAACGTGGACTCGTCCTTGCGGCAGTTGCGCATCTCGCCACGCCATTGTTTGCCTGACCGGATGGTTCGCCAAATTTCCCTGTTCAGCTTCTGAGAGGCTTCACCGGGAGTGAGAAATCTCGGATCGCGTCCCATGACTTCTTCGGCGAGAAAACCGGTGATCTCCTCGAAGTGGGGATTGACGTACAGAATTTGCCCGCGTCGGTCGGTTATGGTGACGCCCACGGGGCTTTGTTCCACGGCGCGCGACAGGCGACGAAGCTGGTCTTCGGTGTGTTTGGCGGTGCTGATATCCACCTGAATGAGCGCGCGGCCGCCGTCTTGGGTTCGGTTTTGGCTGATTTGCAGCCAGCGTTCATCGGGCAGCCGGCAGGTGATTTGCCGATCATCGCCGGCGTGGGCCGACAAGCGGCTCAGATAACCTTGGGATTCGGCCGCGTTGGCGCTGTCGAGCTGCTCCAGGGTTTGCCAGGAAACGCCAGGTTTGAGGTGATCGCGCAACCAGGGGTAATGCTCGCCGAAGCGCCGATTGTTCAGCACCAGGTGGTTGTTGGCATCGAACAGGGCGAACCCCTCGGTAGTGCTTTCTACCGCATCGCGCAACTTCTCGAACGTGCTGCGCGCCAGTTGGTTGGCCCGGCGCAGGTGCAGCAGGGTAAGCAGCAGACCGATAAAGAGGGCGATGACCAGACCCACCAGCTCCATATTCTGTAACCGGGTGCGATCGGCCAGGCGTTCGAAGTAATGGGCATGGGCGATATGCAGGGTGCGCAGCTCATGGGCCGGTGCTGCCTCGAAGTATTCGGCCAGCAGGCGGTCGAGTCGGTCGCGCACCGCCAGATTGGTGTGTACGTGAAAGAGGATATGGTTCACTCCCCCTTCTTGGTGTTTGAGGGCGGTCAACGCCGGATCTTGCAGCAGCTGGTGCAGCTCAAGCCGATGTCGCGGTGAGGGCAGCAGATTGTGCTGCTGCACACTCACCAGAATGGCTTGCATGAGGGCCTGCTGTTGGGCGTCCACCTCGGGCTGGACGCTCTCGACCGCCTTTGGAAGGTAGCTGAGGCTGTTCCTTAAAATGGCCGCCTGAAATTTGATTCGCTCCAGAATCTCCAGTTTCAAATCCACGCGTTGCAGATAGTTGTTCACGGCCTCAAGAAGATCGGCTTCGCGCAGCCCCATATCTTGCCGCAGACGTTGACTGGCGAGGCGGAACTGGCGGGACAGTTCGGTGATACCGTCCAGATTCGGCAGTTGCAGGTTGACCAGACGCAGGGTCATATTGTCAAGGGATTGGTCTGTCTGAACCAGTTTGGCAAGATTTTCCCCGACATTTTGATGGTCATTCGTCGTGCCCGGCACCGCCGGGGCGCACGCGCTCAGGCTCAGGCAGCAGAGGCCGATCAGCGCCGCGATGCGCAAAGTCACGAAGAACCTGTCGACGTCGCCGGTCACTGCCCGTCCCTGGGTATTTCGCCAGCCAGACTGACGATGAAGGCAACCAGCATGCGTACGTCTTCGGCGGAGATTTTTCTCCCCAACTGGTAGAACGTCATCGTTTCAATCGCCTCATTCAAGGTTGCCGCGCTGCCGTCGTGGAAGTAGGGGGCGCTGGCCGAGGCCATGCGCAGGCCGGGGACCTTGAATACGAATCGGTCGTCCGGGTTGCCGGTCACATTGAACCGCCCCAGATCTGACGGGCGTTTACGACCGCGGCCTTCGAAGGAGTCGCCATAGGCGCCCAGGTAGGAGTAGAGGTTCCCGCCGACATTGATACCGTTGTGGCAGGCGGCACAGCCGTAGTCCAGAAACAGGTGATAGCCGGCGACCGCGTTCGCGTCGAGGTGTGGGTTCTCTCCACGCAGCCAGCGGTCGAATGGGCTGTTGGTGCTGATCAGGGTGCGTTGGTAACTGGCGAGGGCGTCGCGCACCTGTTCCGCCCTGGGTTCGGTGCCGTACACCCGGTGAAAGGCCCGGAGGTATTCCGGGTTGTCGCGGAGCCTGCGCTCGATGGCTGGCCAGCCCGCTGCCGTCTGGCTTTCCGGTTGGAGGCATTCGTCGACCTGCGTCTCCAGATCGGGTGCTCGGCCATCCCAGGATTGTGAGAGGTTGAAGCGGCTGTTGATGACGCTGGGAATGTCCAGTTTGACCCTCCGTCTCTGCGTTTCCGGCAGCGAGCGTCGATTCTTTGCACCTCCGGAGTCGACAGGATGACAGGTAGCACAGCTCGCTGATCGATCTGGCGACAATAGCGGCTCATTGAACAGCTGCTTGCCGAGAGCCGCCTTTGCCGGTGCCTGACCGTGGCGTTGTGGAACCGGCACGATGATCTGTGTGGTGGCGGGGGACTGGTCTGCCGAGGGCCGCTCCTCGGTTTGCGCTTGTGCGCTGATAGGGGGGCAGAACAGTAGCAAAAGGGTTCCGAACAACAGGGGACTCAAGGGCTTCATGTAGCGTCCGGCGGTTGAATCGAGACGAACGGCCGAATACAGAGTCGTAGCGGCGCGAAGACGGGAAAGTCATCGGCCGCCGGGGATGAAATCTTGAGCAGGTTCGGAAAAAACGAAGGATGGTGCCGTTCAGGCCAGTTCGCAGCTTCCCCTGGAATTTCGCTCCAGGCGATTGAGCAGTCGGCCGTTGCAGTCGAGCAGTTCCAGGGACAGCGGCATCTTGCCGACGGCGTGGGTGGCGCAGGACAGGCAGGGGTCGTAGGCGCGAATGGCCACTTCGATATGATTGAGCAGGCCCTCGGTCAGTTCATGACCGTCGAGGAATTCCCTGGCCACGGCCCGGATGGATTCGTTCATGGCCTGGTTGTTGTTGGTGGTGGAGACGATCAGGTTGGCCTTTTCGATCAGGCCCTGCTCGTCGATTCGGTAGTGGTGAAACAAGGTGCCGCGAGGCGCTTCGATCACGCCGATGCCTTCCTGTCGGGGCTCTCCGCGGAGTTGCAGCTCTCCGCCGAGGATGTCCGGGTCCCGCAACAGGCCGACGATGGCCTCGGCGCAGTGCAATAGTTCGATCATGCGTGCCCAGTGGTAGGCCAGCGGCGCGCGGATGGGGTGGCCCGCGGCGTCCTGGGCGAGGAATTCCCGGCGTTGCGCCTCGGCCAGGGGGGTGGCGATCTGGTCACAATTGTTGACCCTGGCCAGCGGACCGACCCGGTACCAGCCGTCTTCCCGCCCCAGGGTGATCAAGAAGGGGAATTTCATGTAGGTCCAGGGCTTGATGCCCTCGCGGATGAACTCGGCATAGTCGTCGCAGGGGGCCTGGTCGAAGATCATACAGCCGGAGTCGTCGCGGGTGCGCAGACTGCCATCATAGATCTCCAGGTTGCCGTCGCTGTCCACCAGGCTCAGCCAATGGGAATCGATACGTCCGAAACGGTCGTGGAATGCCGAGTTGGCGACATACAGGCGCTTGACCAGATCCACTGCGTCGCGGCTCCAAGCCAGTACTTCGTCGGTCTGGCGCAGCAGGTAGTCGCGATCTTCCCGGCTAAGGGCCTTGTTCACTCCGCCGGGTACCGCCAGCGTCCCGTGTACGCGTTTGCCGGAGACGACGCGTATTACCTCCTGGCCGAACTTGCGCAGTTTCACCCCTTTGAGAGCAATGTCCGGGTGGTCCGCAATCACACCGACGATGTTGCGATGGCTGACCTCATCCTCGAAACCGAACAACAGGTCCGGGGAGCTGAGGTGAAAGAAGTGCACGGCGTGGGATTGCAGGGTCTGGCCAAAATGGATCAACCGGCGGATCTTCTCGGCCGTGGGGGGAAGCTGCCGGACCCCGACCAGGGCGTCGACGGCCTTGGCGGCGGCCAGATGATGGGAAACCGGGCAGATGCCGCACAGGCGTTGTACCAACACCGGCACCTCCCAATAGGGTCGGCCCTGGATGAACTTTTCGAAGCCCCGGAACTCGACGATATGCAGTCGCGCCTGCTGGATGTGCTCGTCCTCGTCCAGCAACAGTGTGACCTTGCCATGGCCCTCGACGCGGGTCAGGGGTTCGATGACCACCCGTTTGAGCGTTTCCGGGTGCTCGGCGGTTTCCAGATCGTGGTTCATAGTCAGTCGTAGTGTATCTGCGTGTAGGGCAGGCGGATGGCCTGACCGCTGAGCAGTTCCTGTAAGAAGGTCCAGATGGCGTCGCCGCTGGGCGGGCATCCAGGTAGGAAGTGATCCACCTGAACCACTTCATGTATTGGGTAGACCTTGTCCAGCAGCAGGGGAATCTCCGGGTCGTTGGGGATCTGGCCCTGGTCCAGCCCCATGCCGTCCAGATAGGACTCGGCAAGAATTTCTTGCAGACTGAACTGGTTGCGCATGGCCGGAATGCCGCCATTGATGGCACAGGCCCCCAGCGCCACCAGCGCCTTGCACTGCTGGCGGAACGCCCGCAGCACTTCCACGTTTTCCGCATTGGCACAGCCGCCCTCGATCAGGCCCACGTCACAGGGGCCGATAGCCTTGATGTCGGTCAGCGGGGTGCGATCGAAATCCACGTGCCGGACCAGTTCGAACAGCCGTTCGTCGATGTCCAGAAACGACATGTGACAGCCGAAACAGCCGGCCAGGGAGGCCGTGGCGATGCGTGGTCTAGTCATCGCGCGTTTCCTCTGCCTGAATCACGTCGCCGACCACGCTTACCGGGCGTTGGTCATACAGGCGCTGGCCAATGGGGCGGTCATAGCCGCGATGCTTGATGAGTATCGCCCCCACCGGACAGACATGGGCGGCCTTGTCGTGGACGCTCATATCGGTGTCTCCCAACTTGCCGCTGGGGGAGTCGACCAGCAGGTGTGCCTTGATGCCTCGACCGCCGATGGCAAAGATGCTCTTACCGTCGACCTCCCGGCTGGCGCGAACGCAGAGTTCGCAAAGGATGCAGCGGCCATAGTCGATGGCGAGGTCCGGGTGGCTTGCGTCCACATGTCGACGCGGGAAGAAGTGAGGCAGTTCCGGAGCCAGCATTTCGCAGTAATAGGCCACGGCCTGAAGCTGGCAGGCGCCGCTTTTCTCGCAGCCGGGACAAACATGATTGCCCTCCACGAACAACATTTGCAGTAAGCCGTTGCGCAGCTCGCGCAATTCATCGCTGGCGCATTCCACCTTGGCGCCCTCGCTGGCGGGAAAGGTACAGGCGGCGACGAAGCGTCCATCCGCACGCACAGTACAGACCCGGCAACTGCCGTGTGGGCGGAACTCCGGGTTATGACACAAATGGGGGATGTACTGCCCGGCCGCCAGGGCGGCGTCCATGATGGTCTGGCCCGATTCGAAGGGGATGGGCACGCCATCGATCTGAAAATAGGCGGTCATGGTCAATCGTCCCTTCCCGTCAATGCCCGGGCCGGTGCCAGGGCGGCGTCCAGATCGAAGGCGGGTTGCTGATCCGCCCTACAGAGTCGCGCTTGGACCTGAGCCGGGAAACGGTGTAATAAATCCAGCACCGGGTTAGGTGCCGTGGCCCCCAGTCCGCAGAGACTGGTGGACTTCAGCAGTCGGGAGATGCGATGCATGTCGTCGAGGTCTCGGGGCGCCGCCCGGCCCTGGAACAGTTTGTCTGCAAGGTCACGCAGCAATGCGGTTCCGACACGGCAAGGGGTGCAGAAGCCGCAACTCTCCTCGGCAAAAAAGTGTGTGAAGCGCTGCACCACGTTGATCGGGTCTCTTCGCCGGTTGAAGATCATGAATGAGCCGGTGCTGGGTAAGTCCTCAAAGCCCAGACGGCGGTCGAACTCGGCGGGGCTCAGCAAGGTTCCCGCGGCACCCCCCACCTGCACCGCGCCGGTGTCTTGCGCGCCGCACAGTTCCAGGAGTTCGCGCACCGGGGTGCCGGCCGGCAGCTCGTAAATACCCGGTCGCGGGCAATCGCCACTGACGCTGTGCAGCTTGGTACCCGGCTCGCCACGGCCGGCGAGCCGATAGGCTTCTTCTCCATTGGCGACGATGCGGGCGGCGGCGGCGAAAGTTTCGACGTTGTTGACCACCGTCGGTGCGCCGAGATAACCACGTTGGGTCGGGTAGGGGGGGCGGATGCGCGGATTCCCACGGCGGCCTTCCAGCGATTCCAGCAAGGCGGATTCCTCGCCGCAGACATAGGCGCCGGCACCGACTTCGACACTGATGTCGAAGGAGAAGCCGGGGAAGCCCCGTATGATAGTGCCGAGCCGTTCCGACTGCCGTGCCTGCTCCAATACCCCCAGCAGGCCGGGTAGGAGAAAGGCATATTCACCACGTAGATAGATGACACCATGGTTGGCACCGACGATGGCGGCGCACAGGGTCATGCCTTCGATTATCTGATGGGCGTGGGACTGGAGAAGCAGTCGGTCCTTGAAGGTGCCGGGTTCGCCTTCGTCTGCGTTGCAGACCACGAAGCGCCGATCTGCCGGTGTATCGCGACAGCTTCGCCACTTGCTTGCGGTAGGGAAGCCGGCGCCACCCATGCCGCGCAGTCGGGCCTGATCCAGACAATCCAGGACTTCGGCGGCACCCTGACGGGCCAGCACTCCCAGCGCGGCACCGACCTCCCAGGGTTCGGCGAGTAAGTGGTCGGCACGCAGCAGATTGGGGGTTACCTGGAACCACTCCGATGGCCAGTCGCCCACCGGTATGGTTTGTTCGATGTGTTCGGCCATGGCGTCGATACGTTGCGCGTCCAGCCGGGTGATGGGCAGGCCATTGACCAAGGCGGCCGGTCCCTGATCGCTCAGGCCAATGCAGGAGGTGGTACCGACCATGACCCGGTGGTCGCAGCGGACCTTGCCTGGATCGATGCCCAAGTGTTCGCACAGGCGAATCAGCAGACTCTCCATGCCGGCCAGACGCTCGATGACGTTGTCGGCGAACAACACGCGGTACCGGCACGGGGAGTAGCGTGAGAACAGGTGATAGAACTCGGCGACTCCTCGCACCTGGGCCAGGGGCATGGAGAGTGCGTGCGAAACCTCCTCCAATACCTCCGCGGACAGACAACCCTGCGAGGATTGCAAGTCGACGAGGATCTGTAGCAGGTCCAGGGGCGCACTGCCTTGACGGGCCAATGCGTGTTCCGAAGGCGAGGGGGGATGGGTCACGGAGGCGGCTTCCTCCCGGGGCGGATGGCCCACGCGCCAGTGAGCACAACAATACTTATTAGCGTAGAAGCCGGCCGCCGTGAGTTCGAGAGAAATCCAGTCCAAACTTGCTTTTGCTCACACAATCAGCGTATCAGGCCCGAAAGTAAAGGTATGTCAGCAAACATCAGTGTGTCACTCAAGAGCCGTTATACTACAGCCCCTTTTATCGTTGATCCTGGAGTTTCGGACCCATGGAAAACTTCCTTGCAGACCCGGTAGTACAAGAGGTAGGCACGTGGATCGTGCTGGGCTTGGTGGTTGGCGTGATTGCCAAGGTGATCATGCCGGGGGATGACCCCGGCGGCTTGATCGGTACCATTCTGATTGGTATTGCCGGCGCCTTTATCGGTAACTTCCTTGGCTCTTTCTTCGGTATTGCCACCTTCACCGGCATCAATCTGCCGAGCATCGCACTGGCCATCGGTGGCGCGCTGGTATTGCTTTTGGTGTTCAAGTTGTTTAGGCGCCGCCGGAGCTGACCACGCTTCGCCGTCTTCACTACCCTGCCAGGCGCTGATACCTCGGCAGGGTATCGATCCACTCACCTGACCCCGCCCCACCTTCTTTATTGCTCCGACTGTTCAGAATTACCGTCAATCGCCGCTATCGACACCAGCAAGAGCCGATAGAGGTCGTGAGCCGGTAATGAGCAACGTTCCCATTTTCTTCCTCCTGACGTTGTTTCTGTCCGCCTCCAGCGGTGTGCAGGCCGCCCGTTGGAGCGCCAGCGCACCTAAGGATCTGCCCGCACGGCCTCAAAAAAAGGCGGAAGAGCCCCAATTGGTTCGTGCCGCCCGTGTCAATGCGGGGGTCGAGGAACGCTGCCAGGAATTGTGGCCCAGGCGCGACCTGCAAAAGAAATTGTGCCTGGGCGTGCACGAAAAGGGGGCCAGGCAGTTCGTGGACTTCGCCGAGGCATTGATCAATCAGCCTGCTCCGGTACAGTCGCGCGTGGCTCAGTTGTTACAGAAATGTGCCGGGGATTGGTGGGATAAGCACGGCTACAACTACGCGATGGTGATGTACTGCCTGGGCAAATCCACCCGCGCCGGAGACCGCTTCTGGTGACCCTGTGGAAATTGAAACATTTGTGACAAGCACCACAGCATTGCGATCGATCAATGTATATAAGTAAATCAGTATATTAGAGTTAATGTTGATCATATGCGTGCAGGGGGCTCGCAATGAGATGGTAACTGAGGAGGTAGCTATGTGGTGGTTGCTGGGTAGTTTGGCAGCCGCGTCGATCTTCGCGATTACGTCCACGTTGTTTTACGACACGGGCTTGGACGTGCCGCCGATCTGGGTCGATATCGGTTTTTGGTCCATCATTGCAGCCGGCGTAATATCCCGCGTGGCGAAACCGCTTCTGTCCCGTCGCTCAAGAACCGTACTGGAATCCATGTCCCAACCTCACGACTTGGGGCCGTCTTCCCGCCATCAAGGCTGATTCCGTAGGGCGCCCATGCCTGCCTGTTTGCGATTGCCGTATCCTGCCTCCGATTCTGCTTCTCCCTGCTGAGCATTGCCAAACCTCTTGAATTGGTAAGGGTTATCCATAGTTGCGTTTGGTGCCGGGCTGTTTTACTGTCCCCCGGACGCGTTTTTTCGCCAGCCGCGATCAGACCCGTCAATGATGAGAGTATCGGGTGGTTGTCTGAAGCAGACACATTTCGTCGCGAGCGGCTGCCTTCCGCAGATGTGGCGTACAGAGGGGTTCACCGGGCTATGTACTCCTTTGGCTGGAACGCCGCGTTTTTGTCATGATGGCTAGCGCTCGCGCACGAAAACTCTCCAGAATCAGTTCCTGAAACAAGAAACTAACGGGCTCTGCCAATGCCCGTAAATAACGGGGGAACAGCGGATGATATGGGTATTCCTGATACTCGTAGTCGTTGTCATCGGCGCGTTGGCTTATTTCAGTATCGCTTCGTCTCGGGACGAGCGGCGCGCAGAACGGTCACCCAATCCAATATCCCGCCGCGCCACTCCTGGCGAACAATTGCAAAGACTTCGGGATGCCGGCGTATTCACCGGGGTAGTGCTGGAACGCGCTGGATGTTTGGCGACAGCATCAATGGAAGGCAAGAAATTTCCCATCCAATCGGCCCCAAAACTTCCGGTGCACGGGTGCGACCAGGAAGAATGCACCTGCCTGTATGCCGGATTGCCCAACAGGCGAGTCAATAAAGACCGGCGCAGCGGCCGCGAACGCCGTCAGACTTTCCGCCTGGATTCCGACCGCCGCAAGGGTGTGGATCGCCGCAAGGGCCAGGTACAGGAACGGGATGTATGGAAAAATTATGACGATTGAGCGCCTAAGGGAAAATCACCCGCGCAGGCAGTAACATTGTCGGGGGCTTGCCGGGTCCCTGGGCGCCCGTTCAAGGCGCGGTCAAGAACTGTTCTAGAAGGATGAGAGGGAAATGGTACTCCCAAGGGGATTCGAACCCCTGTTACCGCCGTGAGAGGGCGGCGTCCTAACCGCTAGACGATGGGAGCAGAGCGAGACTGCGAGAGCCTCAGCGGAATGGTATTATACGCGCCGCGCTTTCCTGCTCAAGTGGTAACTACACAATTCATGCTCAACTGGATTCTCTCCAAGGTACGCCCCGATCGGGGGGGCTCCGCTGGCACCCGCGAGGAAGCGGTCGACGCAAACCAAGTGCGGACCGTGCGTGTGCTGCCACGCTCCGAGCACAATATTTCTCGCTCGCAGATCAGTCCCAATGCGCTCAAGGTGTTGTATAGACTGAAAAATGCAGGCTATCAGGCGTATCTGGTAGGTGGTGGCGTGCGTGATCTGTTGCTGGGGCGGGAACCGAAGGATTTTGACGTCGGGACGGACGCCAGCCCGGAACAGGTCAAGGAGGTATTTCGCAACTGCCGATTGATCGGTAGGCGTTTTCGGTTGGCCCATGTCCATTTCGGGCGTGAGATCATCGAAGTGGCGACATTTCGCGCACACAGCACCGACGATGAGGATGGCCGCCAGATCGAAAACGGACGGTTGGTGAGGGACAACGTCTACGGCACCATCGAAGAGGATGCCTGGCGCAGAGATTTCACCGTAAATGCCTTGTATTACGATATCAATGATTTCTCCGTAGTAGACTATACCGGTGGTGTTGAGGACCTGCGTCAGGGGCTGCTGCGGATGATCGGCGAACCCGGCCTGCGTTTTCGTGAGGACCCGGTGCGGATGCTGCGGGCGGTCCGGTTTGCGGTCAAGCTCGGTTTCAAGATCGATCCGGCCAGCGAACACGTGATACAAGAGCTCGGGGACCTGCTTGATGGAATTGCCGCGGCGCGGTTGTTTGATGAGGTGCTGAAGCTGTTTCTGGCCGGCTACGGACTTCAGACCTTCGAAGCCTTGCGGCATTACGATCTGTTTCGCCACTTGTTCCCGGATACCGATCATTGCCTGGAGGAAGAGGAGAATCAGTTTCCCATCACCTTCGTGGCGCAGGCATTGAAGAACACCGACGAGAGGGTGTCCTTGGACAAACCCGTTACACCCGCCTTTCTTTTTGCCGCGCTGCTTTGGGAGCCGCTGCGCAGGGAGATGCAGGTGCTGGGTGAGTTGGAGGATGTGCCGCCAGTGCAACTTGTGCATCGGGCCGCCGACGATGTGCTGCGCCGCCAAGTGGACCGCGTCGCCATTCCGCGCCGGTTCAGCCAGGTGATGCGGGAGGTGTGGACGATGCAGCCCCGCTTCGAGATTCGTTCGGGCAAACGGGCCTTGCGTCTGTTGGAACATCCGAAGTTTCGCGCTGGGTTTGACTTCCTCCTGCTTCGGGCACAGGCCGGCGAGGTTGAGCAGGAAGTGGCGGATTTCTGGATAAAAATGTCCAATGGCGACGAACAGGAGCGTTCGCGTCTCACCCGACCTGCCGGCGCTTCGACCCGTCGCCGCCGCCCCCGTCGACGGCGCAAACCCAGAACGCCTGCCGAAGAGTGAGCATGGTCCCATGCTATATCGGTCTGGGTAGCAATTTGGGGCGATCGCAAGAGTTGCTCGAATCCGCAATGGCCGCGCTGGCCGCGGTCGATGGTATCGAATCGGTAAGGTGCTCGCCCCTATACCGCAGCCGGCCGCAGGGCCCGTCCGATCAGCCGGATTACCTCAATGCAGTGGCGGAGTTGGTCACCACGCTTAAGCCACATGGCCTACTGAAGGAACTGCAAGCCATCGAATCCGCCCATGGCCGCGTCCGCGACGGGCAGATCTGGGGGCCGCGCACACTGGACCTTGATCTTCTGCTCTACGGCGATCACGTAATCGACACGCCGGATCTCGTTGTGCCCCATCCACGCATGGCTGATCGCGATTTTGTTCTGCGGCCACTGTTGGATCTTGCCCCAGGCGTGGTCATTCCCGGCCGCGGATCTGTGGGCGCACTTCTGGCAGGCGCGTCGAGCCATATTCGCACGGGAATCGAGCACTGACTGAGTCGTCTTGTCTTCTCCCAGCAAGTCGCTAGACAACTGTTCAGCTCATTTCAGTAAGGAAACACATTGTCTTTAACTTTTTTACCCTCCTTGCAACGGTGCTTTGCCGCAGAAGTGAACAGCGGTATTGTGCCTAAAATTAAGATAACGCTATGAAACACATAGAATATCTGCGACTGGACGAAATAGATCCTGCGGAATTCGTAGCATTATTGAACAAAAAGAAAATAAGAGAGCATTTGATCGAGCATCCGATGTTCACCGTCTGCACGGTGGATCGCTGGCTCAAGGAGAAAATCAACATAGATTCCAATCGCGGTTGTCGGGTCAGGGCAATCGCGGTCGATGACCAACTTGCCGGTTGGTGTGGCATCCAGCCGGATGATCACAGGTACGAGATTGCGATTGTCATTGATGATGACTACTGGGGGCTTGGGCCGAAAGTTTTTCGTGATGTTATGGGCTGGGCAAACGAACTTGGGCATGAGTTAGTAGCGATACATCTGCGGCATACTCGTCCCGAGTACAGGTTTCTGCGCAAGATCGCGAAAAACGTCTATGCAACCGAACTTCTGGGCGATAGATTCACGACCTACGAGCTGGCGGTTAGGTAGTTGCTGAGGCGCGATCGGGTTTTCGAGTGAGGGTTACGGGCCCCGAAAGCTTCGTGCAGCTTTGCTGCGATGGGTTTTTCGGCAATTCATTGTTTCTGCCCTCCGGTGTGTAACGTTCTGGGAGCGGGCGCACGGTTGCGCCCGCCCCGGAGCGACGACTATTTCGCGTTCAGGATCGGTGAATAGAATTTCGTAAACACCATGTTGTCGGCATTGGCGATATGGCAGCCGGCGCACGCATCCTTAGGCGCAGCGGCCGCGGTTTTTGCATACGGCGGTGCATGGTGGCCAAAGTTGAAGAACCCCCAGCCGTTGGTTTCCTTGAAGCGCTTGCCGTCCTTCACCGCAATGTCGATTCCGTTTCGCGCCGCAGGGAAGTAGCCACGGCCCGAGGCTTCTACGCGGGAACCGTCGTCATGTGTGCCCGGCATCGTCAGTTGCAGTTCCTTGAGCAGTATCGTGCCCTCGGGGAACTGTCCGGTCTTGCGGTAGAGTTTGAACGCCTCTGGATGAATGTAGACATTGTGGTACTCGGGGAAACCGGCTTTGCCATCATTCAGCGCGTGAGGCGTGAGCGGCGAACCGAGAAAGACCCAGGTGTGGTAACCAGCCGGCAACTCCAGTTCGCCGTTCCCGGTCCACTTGGGACCCCAGGAGGACATGGATCCCGCGTGAGCATCTCGGATGACGCCGCCGCCGAATACCGTTGCTGCGACCAGCACTGCCATCAGGCCGCGCCGCGTGTTGAAGGTTGGCTTTGCCAGTTTGCTCTGCTCGTTGAGGTTCATCTTGCTTCTCCGGGTTTTGTCTTGGATTTGAATGGAGCCAATCCGTCGGTGGGTTGACGTCTCTAGGACGTGGAGGAAGTGTGGCGGAACGGCTGAGATGTTTGGTATATTATCGTCTCGACTATTTGACTTATCGTCTCGTTATGCAGGACAGACTGGTTTCGCTGCTGAAGTGGTTCGAATTGCGCGCTCGTGTGTTTCAGGCGGGGCCGCTGTGCCGCTTGGCCACCTACGATGCAGGCGACGGGCTGGGTTACATCCATGTGTTGAGAGGAGGGTGCATCCACGTCGAGACGGTCGACCGGGGGCTGGTCCGGCTCGACGAACCAAGCCTCGTGTTCTACATGTCGCCGGTCACCCACCGGGTTAGTCCGGTTGGCGAAGGTGCCGATACTGTATGCGCATCGTTCGAATTCGGCGCTGGGCTAAACAATCCGTTGGTCAGGGCGCTGCCCGATATGGTGACGGTCGCCTTGGCTGACCTGCCGAACCTTGCCTCGACCACCGAGGTATTGTTCAGAGAGGCTTCGGAGCAGCACTGTGGCCGACAGGCGATCCTCGATCGAATGATCGAGGTCCTGATCATCCAGCTGTTGCGGGAACTGATGGACCAGGGTCGGATTGAATCGGGTCTACTCGCCGGGTTGTCGAATCCACGCTTGGCCAAGGCGATCAACGCGATCCATGCCGATCCGCGCAAGGCGTGGACGCTTGAGGAATTGGCCGGTCTCGCCAGTATGTCGCGTGCACGATTCGCGCTCCACTTCCGCGAGACGGTCGGGAGCACACCGATGGCCTACCTCGGCGAATGGCGGCTAAGCGTGGCGCGCTCGTTACTGCGCCTTGGCAAGAGCGTTCAGGCGGTTGCTGATGCGGTTGGCTACGGAAGCGCCAGTGCCCTGTCGCGTGCTTTCACGGCACAGACCGGGATGTCGCCGCGCGAATGGCGGCTACAGGAGCGGCAATGAAGGGCGGGATAATCCGCTGCAAACGGATTTACGAAGTGCCCTCCCCAGACGACGGCATGCGCGTTCTGGTTGAGCGCATGTGGCCGCGCGGCATTCGCAAGGCCGAGGCTGCAATCGACCTTTGGCTGAAGAACATCGCCCCGTCATCCGGGCTGCGACAATGGTTCGGTCACGAGCCTGCACGCTGGGATGAGTTCCAGCAACGCTACCGGGAAGAATTGGACAACAACAGGATGGCGGTCGATGAGTTACTGAGGCTCGCGACCACGCATGATCTGACGCTGGTTTATGCCGCGCGCGACGAACCGGGAAACAGTGCTCAGATTTTACGGGATTATCTGCTGCTGAATCCTGCCGGGCATTGAACGACCGGGTTCGTCTCTGCCGCGGGAATTTAGCAGTGGGGAACAGTTACGCACACGCTGAACTCCCCAAATGTTCGATGCGCGACAGCACACCTTGGGGCGGGGCAGATTCACCGAGTCAAACATCACGCGCCATTACGCGATCGCGCCCGGCATTTTTTGCGTCGTACAGGGCCATGTCCGCCGCGACGATAACGTCGTTGGGCTTGTTTTCAGGATTCATCTGGGCCAGACCGATGGATAGCGTTACCGGCGGCAACTGGCGGCCGTCATCGGCTTTGATGGGGGTGCGGCGTACTGCGGCGCAGATTCGTTCTGCCACTATCATGCCCCCAGCGCAGTTGATCCCCGGCAAGATGGCGATCATCTCCTCTCCGCCGTAGCGGGCGACCAAGTCATCCGGGCGCAGGTGCTCTTGCAGGCACTTGGCCACGGTGGCCAGGGCCTGATCGCCGGCCGGGTGACCATAGGTGTCATTGAAGCGTTTGAAGTGGTCGATGTCGATCATTAAGACCACGAAAGGCCGTTGGTCGTTGCTTCGGCGGTTGAATTTCGACCCCAGCGCGTCGTCCAGCCAGCGGCGGTTGTAGAGGCCCGTGAGTGGGTCGATGTTGGCCTCTTGTGCGATCTGTTCCAGGCGCTCCTTGCTTTGGTGCAGCATGTCGTTGCCTCGCCGCATGCGGTGGGCCATGGCAAGAATGATATTGCGCGCCCATTCCGGGGAACGTTCGACCAGCGTCCAATGGAGTTGCGTGGAGACCACCAGAAGGCGTGAGTTCTGGTCGGCAACCACGTCCGCGGTGCTCGGTTGGCGGTCGATTACCGATACTTCGCCGACGGTTTCGCCAGCTTCCAGAATGGCGATGGGATTCTCCCGTTCACCCTTGAGGTGTACTCGCAGGCGGCCGCTGAGCAACATATAGAGTTCGTTGTTGGATTCGCCGGTTTGAAGCAGTTGTGCACCTGGAACGAGTTGCCGAACAGGACAATCGCGCAGCAACGGCCAGTAGGTTTCTTCCTTGACGGAATCGAGCAGGTGAATCCGAGCAAGTTCTTCTCGACTGGGTGCGTTGGGTTTTTGTTGACCGGCCAAGGGATCTCGCTGGGTTGAGATCTTTACGGAATCGTTCATGGAATCGCGCCTCGATGGCCCCATCTTCTCCGTATCCGGCAGTTTTGTTCCTTGCCCGGCCCGAACAGCTTAGGAAATGGGTCGACCTATCGATTTCCCGCCCGTAGATGCGTCTTTGCCGACGATCCCGGTGCTTACGGGTGGGCCCGCCGATTATGCGCCGTTTGGTGTCGCGTTTACAAACCACGTACGTGATTATGGTCGCAATCCCGTCATTATTCCTGCTACTGGGCTAACCTGGCGTCTTCCAGCCAATGTTCGATACGGCTGCCGATGTGCAATTGCGGTCGCGAGTCTTCCAATCCCTCGGCGACCTCTCGTCGTTTGACCGCATCTATGCTGCCGCGCAAACCGGCGAGCAGCGAGCCCGCCTTGGGCATGGATTCGGCCCACAGGGCGCGTCCGAAATGGGTGTACTCGTTGCCGTCACGGCAACCGTTTGAGACCCGATCAGCCGCCGATGCGGTAAGCACCACGGTATTCTCGTCACGCAGCGCGTCGATAAAACTACCTGAATAACAAGCGGATACGACTATGATTCGCCATTGAATACCGGATTCGTCGAGCATGATCCGTAGTTGCTCCGGGTGCAGCGAGAGCAACCCGAGCTTGCCCATCTGCACCCCCAGACGCCCCGGCTCGCCGTGGCTCGTGAGGAAAAGCATCAGCAGATCCTCGTCCTTGTCCATCAGGTCGCCGACATGCGACAGCGTGCTGTCGAGGTTGCTCACACTGGCCAGGGGGATGGTATCGGCGCGGCGTGGGTCATTTTCCAGGCGCACAATACGTGCATCGTCGGTAAAGCGGTCGCTCATCACCCGACTGGCCGATTCGACTTCCTTGGCAAACACATCCTGGTCGCCCCAGCCGCCGAAGCCCACGAAGTACAAATCGCGCCTGCCGGGCCGTTCTGGGGCCAGACGGATCAAGGTCTGACCCAGGAGAATGGGCTGTTGATAGTAGACTTGCTCCGGGCTGAGCAGGTTGGCGAGTTGTTGGGTCGGGTTCTCCGTTGCTTCATCTGGTTGCAGCCAAAACCGGTAGTCAAAATCATCCAACCAGAGCTGGGGAACGGCGGCGAACAGGAGATAGACAAGATAACGAAGCGTGGTTCGTCGGACTTGCGGGTCGAGCGTAAACAAGGCCCACCATTGCACCCCCAGCCACCAGGCCGTGAGCAGCGCCTCGGCAAGTTGGTAAGTTTGCGCAGTCAGGTCAGGGTAGAGCCGAAACAACAATGCCTCGAGCACCAGAAAAAAAGGCGCCGGGGACAAAAGTACGACCAAGGCCCGATCGATCCGCAGCGGCGGGGCGATCGAGCGCCAGGCGATGAACAGGGCACTGATCAACAAGCCCAGGCGCAGTGCCTGGCCTTGGGCCGCGTAGGTGTTGAATTGCGCATCCGGAGCCAGGGCGAGGTAGTCCGTGGCCAGGGACGCCAGCAGATAGAACAGTAGCAGCAAGGCCATTGTGTCGGCGCCGAATCGGAATCGGTCCGCCGCAAGGCTGCGAAACAGGCACAGGCGCAGGCCGCCGGCCAGATTGGTGGCAAGGCCGGAAAATGGCGTTGAGGTTTGGGGCATCAGAATTGGGGAAGGGGGCGGGCCTTGGCGTCCTTGCCTGATGTGCATGGGCCGGGTCGGCGATCAGCGTTCCAGATAGTCCCTTTTGTTGGGTTTGCCGTCCCAATCCTCGGCGTCCGGCAGAGCGTCTTTCTTCTCGGTAATTACCGGCCAGATCAAGGACAGTTCCGCATTCAGCTCCAGATATTCTGTCTGATCGTCGGGCAGGTCATTCTCGTCGAATATCGCCTCGGCAGGGCATTCCGGCACGCAAAGCGTGCAGTCGATGCACTCGTCGGGATCGATGACCAGAAAATTCGGCCCTTCGTGGAAGCAATCCACCGGGCAGACTT
>JAGRGI010000036.1 GCA_020445565.1 Chromatiales bacterium
GAAATGCTCGGGCCTCATTGAAGCCCCACCTGCAAACGACACAGAAGAAAATAAAACACGATTTCCCGAGTAGAAATGCTCGGGCCTCATTGAAGCTTTTAACTTTTTTCAGAGCCCCAGAAAATCGCCGATATTTCCCGAGTAGAAATGCTCGGGCCTCATTGAAGCCGCTGGAAATACGGGTGCTGAAAGAGGTGCAGAGCAAATTTCCCGAGTAGAAATGCTCGGGCCTCATTGAAGCTCCGCCACGTCGTGATAGACATAGGTGCCGTGCTCATTTCCCGAGTAGAAATGGTTAGACACGCTTCGAGTCCAATCCCCACAACTCGCAACGAAGGTGTGTATAGACAAGATTGCGTGGAGGAACTTGAGCTGGTGGCAATTCAGCTGTTGTCTGCCCGAGCCAAGATCCAGGCGGAGTTTCACTGTCAACGCGCGCCTGACCTACCTGCGAGTTGTCTTTAACTGGTGGGGGTGATTTTTCGGCTGCTGGGCGTCAGGCTGCGGGGCGTGCGGTGGTTTCGTTCGGTAGGCATCGCCTGAACTCTGCTCATCCTGCCTCGGAGAGGGGTTTGGCGACTGAGTGGGTTCGTCTTAGATCGTTGTTTGCGTGGGTTATTTATCTGCTATTTTTGTATTGTGGAACTCTACCGGTTTGTCGGTAGTTGTAGGCTTCGTTTGTTACGGATCGTTTGTTTATTTGTGTCAGGGGTGTGTGTCATGGAACAGCGTGAACTTCCGCTTGATTTTCCAGAGTTGACTCAGGATTTGCCGTTGCTGCCGGCGCGTATGGTCAACGAGTACAGCTATTGTCCTCGATTGGCCTATCTGGAATGGGTGCAGGGGGAGTGGGCGGCGTCGGCGGATACGGTGGAAGGCTCCCATGTGCATCGGCGGGTGGATAGGCCGGGTCCGAATTTGCCTGACTCGGAGGAGCTTGGCGATCAGGAAAAGTTTCATAGTCGTTCTATCGAGTTGTCGTCCAACCGTTTGGGATTGATCGCGCGTCTGGATTTGGTGGAGGCGGAGGATGGGCGTGTGATTCCGGTGGACTACAAGCGCGGCAAGCGGCCCCATGTGGCCAAGGGCGCTTACGATCCGGAGCGCGTGCAGTTGTGTCTTCAGGGGCTGTTATTGCGCGAACATGGCTATCGCTGCGACGAGGGTGTGTTGTATTTCGCCGCTTCGCGTGAGCGAGTCAATATTGCCTTCGATGACGATTTGATCTCCCTGACGGAATCGGCGATCAACGGCATCCGCTTGATCGCGGCAGGCGGTCGTATACCCGCGCCGTTGGAGGATAGTCCGAAGTGTCCGCGCTGTTCTCTGGTGAGTATCTGCCTGCCGGATGAGGTGAATTTTCTCCAGCGCGGCACGGCTTCGCCCCGCCCGCTGGCTGCTCGCCGGGAGGAATCGGTCCCTGTGTACGTGCAGGCGCATCAGGCCAAAGTGGCGAAAAAGGGTGAGTTGCTGGAGATCTCGGTAGAAGACAAAGCCGTGACCCACGCGCGGCTCAACGAAGTTTCGCAGTTGGTGTTGATGGGCAATGTGTATGTGACAACACCTTGTTTGATGGAGTTGATGAAACGGGAGATTCCGATCACTTGGCACAGCTATGGCGGCTGGTTTATCGGCCATACCATGGGGGTGGGACACAAGAATGTGGAGTTGCGCACGGCGCAGTATCGGGCCAGTTTCGATTCCGCCTTTTGCCTGCGTTTGGCGAAGACCTTGATCCGCGCCAAAATCACCAATGCCCGCACTTTGCTGCGGCGCAACTGGCGATCCAAGGAGTCGCCGGAGGCTTTGCTGTTGTCGTTGAAGGGAGATTTGCGCCGGGTGTCCGAGGTGCATTCCCTGGATGAACTGCTGGGTGTGGAGGGGGCGGCGGCCGCGCGCTATTTTTCGTCTTTTGGCGCGCTGCTTAAAACCGAGGGGGACGAGCGCAATCTCAGTTTCGATTTCACGCATCGCAATCGGCGTCCGCCCAGCGATCCGGTCAACGCGATGTTGTCGTTCGCCTATACCTTGTTGGTGCGCAGTTGGTCGGTGGCCTTGTCGGCCGTGGGTCTGGACCCCTACCGCGGCTTTTACCATCAACCCCGCTATGGTCGGCCTGCATTGGCGCTGGATCTGATGGAGTCGTTCCGCCCCCTGGTGGCGGATTCGACGGTGATCAAGGCGGTCAACAATGGCGAGGTTCGGCCGTCGGACTTTTTGCAGGCGGGCGGCGGCGTGTCTTTGACGCCGGACGGACGTAAACGCTTCATCGCCGCCTTCGAGCGCCGCATGGCGCAGGAAGTCACCCATCCGCTGTTCGGCTACCGCATCAGTTACAGGCGCATGTTGGAGGTGCAGGCACGCCTGCTGGGGCGTTTTCTCTTGGGTGAGCTGGATGCCTATCCCGAAATGATGCCGAGGTGAGCCGATGGACGAACATCTCTACGTCGTCACCTATGATATTCGTGATCAGAAGCGTTGGCGGGCAGTGTTTCGCCTGATGAAGGGCTACGGGGAATGGTTGCAGCTCTCGGTGTTTCAGTGCCGCTTGAGCCGGCGCAGACATGCGGAGTTGTATGCAACCCTGGACGAGCTGATTCACCATGGCGAGGATCATGTGCTGATGCTGGACATCGGGCCGGCGGACAAGGTGGAGCCGCGGGTATCCAGCCTGGGCAAGGGCTTCGAGGCGGTGGAGCGCCAGCCGGTTATCGTCTGAAACCCGTACCGCGGTTCAGGACCGGTTCAGTCTGGCCGGTCTACGCTATTCCCGTGAACGCGATCTGCCGATGGTGTATTTCGGCCGATCAGACCTTTTGCCAACACGGGAGCGATCCATGTCTATACAAACCCGAATCAGACCCTTCTTAGTCGGTTGCCTGATGCTCATACCCCTGGCCGGGCCCAGTCAGGCAGCCCGTGTGTATAACGCCGACACCGTGGAGGTGGAGGTGGTTTCGGATCGGGGCAGGGAGTTCCAGCAGATTCCCACCCGAAGCGATCGGGGAAGCGACGCGACCCGCTCGTGGCTGGTTGCCGAGCCGAACCGAAACTACGCCATTCGCGTGCACAATCGCAGTCGCGAGCGTGTCGGCCTGGTCATCGCCGTGGATGGTCGCAATATCCTCGACGGTTCCTATTCCAATCTTCGCTACAACGAGGCCATGTATGTACTGGGCCCCGGTGAGGAGGCCGAGTATAGCGGTTGGCGCACCGAGCGTGACCGTGTGAATCGCTTCGTGTTCACCGATTTTGCCGATTCCTATGCGGCAGCCTGGGATGACCCCAGTGCGCCGGGCACCATCGCCGTGGCCGTGTTTGCCGAAGATCGGCCGGAGGTGCGGGTACCCCAGTCCACCCGCAAACGCGCCCCAGCGGGCTCGTTGGCGGAGGATTCAGCCGGCACGGGTTTCGGTGAGGAGGAGTATTCGCCTACCCGCAGGGTGCATTTCCGCGCCGAGTCCCGCCCCATGGAGAAGCACTTCATCAAGTACGAGTGGCGCGAGACGCTGTGCCGTAACGGTGTGCTGGACTGCCGCAATCGTCACCGCGATAACCGCTTCTGGCCCAGGCCGCACGCAAACGAGCGCTATGCCCCCTATCCCCCGGGCTGGCGGTACTAAGAAGCAATTTCCGGCGCGGCTCCAACAAGGAGCCGCGCATCGGTTATTATTGCGGGTAAGGTGTCGTCAATTTCACAGGTAACCGCGTCCTCCCATCATGCTCGCCAGGCTCTTGTTTCGCATCAGCGCATCCCTGCCGTGCCGCATCATCAACGGTGATGACGGGCAACCCTATCTGGAGCGGTATTACCTCTTTCGCCTGGGGGGCTGGACGGTGTATCTGCACCGCTTTGTGGCCTCCGACCCGGATCGTGGGCTGCACGATCATCCCTGGAGCCGCGCCTTCGGCGTGCTGTTGTCCGGTGGCTATCGGGAACTGCGTCTGGGGCCGCAAAATCAGATTCGGGAGCGCCGGCTCGGTCCTGGCCGGTTTAACCTGGTGAAGGGGGAGGACTTTCATCGCATCCTGCTGAGCCCTGGCGAACGCGCCTGGACCTTGTTCGCGCATGGTCCCCGCACCAAGGGTTGGGGATTCATGGGCTACCGGGAGGAGGCCGGTTCGCGGGTCTTGCAAACCGAGATGAGGGCTATCACGGCGAAGGCGGATGAGCATCCCACCAGGGGTTGGTGGTTGACCGCTCCCCAGGGCAGGAGTGCGCCGCGATCGCCGCTGTAGCATTGGTTTATATCGTTGCCTTTCTGATACTGCCGCTGGCCGCCATGGCGGTGGCTTGGCGTTTCGGTTTTCGAGGCGCGGGACAGCAGATTCTGGTGGCCGTGGTTGCCGGCGCCGTGCCGGGGGCCTTTCTCGCCATGGCGGCTACCGCCATGGCTTCGGCGGTGTCGCCGGAGCAGGCGTTGCTGCGCGGTTTGCTGGTCGGCTCGTTGCTGGGTTTGGGCAGCGGATTGCTGGGGGTGGCGCTCACCCGTCTGCTGCGAAGTTCCTGAGCCAGGGCGTAGAGATTGCCCCGGTGTCGCGACGAATTGGCGTGGTTCTCGGTTGGTAACCCAGAACGCCAACCAGCTCAGTGGGATAATGGCATTGGGCTGCCAGCCCGTACCTGCTACGGACGATCCTGGCGTGGTGTGCCGGGTCTGCATTGACTTCGGTGATCGTGCCGGCTTTCACCTCCCTGTGGCTGGATTCCGCCATCCCCTGGCGGAATGACGGTGCCGCCTATCGTCGTCCCGGCAGGGAGTGCCGGGGCTCAGAGGCCGGGAAGGTCATCGTTGAAGCCCAAGCCCATAATCCGACAGACTCACAGTTGGCGGTTTGCCCCGTTTATGCCGCCGCAACAATCGAATGAAGAAACACGCCGTCATTCTGCTGATGATCATCGCCTATGCCGCGGGCGTGGTCGGTTATACTGTGGTCTCCTACCAGGAGCGCCGCAGTGAAATCATTGCCGGCGTGGATCAACGCCTGGTTGCCGCGGCCACGGCGATTCCCTTCATCATCGGGCAGGACTACCACGACGGCATCGTCGACGCCGATTCCCGCGATCGTGGCAAGAACTATGAGCTAGCCAGAAAGCTCACCGCCTATGCGCGGGAGAACGGTCTGGATTACCTCTACACCTTCATGCGTTTCGGCGACGAGATCCGGTTTGTCATTTCCAGCCTGTCCGAAGAGGATTGGAGCAAGGCCGAGCCGGTGTCGGAGTATTTCCTGCCTTATCCCGAGGCCAGCGATCTGCTCAAGGGAGTGTTCGATACGCCGCAGACGGTGTTCGAGGAGGAGGGCGATCGCTGGGGCGTGTTTCGCTCGGTGTTGATCGGCAAGCGCAACGCCAAAGGGGAGGTCTATGTGCTCGGGGCCGATCTCTCGCTGCGCGATCTGGATCTCATGCTTCGCGACGGTGTGTTGCAGTCCTTGGTTACCGGCCTGTTTTTTCTGTTGCTGCTGGTGCCCATGGGCATACTTTATGTGCGCCTGCTGGAGCGGGACAAGCGATCCCTTCAGCTCGTCATCGATAAGCGTACCCGCGAATTGCAGCACACCAACACCGAGCTGAAGAAGACCAATCAACTGCTGGAGGGTCTTTCCGCGAGTTTGTCGAAATACCTCTCGCCGCAGGTGTACAACTCCATTTTCACCGGTCGCCAGCAGGTGAAGTTGGAAACCCGGCGCAAGAAGCTGACGGTGTTCTTTTCCGATATCAAGGATTTCACCCGCATCACCGAGAACATGCAGCCGGAGGATCTTACCTGGCTGCTGAACCAGTACATCAGCGAGATGTCGACCATCGCCCTGAACTACGGTGCGACCATCGACAAGTTCATCGGTGATGCCATGTTGATTTTTTTCGGCGATCCGGAAACCCGCGGCGTCAAGGAGGATGCCCACCAGTGCGTGGCCATGGCGTTGGCCATGCGTCAGCGCGTGGAAGAACTGCGCGATCGCTGGCTGGAGGCGGGGATGGGGCAATCGCTTCGGGTTCGTATCGGGATCAGTAGCGGTTTCTGCAATGTGGGTAATTTCGGCAGCGAGCACAAGATGGATTACACCATCATCGGCAGCACGGTGAATCTTGCGCAACGTCTGGAAACGGCGGCCGCTTCGGATCAGATTCTGGTTGCCGAAGAGACCTATTTGTTGCTCAAGGATGAGGTGGAATTCGAACCCAGGGGGCAGATCGATGCCAAGGGCTTCGACAAGCCGGTGCGCACGTATGCCGTGGTGGGACTCAACACCAGCGAAGAGGCCAGAAATGACCTGCTGCGCCAAAGGCTGGACCGCTTTTTCCAGACCCTGGATACCGAGTGGCGGGACATGAACCCGGATACCCTGGTGGATCTGTTCCGCACGGTGCTGGTGAAAAGGCGCGGCGATGAATGATTCTTTGCCGCAGGTGCTGCCGCTGGGGGAGCTTGGCGTGGCGCCGGTGAGGGAACTGCTGGCGCGCTACGGCCTTGAGTTGGAGTTGGTACCGGAGGATGGCCCCATTCCAGGCAGTTTCTGGGGTGCGCCGGAGGCCGGTTTGCGCGGCGATCGTCTGTTTGCTACGGGTAACACGCCGATTCATTCCGTTCTGCACGAAGCCTGCCACTACATCTGTATGGACGCCGGGCGTCGCGCGCTGCTGGACACCGATGCCGGTGGCGATTTCGCCGAGGAAGATGCGGTTTGTTATTTGCAGATTCTCTTGGCCGAGTTGCTTCCTGGCGCAGGTTCGCAGCGTTTGATGGCTGACATGGATACCTGGGGCTATACCTTTCGCCTGGGCTCCGCACACGCCTGGTTCGCGTCGGATGCCGACGATGCCCGCCAGTGGCTACTTCGCCACAACCTTATCTCCTCCGCAGGCATACCGACCTTCTTGCTGCGAGATGGTCAGTAGCCTTCGGCCGACCAGGCTGAGAGCATCAGCGGGGTGCTGGCAACCCTCGCCCGGTTTGCCCGGCTGTCAATTCTTGCGCCGTTTCAACAGACGGGCACCGGCAACGCCGATGGCCAGCAGTGCCAGGGATCCCGGCTCCGGTACCGTGGCTTGAGGGACGGAGGGAACGGTCTGTACGAAGATCGCCATGGCAGGTGAGATAGCGCTGAAAAACAGCAGGCCGGTAACGGCAATTAATCGGAGAATACCCATGACGCTGACTCCTGAGGGTTGGTCGTATTCTGGCTTTGCGTCTTTCGTGCCAACCTTGCGTTTGGGATTTCTACCGACTGCGTCACAAAACCACGATAACGAATCGAATTTGCAACTTTCTTGGGTGTTTGTATTAAATATCTTATAAGTATCAGTGGGTTGTTTTTTGGGTGGAGCGGGTTCGACGTTCGCGCCCGTTGCGCGCAGAAGCAGCCCGATAACAGACGAAAGCGTCGAAGCTGTCAGTTTGAAGCTGACGAATTGCGACAGTATCGTCGTGCCGCGGCTTGACAAGTTCCCGGCCAGGCGGAATTCTGAGAACTCCATCAACTTTTGCTCATCAACCCATGTCCGCGAGTCGATTCTTTCTCCTGCTACTTTTCTCCCTCTTGGTAACAACACAGTCCGCCACGGCATGGGAGGCCAGGGGCGAACCGGGTCTGATCCGGGTGGACCCGGATACCAAGCTGGCCTATCTGGTACGTGGCGACAAGGTCGAGCCCCTTTGGGACGGCATCTACCGAATGGACGATGGCAGCCTGCTCACCGTGCATTCCGGCGTGGGTGTGCGCAACCGCCCGATCCAATCGAAGGAGCCGGACTATCTGCCAGGACGTGCCTGCAACCGGCTGGTGGAGCGCATCTGCGGTCCGGCAAATCAGTGTGCTGAACGAGAGGACTGTTCGTTGGCCAGACAGCTACAGGCCATGGACCAGGAGGAGATCGCCCAAAACCGTGATCGCGGGGTTCGGACCCATGCCGATTGGCAGTGTTCCAGCACGTACTATGATCCCGGTGTGTTGAAACCCTGCGACCTTGGATTTGGCCGCCTGTGAGCCGCGAGCGATTACCCTCCACCCAGGCCCTGCGTCTGCTCAAGGCCAACAAAATCGCTTTCGAGGCCCATCCCTATCGCTATGTGGACGGGGGAGGCACTGCCTGGTTTGCAGAGCAGGTTGGCGTGGATGAACACTTGGTCATTAAGACCCTGATCATGGAGGACGACAAGACCGAGCCCATGATCGTCCTCATGCACGGCGATGCCGAAGTCTCCACCCGCGCACTGGCCAGGCATACCGGCGCGAAGTCCGTGGCACCCTGTCGGCCGGCAGTGGCAGATCGGCATTCCGGTTACCAGGTGGGCGGCACTTCGCCCTTCGGTACGCGCCGGGCCATGCCGGTCTATGCCCAAAGCAGTATCGCGGGCCTGCCACGTATCTATATCAACGCCGGCAGCCGCGGCCTGATCATCGCCATGGACACGGCGGATATGGTGCGGCTGCTGTCGCCCGAATGGGTGGACATGCTGCGCTGATGCCGTGGTCAGCCCTGATCGCGGCGAGTGACGCGATTCGGGCGTCGGTTGTCGAATGTTTGCTTTGCCTGGGGGCCAGTCGGCCGTTACCCTGTGCGCTTGGCAGAACGCAGACTGACCCGAGAACGCGCATGAGAATTCGTTTTTCCATACCAGGCCCATCGCTCTGGGCCCTGCTTTTGTTGTTGATACTGTCGACGGCGGCCCAGGCCGGCCCGCAGACCTGCGGCGCGGAACTGGACCTGAAGGGGCCGCATGGCGACAGGCTGTACGATTTCGCCAAGGGCATGGGCCTGCGTTACCCGCGAGCCTTCGTCAACATCATCAACCACCTGGAGTCCACCGGCCGTCTGCCGGATTGTTTCCTCAGCAAACGCGAAGCGCAGGACAGGGGGTGGGGGCCGGGGCGCAGCCTGTGGCGTTATGCGCCCGGCCATTCCATCGGCGGGAGCCGATTCGGCAACTATGAACGGCGGCTGCCGGGCAGCTACGACGGCCGCTACCGTGAGGCCGACATCGACTATGATGGCCGTCGCCGTGGAGCCAGCCGACTGGTATTCGTGCCGAACAGCAAGGGCAAGGGTCTGATCTGGCTCACTGTCGATCACTACAATCAGTTCCACCGGATTCCCAAACCATGAAGACCCTGACTATCGACGGCCGTAAGACCCGCTCGCCGGGTGAGTTTTATCGTCAGGCCCGTGAATTGTTCGAATTGGACGAGGATTTTGGCAACAATCTCGATGCCTTGTGGGATGTTCTCAGCACCGATGTGGCCGGTCCGCTGAAGATTCGCTGGCGGCACACCCGTGTCGCACGCCGCTCGCTGGGGGATGATTTCGAGCGGTTGGTGTCGGTGCTGGAACGTGCCGCAGAAGAACGGGACGATCTGATCCTGCGCGTCTATCCGTAACGTCAAACCAGGCGAGCCGCCCTGAGCAAACACCTGCTGAAATCCACCGCCACCGTGGGTGGAGTAACACTGCTGTCGCGTGTGCTGGGATTCGTGCGCGACGTGGTGATCGCCCGGTATTTCGGTGCCGCCGCCGGTACGGACGCCTTTTTCGTCGCCTTCAAGATCCCTAATTTCATGCGCCGCCTGTTCGCCGAGGGGGCCTTCTCGCAGGCTTTCGTGCCGGTGCTGGCGGAATACCGGGAGAAGCAGGGCGAGGAGGAGCTACGCGGTTTTGTCGCCAGGGTCGGCGGAACGTTGGCGAGCGTGCTGTTGGCCGTGACCGTGGTCGGCGTGCTGGCCGCTCCTGTGCTGATCGCCGTGTTTGCGCCCGGTTTCCTGGACGAGACGGACAAGTACGAACTGGCTGTCTCCATGCTGCGCGTCACGTTTCCCTATCTGTTGTTCATCTCGCTGACCGCCTTTGCCGGTGCCATCCTGAACAGCTATGGCCGGTTTGCCGTACCGGCCTTTACGCCGGTGCTGCTGAACGTGGTGATGATCCTCGCAACGGTCTGGCTGGCGCCGAAACTGGCCGAGCCGGTCACCGCGCTGGCCTGGGGTGTGCTGTTGGCGGGTGTTGTGCAATTGCTGTTTCAATTGCCCTTCGTCGGCCGTCTGCGGCTGCTGTCCCGTCCCAAACCGGATTTCAGGGACCCGGGTGTGAGGCGCATCATGCGCTTGATGCTCCCGGCATTGTTTGCGGTCTCCATCACTCAGATCAATCTGCTGGTGGACACCCTGATCGCCTCGTTCCTGGTAACCGGCAGTGTCTCCTGGCTGTATTACTCCGACCGCCTGGTGGAATTTCCCATGGGGGTGTTCGGCATTGCCCTGGCCACGGTGATTTTGCCCAATCTCTCGCAGAAACACGCCGCGTCTGATCCGACAGCCTTCAGCCATACCCTGGACTGGGCGCTGCGTCTGGTGATGTTGCTGGCAGTGCCCGCGACCCTGGGGCTGTTGCTGCTCGCCGGGCCGGTGCTCGCCACCTTGTTTCAGTACGAGGAGTTCGGGCGTAACGATGTGACGATGTCGGCACGCAGCCTGATGGCCTATTCCATCGGCCTGCTGGCCTTCATTCTGGTCAAGGTGCTCGCACCTGGATATTTTGCACGACAGGATACCAAGACCCCGGTGAAGATCGGCGTGAAGGCGATGCTGGCCAATATGGTCTTCAATGTCATCCTGGTGTTTCCCCTGGCCCATGCGGGACTGGCCCTGGCGACTTCTCTGTCCGCCTTTCTCAACGCCGGTCTGCTGTTTCTGGGTTTGCGGCGCGAGGGCGTCTACACGCCCGAATCCGGTTGGAAACCCTTTACCCTGCGTTGCCTGCTGGCCAATATCGGCTTGGTCGCGGTGCTTGGCTTGGGTGTGCCCTCCATGGATCGGTGGTTCGCCTGGGGAGCGGGCGAACGCGCTCTGATGCTTATGCTATGGATCGGTGCGGCGCTGGTCGTGTATTTGCTGTTGCTCCTACTGGCCGGGATGCGACCCCGGCATCTGGTTCGGGAAATGTAGCGCGATGCCTTCCGCTGTCTACTCGTGCCAAAGCCACAAACAGCCTGGAAACCGTTAACGATGCCTTTTCCTCCTCGCCCTGTTCTGCTGAGCGCAGGTGGAGATCTGTCGTCGAAACGCTCGGAGCCGGTGGTGGTCTATGTTGCACGGGCCAGATGACACGGTGGAGCGGGTATCGGTGGGTATGGATCTGCCCATGGGCCGCATCTACGGGAAGACCGTCCTTCCGGCTTAAACAGGGCGGTATCCGCTCCTGGCCTGCTTGGTTATAATCGGGCGCTTATTTCCCGTAACTTTGGCGTCCCATGGAGATCATCCGCGGCCATCAGAATCTGTGCGAGCGGCATCGAGGCTGTGTCGCGACCATCGGCAACTTCGATGGGGTGCACCTGGGCCATCAGGTCGTGTTGTCCCAGGTGGCGAATCAGGCCCGGCGCCTGGGCCTGCCTGCAGTGGTGATTCTGTTCGAGCCGCAACCCATGGAATACTTCGCCCCGGATCGGGCGCCCTCGCGTCTGATGCACTTTCGCGACAAGATTCACGCCCTGGAGACCCAGCCGGTGGATCGGGTGCTGTGCCTGCGCTTCGGACCCTATCTGTCAGGTTTGACGGCGGAAGAGTTCGTCCGCATCATCCTGGTGGAAGGCTTGGGTGTGCGCCACCTGGTGGTGGGGGACGACTTCCGCTTCGGCAAGGGCCGCGGCGGCGATTTTGCCCTGCTGGAGCGCAGTGGGGCGGCGTTCGGTTTCGAGGTCAGCAACACCCATAGCTTTTTTCTCGATGACGCCCGCGTGAGCAGCACGCGCATCCGTAATGCCCTTGAAGAGGGTGATCTGGGGACGGCCAAACGACTGTTGGGGCGGGACTTTAGCGTCAGTGGCAGGGTTGCCCATGGCAACAAACTTGGCCGCACCATCGGGTTCCCCACTGCCAATATCCTGTTAAAACGCAAGGTTTCGCCGGTGCGGGGCGTATTCGCCGTGCGTACCCATGGGGTTGTCGACGGCCCGGTGAATGGCGTCGCCAATGTGGGTACCCGGCCCACCGTGGACGGTGGCACCCGCATGTTGCTGGAAGTGCATCTGTTCGATTTCTCCGCCACGATCTACGGCGCTCACGTGTTTGTGGACTTTCTCCATCGCTTGCGTGACGAACGCCGCTTCGAGTCTTTCGATGCCTTGAAGGAACAGATCCAACGGGACGCGCAAGCGGCCCAAGCCGGTTTTTCTACCGGTGCGTACTGAATTTCACCTGCTAAGTGCATAGCCATGGCCGACTATAAAGACACCCTCAACCTGCCAAAAACCGCTTTTCCCATGCGCGGGGATCTGGCCAAACGCGAACCGCAGATGCTGGAACGCTGGCGTCAGATCGATGTCTATGGGCGGTTGCGCGCGGCCCGAAAGGGGGCGCCGCGATTCACCCTGCACGACGGCCCGCCCTACGCCAATGGCGAAATCCACATCGGCCATGCGGTGAACAAGATCCTCAAGGACATCATTGTCAAGAGCCGCGGTCTGGATGGCATGGATGCCCCCTACGTACCTGGTTGGGATTGCCACGGATTGCCGATCGAATTGCAGGTAGAGAAGAAAATCGGCAAGGCCGGTGTCCAGGTCAAGGCCAAGGAATTTCGTGCCGCCTGCCGCGACTATGCCGCCAGCCAGGTGGACAGTCAGCGAGAGGGATTCAAGCGCCTTGGCGTTATGGGCGCTTGGGAGCAGCCCTATCTCACCATGAACTTCCAGTTCGAGGCCGACATCCTGCGCTCCCTGGGCAAGATCGTCGCCGCCGGCCATGTGCAAAAGGGCTCAAAACCGGTCTATTGGTGCACCGATTGCGGTTCGGCCCTGGCCGAGGCCGAGGTGGAGTACGAGGATAAGGATTCACCCGCCATAGACGTACGCTTCGCGGTGGTCGATCCCGACGCCCTGCTGGCCCGCTGTGAACATCCCGAAGGCCATCTGGGGGAGGGCCCACTGTCCGTGGTGATCTGGACCACTACCCCCTGGACCCTGCCCGCCAACGAGGCGGTGGCCGTGAATGCGGAGCTGGACTACGCCGTGGTGCAGTGCCGGGGTGAGAACGGGCCGGAGCGGCTGATTCTGGCCAAGGCGCTGATGCTGGACGCCCTGGACCGGTACGGGGTCGAGGACTACCATGTGATTGCCGATTGCACCGGCGCGGTTATGGAGGGGGCGATGCTCATGCATCCGTTCTATGAACGGCAGGTGCCCATCATTGTCGGCGATCATGTCACCACCGAAGCCGGCACCGGCTGTGTTCACACCGCGCCCGCGCATGGTCAGGAAGACTACGTCGTCGGTAGCCGCTATGACCTGCCGGTAAAGAATCCGGTAGGGCCGGATGGACGCTTCCTGCCGGACACGCCCGTGTTCGCCGGGGAGCATGTTTTTCAGGCCAATGATCACGTGCTGGAGGTCCTCAGTGCCAAGGGTGCCCTGCTGCGCGCCCGCAAGATTCGCCACAGCTATCCGCACTGTTGGCGGCACAAGATCCCGGTGATCTTCCGTGCCACGCCGCAGTGGTTCATCAGTATGGAGCAGAACGGTTTGCGTGCCTCGGCCCGCAAGGCCATCGCCGAGGTGCGCTGGATGCCCGATTGGGGGCAGGCCCGTATCGACGGCATGGTGGAAAAGCGCCCCGATTGGTGTATCTCGCGTCAGCGTTCCTGGGGTGTCCCCATTCCGCTGTTCGTGCATCGCGAGACCGGCGAGCTGCATCCGCGTACCGCCGAGCTGGTGGAGGCGGTGGCCGGCCGGGTGGAGCAGCAGGGCATCGACGCCTGGTTCGAACTCGATCCCGCCGAATTGCTGGGCGGCGAGGCCCAACTCTATGAAAAGACCGGGGATACCCTGGACGTCTGGTTCGATTCAGGTGTATCCCACCAGTGCGTGCTTGCCAGGGACGAGCAACTGGACGATCCGGCCGACCTCTACCTGGAAGGTTCCGATCAGCATCGCGGCTGGTTTCAATCCTCTTTGCTGACCAGTTGCGCCATCCACGGCCGAGCCCCCTATAAGCAGGTGCTGACCCACGGGTTCACCGTCGATGCCAAGGGCAAGAAGATGTCCAAGTCGGCGGGCAACGTGGTGGCGCCGCAGAAGGTGGTCAACAGTCTGGGGGCGGACATCCTGCGCCTGTGGGTGGCGGCCACGGACTATCGCGGCGAGATCACGGTTTCCGATGAGATCCTCAAGCGTACCGCCGATGCCTACCGGCGCCTGCGTAACACCGCGCGTTTTCTGCTCGCCAACCTGAATGGTTTCGACCCCGCTGTTCACTGCGTGCCAGTGGGCGAGCTGCTGGCCCTGGATCGCTGGGCCGTGGATCGCGCCTGGCGCCTGCAAAACGACGTGATCGGCGCCTACCGGGATTACCAATTTCACGTCATCTACCAAAAGATCCACAACTTCTGCGCGGTGGATATGGGCGCCTTTTATCTCGACATCATCAAGGATCGTCAATACACCACCGGCGCCGATAGCCTGGCGCGCCGCTCCGCGCAAACCGCCATGTACCACATCGTCGAGGCGCTGGCCCGCTGGCTGATGCCCATCACCAGTTTCACGGCCGACGAAATCTGGCGCGAGATCCCCGGCGAACGCGGTGACACTATCTTTCTGGAAACCTGGTACGAGGGGCTCAGTCCGCTGGTGGAGGAGGCGGAGATGGGGCGTGCTTTCTGGGATCGGCTGCTCGGCGTGAGAATGGCGGTCAGCAAGGAGCTGGAACGTCTGCGAGTGGCCGGTGGGGTAGGTTCGTCACTGGATGCGGAGGTGGATCTGTATTGCGACAGCAGCCTGCGCGATGACCTGCTGGCCCTGAAGGATGAACTTCGCTTTGTGCTGATCACTTCCTATGCACGGGTCCATCCGCTGGTCGAGCGGCCCGAGCACGCTGTGGATACCGAAGTCGAGGGGCTCGCCCTGGCGGTCTCCCCCTGCGATCACCCCAAGTGCGTGCGCTGCTGGCATCACCGGGAGGACGTGGGCAGCAGCCCGGAGCATCCCGAGCTCTGCGGCCGTTGTGTGGACAACGTGGCGGGTGAGGGCGAAAAACGCGAGTTCGCCTGAAAAGGCCGCTATCCGTGAGCCAGGATGGGGAACAGCTGTTTCAGGCCGTTGGCGACAATTTCGACGGCAATGGCAGCGAGTATCAGGCCGAACAGTCGGTTGACGATGGTGAGCCCGATATCGCCCAGGGTATCGCCGATCCGGTTTGCCATATTCAGCACTACATAGGAGAGAACACAGACCGCCAGGATGCAGGCTATGATGGCCCAGTGGTGATAGGTGGTTTGAGAACGCTGCATGGCAATGATGACATTGCTCATGGCGCCGGGACCTGCCAACAACGGAATGGCCAAGGGCACCACGGCTACCGAGGCGCGGTTGCTGGCACTATCTCGTTCGGCCGGCGAGGTGCGCACGCGATCGGTTTTTGCTTGCAGCATCGCCAGCGACATTAGAAACAACACCACGCCCCCGCCTACCCGAAACGAGCCCAGGCTGGTGCCGAGGAACGTCAGCAGGGCCTCGCCCGTCAGCGCGGCGACGATCAGCACCGAGGCCACGGTCGCCGAGGCGATGCGCACCACCCGGCGGCGTTCCTCGTCCGTGTAACCTTCCGTCAGCGCCAGCAGAATCGGGATCGCCATGAACGGGTCGAGGATGACCAGCAGGGAAGTGAAAAATCGCGTGTATTCCGACCAGTGTTCCAATAGCATCGGGGGATTTCCGTCGTTTGCCTGAAATGCTCAGGCCGTGTTCGGGTTGCAATTGGGGGCGCAGGCGTTACGCTCAGTTGCATATAGTTTACGGGGAATGCCCATGCAACGGCGTTGGTTTGTTGGCTTGCTTCTACTGTTGTTGTGTCAGTTTGCCGGTCCGCTTTGGGCCGAACCGGAGCTGCGCATAGCCACCCGCGATGCGCCGCCTTTTGCCGTTCGTGGCGACGATGGCCAATGGAGCGGCCTGAGCATCGAACTCTGGCGCAACGCCGCCACTACCTTGGGTTTACGCTATCGCTTCGAAGAAACCAGTCTGTCGGAGATGTTGGCTTCCCTGGAAAAAGGCAGCGTGGATGCCGCCGTCGCCGCGCTTACCGTCACGGCTGAACGCGAAGCCAAATTCGATTTTTCGCACCCATTTCTGTCCTCCGGGCTGGGTATCGCCGTACCGGCCAGCAGTGCCGGTGACGGCTGGGGAACGGTGACGCGCTTCTTCTCAGGTGACTTTCTGCGTGTTGCCGGTGCATTACTGATGGTGTTGTTGGGTGTCGGCCTGCTGGTTTGGCTGCTGGAACGGCGGCGCAATCCGCAATTTGGCGGTGGGCCGGCCCAGGGTATCGGCTCGGGCCTTTGGTGGTCGGCAGTGACCATGACCACGGTGGGCTACGGCGACAAGGCCCCCATCACCTTCATTGGCAGGGTGGTGGGGCTTATTTGGATGTTCGTGGCCATCATCATACTCACCAGTTTCACTGCTGCCTTCACGACAGCGCTTACCTTGGGCGAGTTGGGCGGCAAGGTGCGTGGGGTGGACGATCTGAAGCATGCCCGCGTCGCCACGGTGCGAGGTAGTACCAGCGCCCAGTATCTCGAATCGAAAAGGCTCAACGCCCGTCTGGAGAAAGACCTCAATGAGGCTTTGGAGGCACTGGTAGCCGGAAAGGTGGATGCCGTGGTCTACGATGCACCCATATTGCGCTATCGGGCGCGTCAGGATCTGTCCGCAGACATAGCCGTATTGCCTAACGTGTTCGAACGTCAGGACTATGCCATCGGATTTCCTGAGGGTAGTGCCTTGCGTGAGAAGGTCAATCGCGGGTTGCTGGAGTTCGTGCATTCGCCACAGTGGCAGAATCTGTTGACCAGCGAACTGGGTTCGGCGAATTGAGACGACCGATGTGCGGTCGGTTCGCCAATCATCTGGAGCGAGCGTTGAGGCGAGAGGCCGTCCTGTCCGATCATCACTTTCGCCAAGTCAGCTGCGGCCCGGCTCGGGAAACCCCTGAGCCAGACCGGCAGAATGCTCAGTGCTCGCCGTGGTCGTGGTGGCGGCAGTACCAGCGCATGCAGCTCAGTGTGTAGATCGATAACAGCCCCGAGATCAGCAGGAATATGCTACTGGTCCAGGCTGTTCGGGCGGCGGCGGTGAGATCGGTCGACCCCAGGGTCAGCCAGGTCAGGTAGGCGCCGAATCCACCGATGAACAACGCCACCAGGTAGGGCCAGGGCCGTCGCCGACAGCGTGGGCAAATTCTCACGGATTGAGACTCCAAGACTTGTGACATGGTAGTGTTACACCAATCTTACGGTTGAGTACAGCAAGCCCGGTCAATTTCCCGAGCATTCGGCTCGGGATTTTTCGATGCTGCGGATGATCCGGCTTACCTGGGAGTAGTGCAGTCCGAAATGGGCGCCGATCTCCTTCATCGTGTAGCCACCGCTGGCGTAGGCGGCGGCGATGGCATGGTCCCGATTTCCGGCCTGCGCCTCGAAGTGGCTCAGCGGTGGCGGTTTCGGCCGCAATTGCGCACTGGGGATCTCGGCCCGGTCTGGTGGGACATCCAGTTGCTCACGCATGCGATCGGCGAAACCCGGTTCGCCAAGAAAAATCTGATTTGTCAGGAATTCCCAAACGGGCGGTTTGGTTCGTCCCGCCTTCACGTAGGCACGGTATTCCTTCTGTGCCTGCTTCTCGTCTGGCGCCAGTTGTTCCCAAGTCCAGGTGCATTCCATCCAGGCCGGAGGCTCGGCCAAGCCGGCCAATGCCCTGTAGCTCCCCCATTTCCAATCGCGTGCGCTTCGGGTAAGGGCGACGCGAACCGGGTTTAAGGCGATGTGGCGGGAAACTCGCAACAGATGACTGTCCTTTTGCACCAAAATAGCTTTGTAACGCCCCTGAAACACATGCCCGGAACTGTCGTGCCGTCGATTCACGCTCTGGGTGTAGACACCGTTGAGCTGCCGCATGCCCGCGGACAAATTCGCCTCCGGTGTTTCGATCAACAGGTGGTAGTGTTCGTCCAGCAGGCAATAGGCATGAATCAACCAGCGGAAGCGGTCATGTACGCCGGCAAGCACGTCCAGAAACACTGTCCGGTCCGCTTCGCCCTGAAAGATCGAAAAACCCCGATTGCCCCGTGATGTCACGTGGTACACCCCACCGGGAAACTCGATCCGCAACGGCCTTGCCATGACCTGAGTGTAGCCCCGCTTTTGGCAATAACAAGACCTGGCCCTTTACAAAGCAAATCCTGACCCCGTTTTTGACAATACCTGACCCTGTTGCGTGCTCATCCTGACCCCTTGCGATGAATTCCCCATGGACCGCGGCACCCGATTCGCCGATGTTCGCATTTTGGGATCGGGCGGATCGCTTGTCGAAAGTAACTTGGTGACAGAGGAGGGCGCGATGGATGTCGGGGAGGGCAGTCGGTAGCGCCACTGACCAGGAACGTCCTTACCTTCGGGGGGGCGAGTGAAGGCAGTGCCGGTTACGTCAGGCAAGTGCTTGTTCGATAGGGGAAATGGCGGCTCTTTGCGCGTGTTTTTCCCGCCTCACGCACTGCTTTCTCCCGGCCACCGAATCGCGTATCGTAGCGCGCCATGCGTTTGGACAAGATCAAGCTGGCCGGATTCAAGTCCTTCGTGGACCCCACGACGATCCCTTTTCCCAAGGATCTGACCGGGATCGTCGGCCCCAACGGATGCGGCAAATCGAACACCATCGATGCCGTGCGCTGGGTAATGGGCGAAAGTTCCGCCAAGACCCTGCGCGGCGAGGCCATGGCGGACGTGATCTTCAATGGCTCCACCTCGCGAAAGCCCGTGGGGCAGGCCTCGGTAGAACTGGTCTTCGACAACGGTGACGGACGCGCCGGGGGCCAGTACGCTCAGTACGCCGAGATTTCGGTCAAGCGCCAGGTCTCCCGCGACGGCCAGTCGTCCTACTATCTGAACGGCTCGCGCTGTCGGCGCAAGGATATTCAGGATCTGTTTCTTGGCACCGGTCTGGGGCCACGCAGTTACGCCATTATCGAACAGGGCATGATCTCGCGTTTCGTGGAGGCGCGTCCCGAGGATCTGCGTAACTTCATGGAGGAGGCCGCCGGCATATCCAAATACAAGGAGCGGCGCAAGGAGACCGAGACCCGTATCCGTCACACCCGCGAGAATCTGGATCGTCTCAATGATCTGCGTGAGGAGGTCTCGAAGCAGCTCGCGCGTCTGCAACGCCAGTCGCGCACGGCTCAGCGCTACCAGGAATTCAAGGCTGAAGAGCGAGAGGTCAAGGCCGAATACCTGGTGCTCGGCTGGCGCGATCTGGACCGGGAGAGCCGTGAGCGCTCCGTGGGATTGCAGGCCCTGGAGACCCGTATCGAGGCTGCCCGTGCGCAGTTGCGTTCCGTGGAGGCGGAGCTGGAGAAACAACGCGACGCCCATCACGATGCCAACGACGCCTTAAACAAGGTGCAGGCCGACTTCTATGGCGTGGGCTCGGAGATCGCCCGTCTGGAGCAATCCATCCAACATATTCGCGAGCGGCGCGAATCGGCGCAGCGGGATTTGCAGCAGCTGGAGCACGACCGCGCCGAGGCCCTTCAAGATCTCGAGGCCGATCGCGAGCGTCTGGAAGAACTGGACCAGGACCTCGCCGAACACAGCCCCGGTCTTCAAGGCGTGCGCGAGGCAGAGGCCGAGGTGGCTGAAAAACTGCGCCTGGCGGAACACGCCTATACCGAGTGGCAGACGCGCTGGGAGGATTTCAACCGCAATGCCGCCGAGCCCAGTCAGATCGCGCAGGTGGAACGCACCCGCATCAATCATCTGGAAGAGCAGGCCGGCAGGCTAAGCCATCGGCTGGAGCGCAACCGGCAGGAGCTGGAACGGCTTGGCGTGAGCGGCCCGGACGAGGAACTGCAAGCCCTCGCCCTGCAAGCCGAAGAACAGGAAGCGGCCCGTGAGGAACGCATGGAAAGCCTGGAAACACTGCGTCTTGCCATCACCGAACGGCGCGATGAACTCAAGCGGTTGGGCGCCGAGCAGTCGGAACTGGACGGTCGGCGTCGTCAGATCGATGGTCGGCGGGTATCGCTCGAGGCCCTTCAGGAGGCAGCCCTGGGCAAGGACGACGGCAGGCTGGGCCGTTGGCTGGAAGGCCAGGGCCTGGATGGCGCGCAGCGGCTGGCCGAGACCTTGAACGTGGAACCGGGCTGGGAAAAGGCTGTAGAAACCGTTTTGGGTGATTACCTGGAGGCGGTTTGCGTGAAGGGTCTGGAGACCGTGCACGAGGCCGTCACCGCACTCAGCGACGTGGCGCTCACGTTGTTCGACAGTACATCCACCCTGGCCCCGGCCGCCGAGGGGACGCTGGCCGCCAAGGTCCGTGCACCCTGGTCACTGGCGTCATTGCTGGGGAGCGTGCAGGTGGTAGAGGACCCGCAATCCGCCTTGGCGCGTCGCGGCACGCTGTCTCCCGGCGAGTCCGTGATCTGCCCGCAGGGCGTATGGTACGGCCCGGACTGGGCCCGGATCGCCGGTGGCGAGGCACAGGGCAGCGGCGGCGTGTTGGCCCGCGAGCAGGAACTTCGTGAACTGGATCGGCAGCAAGCGGCCCTGGAGCCCCAGTCGGAAGAGCTGGCACGCCGCCAGCAAGAGGCGGAAACGGCCCTGGCCGGCGCCGAGTCGGAGCGGGAGTCCATGCAGCGGGAGGTGGATCTGATAGCCCGCGAGATCACCGATACCCGTACCCGTCTGAGCGCTCGCCGTGCCCGTGCCGAACAGCTCAGCGGCCGGCGTGGCCAGTTGCAGGAAGAAGCTGCCGAGATCCAGCAACAGGTAGAAGAAGGGCAGGAGACCATACTGACCAGCCGCGCCCGTCTGCATGAGGCCCTGGCTGCCATGGAGATGCTGGCGGAGCAACGCGACGAACTTGCCCAGCAACGCGATCAGTTGCGCAGCGCCGTGGATGAGCAGCGCAGCAAGGTGCGTAGCCAGCGGGACGCTGCGCACCAGCTTGCGTTGAAGGTCGAGCGGTTGCGCTCCGATCGGGACGCAACCCTGAAGGCGCTGCAACGCATCGAGGCATTGATCGAGCAATACCGGGTGCGGGAGCAGGATCTGCGGCTGTCTCTGGAGCAGGCCGCGGAGCCCATCGCCGATTTAAGTGCCGAGCTGGAAGAAAAGCTGGCCGCCCGCCTGCAAGTGGAGAGCGAGCTGGTGCTGGCGCGCAACCGCGTCGAATCGCTGGATGCCGGCCTGCGGGAATCGGAGAAGGGCCGGAGCGCCGCGGAGAAGGAGATCGAGTCTCTGCGCGAGCAGCTCGAGAGCCTGCGCCTTGCGCAACAGAAGACCATCACCCTGCGCCAGACCATGGAAAATCAGCTGGAGGAGACAGGTGCAAATCGCGATCAGGTGCTGGCACGCCTGCCCGAAAACGCCGATCGCGGGGAGTGGGAAGCCTCTCTGGCCGCCCTGGAGGAAAAGATCAACCGCCTGGGTCCCATCAACCTGGCGGCGATCGAGGAATACCAGACCCAGTCCGAGCGTATGGCCTATCTGGACGAACAGCACGGCGACCTGACCGAGTCACTGGATACCCTGGAACAGGCCATCCAAAAGATTGACCGCGAGACCCGCACCCGATTTCGCGAGACCTTCGACAAAGTTAACAATGGTTTTCAAAGTATGTTCCCGCGCCTGTTCGGCGGCGGTCATGCCTTTCTGGAATTGACCGGCAACGACCTGCTGGACACCGGCATACAGGTGATGGCGCGCCCGCCCGGCAAGCGCAACAGTACCATTCATTTGCTCTCCGGCGGTGAAAAGGCGCTCACTGCCGTGGCCCTGGTGTTCTCCATCTTCGAGTTGAATCCGGCGCCGTTTTGTATGCTCGATGAAGTGGACGCACCGCTGGACGAGGCCAATGTGGGGCGTTTCTGCCGCCTGGTTCGGGAGATGTCCGAGCGGGTGCAGTTCATCATCATTACCCACAACAAGAACACCATGGAAATGACCCAGCATCTCAGCGGCGTCACCATGCAGGAACCGGGCGTATCGCGACTGGTTTCCGTGGATCTGGAAGAAGCCGCGCAACTTGCCGCCATGTGAGTGGTCCATCCTTACCATAAGTCCTCCCATGCCGAGACTCTCGGTTTGTGGTAGGGTTTCCCCACTTTGCCGGTTACGGCGAACGTCAACGAGTCGGGCCTCGTCCGTGGCCCTTTGAACACAGCACATCGGGTAGCGATGGACGCGGAAACTGTTAGGGTGATCCTGATCGTCGTCGGGGTTGCCGCCTTGGTCGGTATCTATATCTGGGATCGTCTCCAGAAGCGTCGTCACGCCGGGGAGGTGGAGGCGGCGGACGAAGAAGTCTACGACGACGAATTCGTCGATCTGCCGGACGAGTTTCCGAGCCAGCGCCGCGACCCGGAAATGGGCCAGACCGAGCTGGATCTGTTGGACGACCTGATGGAGCGAGAACAACCCCTGATGGCGGCCGCTCCCCCGCCGGCCGCCGCCCCGCAACCTGCCGAAACGGCGCCTGCCGAGGAGCGCAAGGCGCGCGGCAAATGGAGTTTCCGCTTCGGTCGCGAACCTGAGCCTCCGCCCGTCGCCCCCGATCTACGCGATGTCGTTGAACCCAAGTTCATGCAGATCAGCGTGGTAGGCAACCGTGGCCGTCGGTTCAACGGCGCCGATCTGTATCGCGCGGCCGCGGGTGTCGGCTTGGTCTACGGCGAGATGAACATCTTTCACCGCACCTCATCGGTACACGGCCGGCCCATGTTCAGCATGGCCAACCTGGTGGAGCCGGGCACTTTTCCGCCGCCCGGCGAAAGCGATTTTCAAACCCCTGGTCTGACCTTCTTTCTCAGCCTGCCCGGTACGGAAGAGGGCCTGGACACCTTTGCCGACATGATCGAGAGTGCGCGACGCATCGCCAACGATCTGGGCGGTGAGATGCAGGACCAGAGCCATAGCACGCTCACCCGCCAGACGGTTGAGCACATGCGTACCGAGATTCTCGAGCACATCCGCCAGACCCGCTTGAAAATGGCGCAGCTCGGAGAGCGCGCCCTGTGAGTGCCGGACCGGCGGCCAGGGCCGCTGAACTGCGCGCATTGCTGGAACGCTGGAATCACCGCTACTATGTGCTCGACGATCCGGAGGTGCCGGACGCCGAATATGATCGCGTGTTCCGGGACTTGCAGTCCCTGGAGCAGGCGCATCCCGAGCTGTTGAGCGACGATTCACCCACCCAAAGGGTCGGCGCCCTGCCCTTGGATGCCTTCTCCGAGGTCGAGCATCGCGTGGCGATGCTGTCCCTGGGCAACGCCTTCGAGGCCGATGAGGTTCACGACTTCGACCGCCGCGTCCGTGAGCGCCTGGAGGTCGATTCCGTGCGCTACGCCTGTGAGCCGAAGCTGGATGGTCTGGCCATCAACATCCGTTATGAGCACGGCCGCCTGGTGCAGGCCGCGACCCGTGGCGATGGCAGTCACGGCGAGGATGTCACACAGAATATCCGTACCATCCGTTCCGTGCCTCTGCATCTGCGCGGTGAGGGTGTGCCGGAACTGATAGAGGTGCGCGGCGAGATCTACATGCCCAAGGCCGGCTTCGAGGCTATGAATGCACGGGCCCGCGAAAAGGGAGAGAAGACCTTCGTCAACCCCCGCAATGCCGCCGCCGGTTCCCTGCGCCAACTGGACTCCAGGATCACCGCCAGCCGACCGCTGACCATGTTCTGCTATGGTGTCGGCGCCGTCGAGGGTGGCGGGCTGCCGGACAGTCACGGCGAGATTCTGAGACAACTGGGGGAGTGGGGGCTGAGGATCTGCCCCGAGGTGAAGGTGGTGCAGGGGGCAGAGGGTTGTTTGGCCTTCTACGCCGATATTGGCCGCCGGCGTGATTCTCTGCCGTATGAGATCGACGGTGTGGTCTACAAGGTGGACAACCTGATTCAGCAGCGCGAACTGGGTTTCGTGTCGCGTGCGCCGCGGTGGGCGGTGGCTCATAAATTCCCGGCCCAGGAAGAGCTTACCGTGGTGCGGGACATCGAGGTCAATGTCGGCCGCACCGGTGCACTCACCCCGGTAGCCCGTCTGGAACCGGTGTTTGTCGGCGGCGTCACCGTCACCAACGCCACCCTCCACAACGAGGACGAAGTGCGTCGCAAAGACGTGCACATCGGTGACACCGTCATCGTGCGCCGTGCCGGGGATGTCATACCGGAAGTGGTGCGGGTCCTTGCCGAGCGTCGCCCCGCCGATGCGCGTGCCTTCGTCATGCCCAGCCATTGTCCGGAATGCGGTTCCGAGGTAGTGCGGGAGGAGGGTGAGGCGGTTACGCGCTGTTCCGGTGGCCTGTTCTGCCCCGCCCAGCGCCGTGAGGCCATACGCCACTTCGCCTCGCGCCGCGCCTTGGACGTAGAAGGGCTGGGCGACAAGCTGGTGGAACAACTGGTCGGTGGTCAGCACGTACACACCCCGGCGGATCTCTACAGACTTGACGTGAATACCATCGCCGGTTTGGAGCGTATGGCGCAGAAGTCTGCCCAGAATCTCATCGACGCCCTGGAAAAGAGCAAGCACACCAGCCTGGAACGCTTTCTCTATGCCATCGGTATCGCGCAGGTGGGTGAATCCACCGCCCGCGCCCTGGCCCGCCACTTCGGCAGCCTTGAGGCCGTGATGACCGCGGATGTCGAAACGTTGACCGCCGTGCCTGATGTCGGCCCCGTGGTCGCTTCCCACATCCATACCTTCTTCCAGCAGCCTCACAACCGTGAGGTGATCGATAGCCTGCGTAAAGCCGGCGTGCAGTGGCCCGACATCGCAATCGAACAGCCGGCTGAGCAGGCCCTGATTGGCAAGACCCTGGTTCTTACCGGCACCCTCGGCGCCATGAGCCGCGACCAGGCCAAGGAACGCTTGCAGGCCATGGGGGCAAAGGTCTCCGGCAGCGTGTCCAAAAAGACCGACTACGTCATCGCCGGCGAGAACGCCGGCTCCAAACTCAGTAAGGCCGAATCGTTGGGAGTGCCGGTAATGGATGAGGGGGGATTGATGACCTTGCTGGAGACGGGACAATTCCCGCAGCCCACCGATCGAAGCTAAGTCGACGGCTGTTTTTCTTGTGGCTCCAGGGTTTCAAGCAGCCTTTTCACCACTTGTCGTGAGTCATCGCTGCGGCCGATCTCTGCCGTCGGTGTCCAACTTTGGTCCAGTTCCAGTTGATAGGAGCCAAGAAACACATGGGGAGGCTGACCATGCCAGTCGGCAGGGGAGAGCAGGGACCACTGGGTATTGCCGTCGGGTAAGCGGTAGAGGTGGTAGATGCGGCCCGGGTGGCGTTGAAAGGAACAGCGTGCATGGTGCAGGTCTTTGTCGTGGCGGGCCTCTTCGAGGACTTGCCTTGCCTGCGCCTGGAGGTGACGGATCTGTTCGGCGATGAGTTGCAGTTTGGCGCTGGTACGGTTGCTGACCATGGCATCGGCGTGGTCGATCTCCCGTGCCAGGTCCACCAGCCCGAAGGCGGGGCTGAGTCGGCTGACCGGGTAAGGCGAGCTGCGCTCGTCTCCCCGGTGAAGCTCGCCCCGCCCCTGGTAGGGGGGCTGGCTATCGTGCTCGGTCATGCAGGGCTTATTGGGCGACAGCGCGCTTGCCGAGCGCCTGCTTATCTTCCAGCAGCCGGCAACCGACGAAGGGGTAGCAATAGCTCTTGCCTTCCAGCGCCTTGTTCAGGCCCATGATGCCCATCCAGGACAAGGGTATGTGGAAGCCGATAAAGTAGACGCCGAGCAGCGGCCAGAACCAGTCGGAAGGATAACCGCCGGTGAGGAAGATCAGCACGGCGAACACAAGGCCGATGATGGCGGTCCACATCGTGGCCATAAAGGTCTGACGCAGGTGATTCATGGCGATGATCGGCGATCCTTTGCTGGAACAATGCCGGTAGAGCATCAACAGCATGAGGAAACCCAGTCCAGGGGCCAGAATCATATTGGTGATGTAAAAGGCCTCGGCGGCGATGGCCAGATCACAGCCCGGTGGGGTCTCCGGGGCATCATCTTTTTGCGTGGTGTCGTTCACTTCTCTTGCTCCGTCCGCTTTTGGGGTGTTCGCCGGTTCCCGTTCTACGCCGGTTCGCCGGATCAGCGCATGGTGGATACGTAGGCCGCCAGCGCGTCGATTTCCTCGTCGGTCAGCTTGGCGGTGTAGGCGGCCATTTTGGGATCGATGCGTCCGCCCTCGCCGGCGCGATAACGCTTGAGGGCGCGACGCAGGTATTCGGGTTTCTGCCCTGCCAGCCAGGAATACCCCTTGGCACCGCGGCCGTCATCTCCGTGACAAAGCTTGCAGGCGCGCTGATAGAGGCTTTCGCCCTGCTTGATGGTGGGGGAGTCGGGGGCCGGACCTTCGAAGGTCTCAGGTGTCATGTTGTGGTAGTAGACGGACAGATTGACGATGTCTTCATCGCTGAAGCGTTCCGCCAGGGTGTTCATGATGCGGTCCTGGCGGTCGCGATTGGCATAGGCGATGACCTGATCAAGCACATATTGAAGGTTTTGTCCTGCCAGGTTTGGTATCCATTCACGGGTACCGATGCCGGTATCGCCGTGGCAGCCGGCGCACAGGGCGGCGCGGTCGTGTCCACTACGCAGGGCTTTGGCGCGGGTTTCCGGATTCGCATTGACGGTCAGCATCGTTTCCGACAGGGCCTTGTGGTCGAGCGCGTCGTCGGGCGCCGGCTCTTGGGCGTAGGCCCCGGTGCACAGCAAGCTGGCACAAAATAGCGTGGCGATAGTCCGATAGCCGGCTTCCGTTGTCATGCGTCGTTCTCCCCCCTGGGAATTGTCGATCTTGTTCAGGGTCGCGCTCGGATTCCTGAGGAACCCGCAATGCCCGGTGCGCGTTTGGTGTCGTACAAGGAGACTAGCAAACCGGCGTCGCAGCGTCGAGAGCGTGGACTGTTGAAAAACCCGGCTTGTCAACCGGTTCGGAACAATTTTTTCTTCGCGGGTCTATGCTCAACGAGGTGGTAGACTATCGCATCGAATCGGCCGAGGGCCGGATAAGAAACCTTGATGAGGAACGAAACTCGATGAAGAGACTGAATAAATGCGCTGCTGTTGTTGCCCTGGTGGGTGGCGTTGCCCTGACTGGTGGGGCTCAGGCCTGGTGGGGACCGGGTAGCTGGGGTGGTCCCGGCGGTTGGGGCGGGCCGGGGGGCTGGGGTGGTCCCGGTGGCTGGAATGCGCCCTGGAGTGGTTGGGGCGGTCCTGGCGGCTGGGGTGGCCCCGGTGGTTGGGGCGGTCCTGGCGGTTGGGGTGGCCCCGGCAGTTGGTCGCCCTGGGGCGGCGGCTATGGCCCCATGAATGCGATGGCCGATGCCATGGGTGTGGGCGATGTGGATTTTCGTTTTCGCGTCCGCGGCGATGCGATGATGGATCAGTTCATGAACGGGTCCGGCTGGCACGGCCCCTGGGGCGGTCCGCACTTTGCGCCGCCTCCGCCGGTAGCGGTGCCGCCTGCGCCGGAACCTGTCGCCGAGCCTGAGGCAGAGCCGCCAGCGCCCGAACCGGTTGCAGTGGCTGAGCCAGCGCCGGAGCCTGCTCCTGCGCCAGAGCCGGTGGACGGCGATGAGGATGCCGACGGTGTGACGGACAGTGGCGATTTGTGTCCCGGCACGGCCGTTGGCAATGCAGTGGATGCCTTCGGCTGCACCACCAACGAAGCGATCGTCCTGCAGGGGGTGAATTTCCGCCTCGATTCGGCGGATCTGACCGAGGCTTCTACCGAGATTCTCGATCGGGTGGCCGCGACACTGGCGGCACATCAGGAGATCAAGGTCGAGGTGGCCGGCCATACCGACAATCAAGGAGACGATGCGTACAATCTGGATCTGTCTCAACAGCGGGCCAGTACGGTGATGGCCTACCTGATCGACAAAGGCGTACCGCCCGGCAACCTCAGTGCCCGCGGTTACGGTGAAACCCAGTCCATCGCCGAAGGCGATACGGCCGAGGCCCATGCCATGAACCGGCGCGTGGAACTGGTCCGGCAGGACTGATCTCTTCTTCTGCGGCCCGGGCGATCGTCGCGCCCGGGTTTGCTCCCCCGCCCCGTTCTTTGCCTGCTGACATCGCTGTCAGTCCGGCCTGTCAGATGCGCTCCGTCAGTCATGGCTCCAGCTGCCAGTTTTCCAGGATGATATTCATAACATGATGATTAATTAAGGAAAATTTTAACTTTTTTGGTTTGGCACGATTTCTGTTGAGCCCTGTGTATCACGGCCTGATTCCGCTTTGCGGATGGCCGCCAAAAACCGCACAGGAGCAAGACAATGAACGCCAAGGGCAGCGTCCTTCGTCACACATCATCGCAACACGGTTTCACCCTGGTTGAGTTGCTGGTCACCGTTCTGCTGGCAGTGGTCTTCGCTGCCGTGGCCGTTCCCAGTTTTCGCGCACTGGTTACCGAAAGCCAGCTTACCGGCAAATCCAACGAGCTGGTGCAGTCCTTTCTGCTGGCACGGTCCGAGGCGCTCAAGCGAGGCGGTTCGGTGCGCATCAGCGCCAAGGCAGACGATGGTACCTGGGGCCAGGGCTGGACCGTATGGCAGGATGCCGACAGTGACGGTGAGATCGACGCTGCTGAGATTATTCAAGTTTCCGATAGCCTGTCCGATAGCTTGACCATCGTCGAGGAAAACTCGGCGGGCGGGTTCACCTATCTGAGCAACGGTCTGGTGAATCAGGCGGGTCGTTTCTCCATCTGCCGTGAAAGTGGCGAGAGCGGTCGCAGCATTCGCATCGGCGCTACCGGCAAGGCTGCGGTTCGTGCAGATGACTGCATCGCTGAAGAGGAGGAAGCGTCCTAGGATCGTTTCCATGCAACACGGGGGTAGGCATCGTGGGCGCGCAGCGCACAGGGCAAAGGGGAGTCGCATTGATCGAGGTCTTGGTGACCTCACTGGTGATCGGTGTTGCCCTGCTCGGCCTGGGCGCCTTGGTTGCCAGCGGTTTTCGCTACAGCCACGGTGCCGATCTGCTGACCCAGGCGGTCAATCAGGCGCGCGACATGGCCGACCGTATGCGCGCCAATCTGGAGGGAGTGGATGCTGGCTACTATGCCGCCGTCGACGGTTCGGAGACCGGTTCGACCAATTGCTACGCTCCAACCGAGATCTGCACACCTGCCCAATTGGCCAATGCTGACATCTATGCCTGGAATGCTGCCAACGATGCGCTGCCAAGCGGTAACGGCACTGTAAGTTGTAATGTCATAGGTTGCCCGGCCGGCTCGGTGCACACCATCACCGTCAGTTGGAACGATCCAGGTGCCAGCGGGCCGGAGGCCAAGAGTTACATACTAACGTTCACACCGCTGTCGAGCAGCTACTAGGTATCGCCATGGACGGATCAAACCCTCGTCGTCACCCCCAGGCCGGATTCTCCCTGGTGGAGATCATGATCGCCGCCACCCTGGGATTGTTGCTGACCGCGGCCATCATGAAGCTGTTCGTGGAAAGTCGCCAGGCGTATCAAGATCTGGACGGCGTCAACGAAATCCAGGAAAACGGCCGATTCGCTTTGGAGTTCCTGGGCCACGGTCTGCGCATGGCGGACCATTGGGGCGGCGCCGCCCCCGACGAGGTTGACGGGACCATCTCCATGACCAGTCGCGGCAGTTGCACGGCGGCATGGATCAGTCAGCCGGAGTGGGGCATTGAGGGCTACGATGGCGCCTCGGCCGTCGGCAGCGTAGACGAGCTGCCTGCCAGTTGCATCGCTTCCGCCAATTACGTGGCCGGTTCGGACCTGTTGATGGTGCGCTACGCCGACCCGGACGGCGTGATGACCGATACCGCGCTTGCCAGCGCAACCCTGCCGGTGGTGCGCGTTACGGCCGGTATCCGGGGCCGGTTGCTTGATGGCGGGAGTACTCCCCCCTCGGACATGCCGGCGGGTGACGCCACCCGCAATTATCCCTTCCGTGCTCAACTGTACTTTCTGCGGCCTTGCAGCGATCCCGGCGATGATGGCAGTTGTTCCAGCGACGACGATGACGGTGACCCCATTCCTACCCTGGTCCGTTCGGTACTGAACTACGACGGCAGCACCACGGTGTTCACGGACGAGGCACTGGTGGAAGGAGTGGAACAGCTGCAGATCGAGTACGGCCGAGACACCGACGGCGATGGCGCGCCGGATCGCTATGACACTGCGGCCACACTCAATACCTTGGCTGGCAGCAGCAGGCGCAAGGCATGGGAGAACGTGGTCAGTGTGCGAGTCGCCGTTCTGGTTCGATCGCTCACCGAAGACGCCAGCTACACCGACGCCAGCAGCTATTCGATGCTCGGCGACCGGACCACGGCCCTTACCACCCCGGTGACCGTGCCCACGGGCAGCACCCACTACCGCCGCAAGGTGTTTACCAACGTGGTGCAATTGCGCAACCGGAGCCGGCAATGACCCCTTTTGCTTCTGTCAAACACAGGGGCTTCGTCCTCGTTACCTCTCTGGTGTTTCTGTTGATCCTGACCGTGGTGGCGATATTCGCTTTGAAGTCCACCGGCGTTCAGTATCGCATGAGCAGTAATACGGCCTTTCTCGACCGGGCCAGGGCTGCCTCGGATTCCGGGCGCTTGGCGCTGAGTTCCGTCATGCCGGAACACGTCTACGAACGGGAATGGACCTCCGTCAGCCTGGCAACGGGGCTGACCATTGCCGACAAAGACGAGAACAACGCCGCTGACGACCTTTACGCGGTCAACAGCGAGACATCCTGGGCCGCCGACGGTCTGGACGTGGATGCCCGCTATCGGATCGACGGCAATGGCGACGGCGACTATGCCGATCCTCAGGACATCGATGCCGCCATGGCCGTCTATCGCACCGCCATCGAGACCAACACCGGGTCTGGCCAAGCCATGCTGGCGGGCTATATGGGGCTGGGCAAGGCCGTGAGCGCAGGGGGCGCGATGATCTTTTACGACATTCAAAGTCGCGGGTATGGTCAGGGTAATGCCCAGGCCAGGACCAGCGCTGACTTTCGGGCGGTGGTGCAATGATGGCAAGACCTACGAAACGGCTCTTTCTCCTGACCCTTGTTTTGGCATTGGCCAGTTTTTGCGGCAATGCCCAGGCGCTGAGTGCGAACGAGGAAGGCAAGCCCAAAAGCAAACCGGCGCGTTCCCCCGATACCCGCATTCGATCTGCTGTCGTGCTGGAAACGACGCAGAGCAAGGTGATGTTGCAGCGCGATTCGTTGCCGCTGGCGGACAACGTCAAGTTTTACTATCGGGACGGTGCCTCGTTGCATGAATTGCCTGATCTTGCCGGTTATCGCGGCAAGCCGGCAACCCTGAAAACCCGAGATGGCAAAGTGGTCTGGATCGTCGTGGGTCCAAGGGAGGGCAACGATGTTTCGCCATAGCGTACTGGTTTCGATCCTGTGGTTGATCTGTGCGGTGGCTTCGGCCGCGCCGACCTCGTCCTACAAGGCGATTCCTCCCTTTCTGCAGGTCAACACGCCCATGCCCAATGTGCTGGTGGTGTTGGACAACTCCAACAGCATGGACGAGGACGTCACTGGCCGGGCCGTGGGCAGCGACGACCCCACCAGCCGATCCGAGATTGCCCGCAATGCCGTGGAGTCCATGATCGATACCTTCGGCTCGCAATTGCGCATGGGCCTGATGGCCTACCGACAGTCTTCGATCGCCAGCCGGGAGCTGCACAACGGCTATTACTACGTGTCCTACAACCCGGATACCTGGGACGAGGACAACCTGGACTGGTTCACGCCCAGGGATAACAGCACCAATACCCGGCGTGCGGTCAACCCCACCGACTCCACCGATTACATCTACTACGACAAGACTCTGCCCTTCTACAGCGGTACCGTCTGGACCTGGCCGCACTGCTATTCAACGAATTTCCAGGAACGCACCGATCCGACGCCGCCGGTCGCAGATGTCGATGTGAACATCAATTTGGACAATCCCTACACCTGTCGCGAAAACAAGACCAGCGACCTGGATTTGAGCCCCGACGGCATCAGCAACGACGCCTTGGCGGTCAGCCATTACAGCGGCGATCAGACCACCGCCACCTTCACCCTCACCGACAGCGACGTGGCGGAGGGTTTCTATCAGATCGGTGCCGAACTGGTGGTGGAACATGTGGGCAAGGCTTGGTTGAGCACCACCGCACCCGGCGGCGGCATGTTGCACGTGGCGGTGGCCGACCCTGGTACAAGCCAAACCGCGGCCTTGAAGGCCAAGCTCGCCATCTCGCAGTTTTCCACCGCCACCGATACCCCGCTGCGCAATGCCGGCTTCACGCCCCTGTACAGCACGCTGGTCAGCGCCAAGCAGTATTACCAAGGCTCGCTGAGTTCCACCTACGCGCAAACCGGGGTGTCGCGAACGTCTCCGATTTCTTATGAATGCCAGCGCAGTTTCGTGGTATTGGTTACCGATGGTCTGCCCACTGAAGACCCTAACGGCGACGGCGATTTCATCACTCCGGTGGCCGATGCGGCCACCTCTTTGCGAACCACCTCTGCCACGGTGGACGGCAGCGCGGTCTCCTGCGATGTGCAAACCTTCGTACTCGGCTTCGCCCTGCCCCAGGGGCAGCAGGGCGCTCTCGATCCGGTGGCCGTGGCCGGGGGAACCGATGTGGGCGGCTCGGCCTACTACGCCGGTGACGAATCCGAATTGCTGGAGAAGCTCAACGAGCTGTTCCTGGAGATACTCAATCGCACTTCCTCCGGCACCGCCACCGCTCTGAGCATGAACAATCTCAATGGCGAAGGCATGTCGGTGCGCGCAGCCTTCCAGCCCTATCGTACCGACGGCACCCACGGCGTGACCTGGACCGGCGATCTTCAGGCGTTGTTCATCGACAGTCAGGGAATGTTGCGCGAGGACGACGGCGACGCCGTTCTCGAATCGGCCTCTGCCGACAAGATCATCGACATGTGTTTCGACGAAGACGCCGGTGTATTGCGCGTGAAAAAATCCACCGCCGTATCCGGCCGCCCCACCGATGCCCAGACCAGCGCGTGCAGCGTGAGTGTGTTCAATCAGCTCGCCGGTGACATCAACTATTTGTGGGACGGTGGCGGGTGGCTGGCCGGACTCTCCGACGCCAATCTGACCAGCCAACGAGGCTACGCCTCCACCACCGGCGGACGTTACATCATCACCGGTATCGATGCCGACAGCGACAATCTGGTGCAGTCCGACGAACAAGCCGCTTTTGTGGCGTCCACCTTCACCGACACCAACGCGGGACTGTTGCAGGTTGCCGATGCCGCCGCCGCCGCTCCGGTGGTCAATTGGATTCGGGGGGTGGACGGTGCCTTGCGTAGCCGCCAGGTAGAGGTCGGCGGTACCGTGAGCACCTGGCGCCTGGGGGATATCATCTATTCCTCGCCCGCGGTCGTGGGACGGCCCGCAGAAGCCTGGGATCTGATCTACCAGGACAGCAGCTACAGCGGTTTCTTTCAGGCATACAAGGACCGTCGACAGGTGGTCTACGCTGGCGCCAACGATGGCATGTTGCACGCCTTCAATGCCGGTTGGTACGACAAGGCCAACAGCCGTTTTCTCAGGGGAAAGGCCAGCACCACCCAATTCGATTTGGGCGCAGAGCTTTGGGCTTATGTCCCGTACAATTTATTGGCCCATGTCCCTTATCTGAGTTCATCGAGCTACGGAGACGATGACGGCGATCACATCTACAGCGTGGATCTTCGCCCCCGGGTATTCGATGCACGCATCTTTGGCGACGACGGCGTGGCCGGGCAGAGCGGTGTAACCCACACCAATGGCTGGGGCACCGTTCTGGTCGTGGGCATGCGTTTCGGTGGAGGCGAGATCGGGGTAGACGTGAACCCGACCGATCCCGGAGCCGATACCCGCACCCTGCGATCGGGGTATGCCATCTTCGACATCACCGATCCGGAAGTGGCTCCTCAGCTGCTGTTGGAGTTCAGTCATGCGAATCTCGGTTACAGTACCGCGGTACCGACGCCTTTGGCCGTGGGTGGAAACTGGTACTTGCTGTTGGGTTCCGGTCCCTATCCGGCAGACGCCACCGCCCTTGGGGCCGCCAGTTCCAGTCAGAATGGCCGACTGTTCCTGCTCAACCTCAAGACCATGGCGCTGGAAAGCACCTTTGGTAGTAGCGGGGTGGTGACTTTGGGCGATGCCAACAGCTTTGTCTCCGATCTGCTTTCGGTGGACTATGACCTGGACGGCAGTGCCGACGCGGTCTACTTTGGCACCGTCGCCGGCAGCGCCGGATCGTGGACGGGTAAACTCTATCGTGTTCGTGTGCAGAACACGCAGGGTAGCGGGGCCACCGCCTCCACCTATTACACGCCGGCAAGCTGGTCGGTATCCGCCGTGTACGACGCCGGCAAACCCATCACAGCGATGCCCAATGTGACCCTGGACCGCAGTGGCAATCGCTGGCTGTTGGTCGGTAGCGGTCGTTTTCTGGTTAAGCCGGATGCCACCGATACCGCCACACAGACCTTCTTTGGTATCAAGGAACCGCGCAACAGCGCCGGTGCTTTTACCTGGGGCACCGCCGCATCCTTGGTCGATACCTCTTCGGCCAGTGTCTTCGAAATCACCGGTAACCTCACTGGCGTGACCACCACACCCTCGGTATCGAGTTTCGCGGCTCTGGACTCCCTGCTTCAGGACTATTCCGACAGCACCAACTACAAAGGGGGGTGGAAGCGTAACTTTGCGGCTACCCGTGAACGCGGCGTCGGCGAAGCGGCAGTATTGGGGGGCACACTGCTGTATACCGGTTTTCAACCCTCAGTCGCCGCCTGCGAAACCGAGGGTCAATCCAATCTGTACGCCCTGTATTACGGTACCGGTACCGCTTATTGGGAGCCGGTCATCGGCTTGGGGAGTGGCACGGATGCCAACGGAAACTATGAGGTGGAAAAAAGCGTCTCCCTCGGGACGGGTTTGACCGTGACACCCAGTCTGCATTCCGGAGCCGGGGGCGATACCAAGAAGCAGATCAATGTTTTCAACCAGACTTCTACGGGCACCACCGTTTCCGTGCAGGCGGAGGGACCAAAGACAGTGCGACCCGGCGAACGTAGCTGGAGGGAGCACGGGCAATGAGACCGGGGCATTGGGGCCGTAGCGACGGTTTCACCCTCATAGAGTTGTTGGTGGCGGTGGTCGTAGCCGCCATACTGGCGGTAGTGGCCTATCCGGCCTACCAGGAACAGATCCACAAGGTCCGCCGCACCGAGGCCAAGTCGACCCTGGTGGATCTGGCCAACAAACTGCAAAAGTTTTACTACGACAACGGCAGTTATACCGGCAGCGGCGACAGCGACGACGTGCTTGGCGTTTCCCAATCCACCCCCGATGGGCTCTATTCCATTGCCCACTCCACCGGCAGTCCCAGCGCCAGCGCCTATGTCATCAAGGCCCAGGTCAAAAGCACTGCTGCTCAGGCCGATGACGATGCCTGCACGGTGTTTACGCTCAGTTCCACCGGGGCGCAGTCATCCTATGACAGTGAGGGAAACACGGCGGATTGTTGGTGATGGATGGCTGAAGTCTGCGGGTAGGTATTTGCGCGACTGATTGATAACTGAGGCGACTAAAAAACGGGGAGTGCGGTTTCCCGCACTCCCCGTTTTTATGACCGCTTCGAGCGACGAGGCCCGAATCGGCCTTCAGGCCCTTACTGGCCAGCCGGAGCCGGAGGAGCCGGAGGAGCTACCGGAGCGTAGCCGCCACCATAGGGATAGCCGCCGCCCCAAGGACCACCCCAACCGGGATAGCCGTAGCCGTAGTAGGGAGAGCCATAGCCATAGCCGGAGCCATAGGCATTGGAGCGACCGGAGAAGCTCATATCGAACGCGCCGTCTCCCAGACCGTTACCCCAGCCGTTCCAGGGACCACCGCCCCAACCGCCAGGACCGCCCCACCAAGCATTGGCGGAGTGCAGGGGCAGCATGGTGGCGGCGGCAATGGCAGCCGCGGCGGCGCCCTTGAAAATCTTCTTCATTACATTACCTCCTTAGGTAATATCGAGTGCGGTTGTCGTTCTGCACATCAAGTGTTCCCTCGAAGCAGGTCAACTTCAATGCTCAGAACACCTCAATAGCTTACACCGGTCTTTGTATGCGGGCCAGAGACCCGGATCAAGAATCAGCGTTTGCCAAGCGATTGCGCAGTGCCTGCGCTGCCTGTAAGAGATAGATGGCTCAGCCCGGAATTTCAAGGGTGAAATCGGATCGGATGCCGGATCAGGACGTCATTCGATCGCGTCGTCGCGTGCGTCCACCGAAAAGCCCGGCGGTCTTCGGCCGCTGAGCAGATAGGCAAAGGCAATCACTTCGGCCACCGCCAGATAGAGAGGCTCCGGAATCGCTTCGCCGAGCGGTACCTTTGCCAGCAGTCCGGCGAGCTGCGCGTCGGGGTGCAGGGGAATGTCGTGCGCCTGCGCCAGGGCGATGATCCGTTCGGCCAGGGCCTCCTCGCCCTTGGCTGTGATCCGTGGCGGACCCTTGCCGTCATAGTGCAGGGCAATCGCCAGATCCGGGGGGTTGAGTACATCGTCCTTCATGCGGTTTCCCTTACCAGGGCGGCAGGTGGATCAGGGTGGGGAGCGGGAGGGGTGCCCTGGCGGCAGGCCAGGCGTTCCACTTGAAGCCCGACCTGATCGAACCGCTCCTGGAGTTTCTCCAACGAAGCCTGTACACGTGCGACAGTATTCTCCCGTTGTGCCCAGAACAGGGTGGAGACCCGCTCTCCGCAAAGTGTGATCCTGGCATGCAATGGTCCCAACGGTTCCAGATCAAAGGCCAGGGAGACGCTCCATAGTTCCTGTTCTTTTCCATCTTCCCCGCGACCGCCCTGGCGTCGCTCGATACGCAGCTGAAACAGGTCGATACCGGCACGATGACGTACCGGTAATTCCACCAGCCAGACAGGGTCGCGCGTGCCTTCTTCTGGCAGAGAGGCGAGCTGGCTGAGTTCCAAGCGGGCGACCGCCGCCCGGGTCTGCTGATGAAGCTGCTCGACGGCTTCGGGCAGGCTCGTAAATCGATTCAGGGTCGCCTCCGCACCTGCCTGGGGTTGGGGCAAGGTGGTTCGCATCGGTGGTGGCGCCAGCGGTGTTGGCGTGGGGGTAGATCGAGTGGGCGCCTGGGGCGTGCCTGCATTCGGTGGCTCGCTGTTTCCCTGGTTGCCCGGTGGGGTCCGCGGTTCGCTTGGTGGGACGAGGCTTTCCCTTGCAGCCGAGAGCGCCGTCAACAGTCGTAGCAGATTCAGTTTGAAATCCGCACCCAACTGAGTCGGCGCCCTGACGGTTTCACCTCTGGCGGTATCCTGAGGCGGCGGGGACGGCGGGCGTGCAGGCAGTGACGCTCGCAGAGGGCCGGTATCAGGCTTGGACGGCAGGACAGGCGGGCCTGGTGGTGTCTCGGTGCGTGGCGCTGCCGGTTGCGGGGCACTCTGTGCAGGGGCTGGCGAGGCAGTGTTGGGCACGCGCTGTGGCGATGCGCTGCTCGGCTCGTGTTGAGCCAATGCGCGCAGCATGGGCAGTGCCCGCTGCTCAAAGAAGGCCCCGGAATTTTCCACCGCCCGGCGAAGCCCGGCGGCTTGGCTCAGGGTATCGGCACGGGGCATCGTCCGGTAGGCAGACAGAACGCGCTCGATCACGGTCGGCGGAAGCTGGCGCAACAGGCTTTGCTGATCGCCCCGTGCCAGACCGCGCAGGTTGGCCAGCAGGCCGGCCAGGGACTGTTGTCTGGGCAGGGCGTCGCGCAGCAGCAGTTCGCGCCCCTGCGTGGCCTCGGGCGGCCGCTCCAACGGACGCAGCAGGGGTAGATTTCCTCCGCGCACCACCTCCAGTTGCAACTTTTGTCCGAGCTCTAAAGGAAGTGGGGTCTGCGCACGAAAAACCGTATTACCCAGGGCGATTCTCACCAGATTCTGGCTCAGACGTTCCAACACGGTGGCCGCCAATACTTCACCGACCTTGAGCACAGGGGAGGCTGTGGTGCTGGCTGTGTTGGGTGCCTGGAGTTGCAGCAGGCTGGTGGGTAGACGAATTTCCATGGGGCAATGCCGGCATCTGATATGCTTTGGATCATCGGCCGGTTTCGACAAATCTTCACCCGATGGAAGCCTCATGCCCATTCAGAGAAGGACGCATCAGCTTTGCTACGTTCGGCGCGGTGATGTGCTGCGTGGACCGTTTCCCAGTCAGCAGATCCGGCGCGATTGGTTGTTGGGTCGAATCATCGACGAGGACGAAATCGGCTGCAATGACCGTGGCTGGCAAAAGGTTCGCACCTACATATCCGCTCACCCGGATCCGGACATCTCCCGCCTGGCCTATGTGGACGAAGAGGAACTGGAGCGTTTGCGTCGCGGCGTGGATGAGCGGCGCGGAATCGATCGCCGTGACCTTCAGGGGGATGTCCCCGCCGAGATCATGGAACGGCGTAGCGGCAGGGAGCGTCGGCGTGACGAACCCGAAGAGTTGGTGCAGGCCCGCCTACGGCGCTACAACACGTTTCAGCGCAGCCGCCGAAGCAACCGGGTTCCCGCTCTGATCGCGGCGGTATTGGTTACGACGGCTTTGTTGGCAGCGGGTTGGGCGGTTTGGTCCCATCGTGAGGAAGCGTTGCCGCCCGCCGAACGTTCCTGCATTGCGCCGCCAGCGCCCAAGGTGAACTGGAGTACCTGCAACCTTGCCGGACTTGAGGCCCCTGATGCCCTGTTGCAGGGGGCCAATCTGCGCAGTGCCAAGCTCATTGGCGCCAAGTTGCGCGGTGCCGATCTGAGTGGGGCTGATCTTTCCTACGCTGACCTGAGTGGCGCCGACCTGAGTTATTCGGACCTGAGCGACGCCGATCTGACCGGCGCACAACTGGCCAACGTGAACCTTTCTTATTCATCCGCGAATGCCGCCGTTCTGGACTACGCCGATCTGCGCGGCGCCAATCTGAATTTTGTCAGTTTTACGGCGACTTCGATGAACCGGACCATCTGGACCGATGGCAGGATCTGCGCCAATGGCTCGCGTGGGGCGTGCGATCGGCCGGCTAACTGAAGCTCTCGGTAACGTAACGGAACACCCGCAAGCTATCTGACCAGTAGTCCGGTGCAAGCCCGGCCTTACGCTTCAAATGCCGCAAAAATTCGCCGGGAGAGGGCAGGCTGTCCCACACCGAGGGCAGGAAAGTCCCGCGGTGATAGCCTTCCTCCAAGATCAATCCATCGATACCGGGGCGCAACTGAGCGATCAGATCGTTCTGGTCCCGAAACCGCATCGGCTGCGCCGGCGAGAGTATCGACAGATGCAGTTCCAGGTTTGGCGTTTCGCGTTCCTGCAAGGGCGGAAAACGCGGGTCCTCGAAGGCGGCGGCGTAGGCGTTGGCGGCAATATCGGTGGCCAGCGGCCGGCTGGCCTCCAGTCGGCCTATGCAGCCACGCAGTTGGCCATGTGTTTCCAACGTCACGAAGCTGGCGCCGGGTTCGCAGAATTTTTCCGGCAGTCCGCCAAGATCGGGTAGCAGCGCTGTGCCGCTTTTCAGGCCGTGATCGATGGATGCGCGGGCAATCGCCAGCAGCAGTTGCCTTTCTGCCGGGTTGTATCGGTCGGCCATGGTGTCAACTCAGCACGTAGGCGCCGTAGCCCACCACCCGGTCCCTGGGGCCGGCGGTGTCGCCGGAGTTGCGCAGGTCCACGGTGGTTGCCTTCAGGCCGCGCCGGGCCGCCAGATGCAACAGTCCTCGCACCGGGTCTCGTCCGCAGGCGTCTTCGTAGTCCAGGGCCTCGCCCTGCAAGGCTTCAATATGGTCGCTGGTGTTGCGGTCCATGCGGCGGGCCGTGGTGTAATCGTGATAGTGACTGAGATCGGAGCTGATGACGATCAGGGTCTCGTCCCCGCCCCAGACACGCGCCAACACCTCGTCCACCTCGCCGGCAGTGGCCTGACCGACCACCAGGGGCAGCAACGTGAACCGGCCGAGGATCACCTGCAGAAAGGGCAGGTGCACCTCAAGGCTGTGCTCCTGAGCATGGGCTGCGTCCAAGGCGGAAACCTGCGGCAGGGCCAGCAGGGCGTCGATGCTGGCGCGGTCAAGGGGAACGTCGCCCAAGGGGGTGCGGAAGGCGTCGGCATTGCTTACCGCCAGACCGTGGAACGGTACCCGGTGTGACGGCCCCAGCAGGACCACCCGCTCGATGGTGTTGCGCAGCGGTTCGGCCAAATGATAGGCCGAGGCCGCCACCGGGCCGGAATAGATGTAGCCGGCGTGGGGCGCGATCAACGCCTTCGGCGTCGGCCCCTGGCTGTGGGCGGCATGCAGGTAGCTCAGTACGTCACGCCGCAGAATTTCCGGGTTGTCGGGATAGAACATGCCGGCCACTGCCGGGGGGCGGATGTAGGTCATGGACAGACCTCCGGTTCACGCGCGTAAGCAGTTGTCTATATACGTAAGTATACGCCGCTCCAGCCAATAGCCGGCACGGCCGGGAATGACGCCGGTCACGAAACCCACATGCCCGCCGTGCTCGGACAGTTCCAGGGTCACCGCCGGGGAAAGCTCCGCTTCGCTGGGGATCACGTCCGGTGTCATGAACGGGTCATCGCGCGCATGCAGAATCAATGTCGGTACGGTGATGCCACGAAGGTACTGGCGCGAGCTGGAACGGCCGTAGTAATCGTCCACGCCCTTGAAACCGTGCAGGGGTGCGGTAATGCGGTCGTCAAACGCCCAAAAGCTCCTTATTTCAGTAAGCTGCTCCAGTGGAATTGGCGCCTCTTGCGGGCGAGTGCGAAATTTCTGCTCATAAGCGCGGGCCATGCGCCCCAGCAGATGACGGCGGTACAGGCGCGACAGGCCCTGGTCCAGCCGAGTCGCGGCGCGGTCCAGCAGCAGGGGAACGGAAACGGCCACGGCTGCCTGCACTGCCGCGCCCCGGCCCTGTTCCCCCAACCATTTCAGAGTCACGTTACCCCCCAGGGAATAGCCCACCAGTGCGCTCGGTATTCCGGGATATCGCTTTGCCACCAGATCGGCCAGGATTTGCAGGTCGCCAGTGTCACCGGAATGATAACTTCGTGCCAGCCGGTTCGGTTCGCCGCTACAGCCGCGAAAGTGCAGAAATACCGCGCGATATCCGCGGGTACGCAAAGCATTTAACAAACCGGCCGCATAGCGGGATTCGATGCTGCCTTGCAAGCCATGCAATACCATGACCACGGGTCCGTCACCGTCCTCCAGCCAGTTCAGATCGAGAAAGTCGCCGTCCGCGAGTTCGAGCCGTTCGGCACGGGTGGGCGGCGGCCGAATACGGCGCACGGTGCTGGCCCAGAGTGTTTGGGCGTGGGCGCCCGGAAGCCACCAGGCAGGTCTGAATGCGCTCTCTTTGATCATGCCGGCATCGCTGGGGCTACACTCTCAAGCAGTATATCGGGTGAAGACGGTAACCACTCGGCTGCCTGCCAAGCGCGTTCCGCGAGTTGGTCGGATCGTTACCGACCGTTATAAGTTCCAAGGGGAGACACCATGAACCCGGCGAAAGTGGCCTTCGGATTTTTTATCGTGTTGGCCATGACCCTCAATTTTGGCTTTTTCATCGGCGACATCGACAATCCGGATCATCACCATGTGTATGAATTGTTTGCCGCCATTGTCGTCAATCTCATCGCTACCGTGCTCAAACTGGGGGAACGTTCCCACATCGGCGCGACGTTGCTGGCCTCCAGTCTCGTGGCGGATCTGCAATTGGTGGCCGGGGCGGTGATCTGGGGTATCGCCGAGCATGTCTCCGGTATCGGCCTTACGCCTGGCGTGACCGCCAGCATCGTATCGCTGGCCGGGGGGGCGATGCTGGCCAACATCGTTTCAGTGGTGCTTTTGGTGATCGATACGGTGATGCTCAACCGATGAGCCCCGTCGTTCATCTGCTGCTGCGGCAGTTGCGGGCACCCATGCTGGTGCTGATCGTGGCCTACGCCGTGGCCATACTCGGTATGGTGCTGATGCCCGGCGTCAAGGATGACGGTTCGGAATGGCACATGGACTTTTTCCACGCCTTCTATTTCGTCAGCTACATGGCGACCACGATTGGATTTGGTGAGATTCCCTACCCCTTCAGTGCCGCCCAGCGCCTTTGGGCCGTAATCTCGGTGTATCTCACGGTGGTGGCCTGGTTCTACGCCATCGGCAAAATCGTGGCTCTGGTGCAGGATGCGACCTTGCGGCAGGTTTTCGCCGAGCGCCGTTTCATGCGTGCGGTACGCAATCTGACCGACCCGTTCTATATCGTCGTCGGTTACGGGCAGACCGGTGCCCTGCTGGTGGAGTCCCTTGTCAAACATGGCCGCCATGTGGTGGTGGTGGACAAGGACGCGGAGCGCATCAACAACCTCGCCCTGCGGGACCTGCCGCTCTATGTTCCCACCCTGTGTGCCGATCCCAGCCTGCCGGACGTACTCAAAATGGCCGGTCTGCGCCGTCCCAACTGCAAGGCCCTGGTAGCCCTGGCGGGCGCCGGCACGGTCAATCTGCATCTGGCCATCTCAGCCAAGCTGCTCAATCCCAGGGTGCGGGTGATTTGCCGTTCCGAGTCGCAGAGCATCGCCGACAATATGGCCTCGTTCAATACGGACCATATCATCGATCCCTTCGATACCTTTTCCCGGCGTTTGTTCACCGCTCTGCATTCGCCCTGTCTGGACACGCTCTATTCCTGGTTGACCGGGCGCGGCATGCTCGGCGAACCCCTGGACCCGCCCCACGGAAAATGGATCCTTTGCGGTTACGGTCGTTTTGGCAAGGCCCTCTATCGGCGATTGCAGGCCGAAGGCATTGAAACGGTCGTCATTGAAGCAACACCGGAGAAAACCGGATGGCCGGAAGGCGATGCGGAGTGTGTGAAGGGCAGGGGAACCGAGGCTGTGACCCTGGAGGAGGCCGGGGTTCGCGAGGCGGTGGGCATCGTGGCGGGTACCGATGATGACACCAACAATCTTTCGATCCTGATGACCGCGGGGATGCTGAATCCGGATCTGTTCATGGTTGCACGGCAGAACCGGCATACCAATGCTGAACTGTTTAAGACCTTCGATCCTGATGTGGTGGTCGAGAACAGCCGCATTCTGGCCGATCGTATTCGCCTGCTGTTGGCGACGCCCCTGCTTCTTGAATTCCTGGCCGCGGTTCGGCACAGCGGCGAGCGGCGCGCCAGGGAATATACCGCGGGGCTGGGTGGTCTATTGGGGGAGGCGGTTCCGGAAGTCTGCGAGATTTCTATCGGAGATAACGATACTCCCGCCGTGGCCAGGGCCTTGCGCGCCGAGCGCAAGGTATGCCTGGACGACATTTTGCGCAGTTTCCGCGATCGCCGCAGAAACCTGCCGGCGGTTGCGCTGTTCCTGGCTCGCGACCGCGATCGCGTGCTCTCGCCCGATGGCGGAGCCCCATTGCGGTGTGGCGACCGCCTGCTGTTCTGCGGTGTGCGGGGGTTTTTCGAACGCATGCGCTGGGGCCTGTTGCGCGATGAGGTGTTGGATTACCTGATCGAAGGCAAGCCAACGCGTACATTCCTGATTTCACGAGAGGGTAGAACATGAAAAAAGCACTCGCGCCCGCCCTGTTGCTGTCCGTGGCGATACTTGCTCCTGCCACAGCCGGGGCCGATGAACCCCTGCTGGTTTCCGAAAAGCGCATGTCCCTGGAGACGGCCCTGCGGATCGCCCAGGGCGCTATTGATGCCTGCCGTGAAAAGGGCATTCAGATCGGAGTAACGGTAGTGGACCGGGCCGGCAATCCGCAGGTGATGCTGCGCGATGTTCTGGCTACCGAGCTGACCGAGAGGATCAGCCGCTTGAAGGCATACACTGCCGTTTCCTTCAATGCCGCGACCAAAGCGCTACGCGACCGTGCCGCTTCTCCGATGGTTCAGGTAGAGGGGCTGGTGTTTCTGACTGGTGGTTTGCTGGTGCAGGCCGGTGGCCAAACTGTTGGTGCAGTGGGTGTCAGCGGCGCTCCCTCCGGCGATACGGATGAAGAATGTGCCCAGGCGGGCATAGACGCGGTGACCGAGGATCTGGAATTCGGCGGTTGAGTTTACCGCCCCATCGGGAGTCGGCCGGGCGGATCAACACCCGCCCGGCCTGCGCTCAGAATCCACGCCGCTCGGCACGGCGTTGTGTTTGTCCTTGGAGCAGTTCTTCTGCGGTCAGCTCACCGTCACCGTTCAGGTCAAATTCCTCGAACACCGGCGGGTCCTGCGCCTGTCTCCGACCGCTCAGAGCCGGGTTGCGGCTGTTCCAACGGGCCTCATGGGCGGCCTGAAATTCCTGCTTGGTGACCGTGCCATTGCCATCGGCATCCAATTCGCCGAAGTTCATGGGGCCGCGCGGCGTTGCTGCGCCGGCCGTTGCGCTCAGTAACAAGGATGTGAAAACGGCGGTTGCAAATTTGGTAAGGGTTTTCATGACTTGCCTCCAGACAACAGGGGCTGGCGGAACCTCTTCCCCGGTTCTCAGCCATGTCGATGGCGGAAACGTCCTTTTCTCAATTGTTATTTTCTGCCGTGAGCCTTAAGCCTGGCTGAATTTTCAAGCGGGTGGTGGCAGGTGTTACCCCAGGTAACAGGATTTCGTTACCTACCGTAACGACTTTCGTTGTGGGCTTTTGTAACTATCTGAAAAACAGTGAATTAATAGTTGGCTCAATATTCGCTTATGTCGCACGCACGCCACGATAAGAGAAAAAACAGGGCCACTGACTGGCCCTATCCGAAATCGATGGCCATACTCGAACAGGACCGCAAATCGGCAGGATGCCGACAAAAATAAAACCGTGAGGGCACACGGTATTGGGTGAGTCGCCGCAATAGGCCCACCCCATCATCAACCAGTTGATCCACAAGATGGAGAAGACTCTATGACTAGCGACACCTCCGCCTCCGAGTACTGGCGGGCGAATGTTCGGCTGTTGGTCGGGATTCTGATCGTTTGGGCCATTGTGTCCTACGTATTCGGCATTCTGCTCGTAGACCAACTCAATGCCATCCATATCGGCGGGTACAAGCTCGGTTTCTGGTTCGCCCAGCAGGGCTCGATTTACACCTTCGTGATCCTGATCTTCTTCTACGCCTGGCGTATGGGCAGTCTCGATCGAAAGTTCGACGTCCACGAAGACTAAACAACAAGAGCTGAGGGCATTGGGATTATGGAACTGCAAACACTGACTTATATCGTTGTAGGGGCGACTTTCCTGCTCTACATCGGCATCGCCATCTGGGCGCGTGCCGCCACCACCGGCGAGTTCTATGTCGCCGGCAAGGGCGTGCATCCGGTGCTCAACGGTATGGCCACCGGCGCTGACTGGATGTCTGCCGCCTCCTTCATTTCCATGGCCGGGTTAATCGCCTTCAAGGGCTACGACGCTTCTGTGTATCTGATGGGCTGGACCGGCGGTTATGTACTGCTGGCCATGCTGCTGGCTCCCTATCTGCGCAAGTTTGGCAAGTTCACTGTGCCGGAGTTCATCGGCGATCGCTATTACTCACAGACCGCCCGTATCGTGGCCGTCATCTGTTTGATCGTTGCTTCCATCACCTATGTCATCGGTCAGATGAAGGGTGTCGGCGTGGCCTTCGGGCGATTCCTGGAAGTGGATTTCGAGACCGGCGTGCTGGTGGGCATGGGTATCGTGTTCGTCTACGCGGTATTGGGTGGCATGAAAGGCATCACCTACACGCAGATCGCCCAGTATGTGGTGCTGATCCTGGCCTATACCGTCCCGGCGGTCTTTATCTCCATGAATCTGACGGGCAACGCCCTGCCTCAGATCGGCCTGGGCAGCACCATGACCGGCAGCGAGACCTATCTGCTCGACAAGCTCGATCAAGTGGTCATGGACCTAGGGTTCAGTTCGTATACGCAGCAAAGCGGTGAGACATTGAACCTGGTATTGCTCACCCTGTCTCTGATGATCGGCACCGCGGGCCTGCCCCACGTCATCATCCGCTTCTTTACCGTACCCCGCGTCAAGGACGCTCGCTCCTCCGCCGGATGGGCACTGGTCTTCATCGCCCTTCTCTACACCACGGCCCCCGGCGTGGGTGCCATGGCTCGTTTGAACCTGATGAACACCATCCAGACAGGCGAAATCGGTTCACCCACCGGCAACCTGGTTTACGCCGAGCGTCCGGATTGGTTCAAGAACTGGGAGAAAACCGGTCTTCTGGCCTTCGAGGACAAGAACGGCGACGGCCGCATTCAGTACTACAACGACGCTAACAAGGAATTCTCCGCCAAGGCCGAGGCCTGGGGATGGAAGGGCAACGAGATGACCAAGGTCGACCGTGACATCATGGTGCTGGCCAACCCCGAGATCGCCAAGCTGCCCAACTGGGTCATCGCCCTGGTGGCCGCTGGCGGTCTGGCCGCCGCGCTGTCCACCGCTGCCGGTCTGTTGTTGGCCATTTCCTCGGCTATCTCCCATGACCTGCTCAAGGGGGTGTTCGCCAAGGGCATCTCCGAGAAGGCCGAACTCATGGCGGGTCGTATCGCCATGGCGGGTGCCATCGCCGTGGCTGGTTATCTGGGTATGAATCCACCGGGATTCGCGGCGCAGGTGGTGGCATTGGCCTTCGGTCTGGCGGCCTCGTCGATCTTCCCGGCCCTGATGATGGGGATCTTCAACAAACGGGTGAACCGTGCCGGCGCCATCCTGGGCATGCTCACCGGCCTGTTGTCCACACTGATCTACATCTTCTGGTTCAAGGGCTGGTTCTTCGTACCCGGTACCGCCATGGCCGCCAACACCCCGGACAATTGGTTCCTGGGTATCCAGCCGGAGTCCTTCGGCGCCGTGGGCGCGCTGATCAACTTCGTGGTTGCCATTCTGGTGTCCAAGGTCACGGCTCCGCCGCCCGAGCACATCCAGCATCTGGTGGAAGACATCCGCGTGCCCAAGGGTGCCGGTAGCGCTACCGGTCACTGAGGTCTGTCTCAGCTCAGCGCAGGGATGCGCCCAGACCCTGCCAGGGATGGCTTATCACCCAGCCCATCCGTATCTTCAGAAACGTCTCCGGCATGGAAATCGAACTCCAAGAAATCCGCGATTTTCTGGTCCGGCATCCGCCATTCGATCACCTTCCGGAAGCCGAGTTGGCGCGTTTGCCAAAGGCGCTGTCCATCCGCTATTTCCGGCGCGGTACCGATTTCCCTCCACATGATGCCGACCAAGCCTACCTCTATGTGATTCGCTCCGGCGCCGTGGAAATGCGTGACGACGGAGGAGACCTGGTCAACAAGCTGGGGGAGGGCGATCTGTGCATGGTTCCCTGCAATCCAGGTGTTACCTTCAGCGGCAAGGCGGTGGAGGACACACTCGCCTACCTGCTGCCGTGCGCTGATCTGCGTCGAATCCAGGCAGATCATGCCGATTTCAACGAACACTTCGAGCAGTCCGTGGGGCAGCGGCTGCGCAAGGCGCTGGATCGCCTCAAGGAGTCTCCCCCAGGCGCTGAGACCCTGATGACGCTGACCGTGGGTGAGCTGGTGGGAGACCGGGTGGTGCATGTTGCGCCATCGGTCAGCATACAGGAGGCCGCCAAGGTCATGAGCGAGGAGCGCGTGTCTTCTGTACTGGTGATGGAAGGTGAGGCACTGCTGGGCATGGTGACTCTGCGTGACTTGCGCAGCCGCTGCCTGGCCGTGGGCCTGCCCTTCGATCGTCCGGTGGCGGAGATCATGACCCGTGATTTGCACCGAATTCAGCGAACCACACCGGCCTTCCAGGCCCTGCTGGACATGACCCGGCTGAACGTTCATCACCTGCCGGTGTGTGACGAGGAATGCCCCGTGGGCGTGTTGACCACCACTGATCTGGTGCGGCACCAGAGCGCCAACGCCGTGTACATGGTGGGCGACATCTACAAGTCGAAAGATGTCGAAGCCCTGACACAGATCAGCGTCCGCATACCTGAACTGCAGGTCCATCTGGTGGCCACCGGCGCCACCGCCGAACATGTGGGGCAGGCGGTGACCTCGGTCACCGACGCGCTGACCAAACGCTTGCTGGAACTGGCCGAGGCTAAACTGGGGCTGCCGCCGGTTCCCTATGCCTGGATTGCGGCCGGCTCCCAGGCGCGTCGCGAGCAGACCAGTTATGGCGATCAAGACAACGCCCTGCTGATCTCCGATGAATTCCGGCCCGAGCATGACAGTTACTTTGCCGAGCTGGCACGATTCGTCTGCGACGGTCTGAACGCCTGCGGTTACTACTACTGCCCTGGCGATGTCATGGCCACCAATCCGCAATGGCGTCAGCCGCTGGCCACCTGGAAACATTATTTTAGTACCTGGATCGAGTCACCGGAACCCAAGGCTGTCATGCTCTCGAGTGTGTTCTTCGACATGCGCAGCGTGGCCGGTGATCACCAGCTGTTGGCGGACTTGCAGAGCCACTACCTGGGTATCAGTGCGACCAATAAGATCTTCCTGGCCTACATGGTCGCCAACTCCCTGAAGCACAGACCGCCCTTGGGTTTCTTTCGCAATTTCGTGCTGATTCGCGGCGGCGATCATGCCAAGACTTTCGATCTCAAGCATCGCGGTGTGGTGCCGGTGGTGGATATCGCACGGGTGCTGGTGCTCTCCGAGGGGCTGGACGAGATCGGTACCGTGGCGCGCATCCAGAGGGCCGCCACGACCTACGCGGTAAGCAAGGACATGGCCGCCAATCTGGTGGATGCCTTTGAATTCATTGCCACTCTGCGGGTGCGCCATCAGGTGGGAAGGATTCGTGCCGGACAAGAGGCGGACAACTATATCCATCCCGAAGAGTTGTCTCCGCTGGAGCGCTCACACCTGAAAGATGCCTTTCGTTTGATCGGAGAAATGCAAGAGACCCTGGCCAACCGCTACCAATCCGGCCGGTTCGGCTAAACTGCCGCCATGTTATCGCGGCTTTTGGGACCGGAGTATCGTCGCAAACGATTGGCTGCAAAGGCGCCGTCCGGTCCCTTGCGAGCCTATTTGTCGCACGTTCTGGCGGATAGGGGCAGCGACTACCGCCAAGTGGAATACCTGGCCCTGGATCTGGAAACCACCGGCCTGCAACCGGGCAAGGATCACATACTGAGCGTCGGTGCGGTGTTGGTGCGGGGTACGCGCATCGATCTGTCCACCGCCAGGCATGTGCTGGTACGTACCAAGCGGAGCATTCCCGAGGCCAGCGCGGTGATCCACCAGATTACCGATGACCGCGCAGCCCAGGGCCGGCCTATCGAAGAGGTGATGCCCTGGTTGCTTGAGCAACTGGCCGGCCGGGTGATGATTGCCCACCACGCCAAGGTGGAGATCGGCTTTTTGACCGCTGCCTGCCGTTCTTTGTACGGCAGTGAGGTGCTGTTCACCGCGGTGGATACCCAGGCGGTGGCATTGCGTGCCTTCCGGCGCCGCAATCAGGAAGTGGCCGCCAGGGAGCTGCGATTGCATGCCCTGCGTCAACGTTACGGCTTGCCGCGCTATCCGGCGCATGACGCGCTTAGCGACGCCTTGGCCGCCGCCGAGTTGTTTCTCGCCCAGGCCGCCCACAGGGACAGCGGCAAGGGCATGGCCTTGAAAGAGTTTTTGTTGTAAGTCCGAGAAAAAACCACCCGGCGGTCCGCCAGTCGGGATATCGCTCAACCACCGAGGAGAAAGGCATGTCTGAAGACAAAATTTATCCCGTAAGGCCGGATTTCGCCGCCACGGCGCACGTCAAAGAGGCTGAATACACGGCCATGTACCAGCGTTCCGTGGATGATCCCGATGGATTCTGGGCCGAGCAGGCGGAGAAGTTCGTGACCTGGTTCAAGCCCTGGGAAAAGGTGCAGGACTGGAGCTACGACCAGGACGATCTGCACATCGAGTGGTTCAAGGGCGGCAAACTGAATGTCTCCTACAACTGCCTGGACCGCCACCTCGAGACCCGTGGCGATCAGACCGCCATCATCTGGGAGGGCGACAATCCAGCAGAGGATCGCAAGATCACTTACCGCGAGCTGCATGCCGACGTCAGCCGCTTCGCCAATGTCCTCAAGGCCAAGGGCGTGAAGAAGGGTGACCGTGTGTGCATCTATATGCCCATGATTCCCGAAGCCGCGGTCGCCATGCTGGCCTGTACCCGTATCGGTGCGGTCCATTCCATCGTGTTTGGCGGCTTTTCGCCGGACAGTCTGCGCGATCGTATCCTGGATTCCGATTGCCGTACGGTGATCACCTCCGACTACAGCCTGCGCGGCGGCAAACAGGTGCCGCTGAAAAAGAATGCCGACAAAGCCCTTGCCGAGTGCCCGAATGTGAGCACCCTGATCGTGGTCAGGCGCACCGGTGGCGATGTCGCCTGGGTCGATGGCCGCGATTGCTGGTATGACGAAGAAATGGGCAAGGTGTCCGCCGATTGCCCGCCCGAGGAGATGGATGCGGAAGACCCTCTGTTTATCCTTTACACCTCCGGCTCCACCGGCAAACCCAAGGGCGTGCTGCACACCACCGGCGGCTATAAACTTTACAACGCGATCACCCATAAATACGTCTTTGATTATCACGATGACGATATCTATTGGTGTACAGCCGATGTGGGCTGGGTCACCGGT
>JAGRGI010000196.1:0-1421 GCA_020445565.1 Chromatiales bacterium
GAACTTGTCGAAATACTCACCGCCGGTATTGGCGGTGATGGCGGAATTCATCTCCTGGCAGGTGTTGGCGGTGACGCCGTAGTCCAGGCTGATCTGGTCCATGCCGACGAATTCCTCGTAACCGTAGTCACCGAGGAAGCCTTGGGTGACCCGCAGGCGTAGCACGAACTGGCTGGTGAGGTCGATATAATCGCCCAGGTTGTAGCTGCGGGGCTGGTTTTTCCAGCCACCGCCGGTGATGTTCTCCAGGGCCACCCAGGTGGAGCCGCCATCATCGGAGACCTCGATCACCGCCTTGTCGGTGTTGTACACACCATAGGAGTAGCTATTGAAGCTCAAGGTCGCATAATTTGCGCCGGCCAGATTGGCGGTACGGCGCACGGTTTCCAGGCTGCCGCCATCGGTGTTCCAGATCTCCACGCCCCAACCGGGATAGACGATGACCTGGCCAGTCAGTGGGCTGCCGTCGTCGTCGGTTTCCTGCCAGCTGCCGGACCAGGTCTGGGAGCCGTCGTTGTTGCTGTAGGCGCGAACATTGAAGTCGTCACCCAGGTTCTGGGCATCGGTACCGCCAGGCAGGGTGCAATCCATACGCTTGAGGACATTCAGATCCTTGTGCATGCCCACGCCGGAGTCCAGCACCGCCACCCCCACGTTGGGAGAGACGTTGAACAGGCCATCGATGACCGACTGGGGTTTCCTGGCGGTTTTGTTGGCCGAGCCGGCGGACATGGAGACCGGGGCGTCCTCGGCGATCAGGGTGATGTTGGGGTTTTTCGACAAGGCGGTGATGGCCTTGGCCGGGATGCGCATGCTGCGCATGCGCAGTGATTCGAACTCACGGCCACTCTTGCCACCCAGTTTCTCGGGCAGATCCTTGTCTGCCAAGCCAGGCGGGGTCTTGTAGACGACGATCACGTCGACCAGTTCGGCGCCGTTCTTACCGTCTTCGATAACGGCTTCGATTGCGCTACTGACGGTAGCGCCGGTGCTATCGGGTTTGGCCGCTACAGCGTAGGAGCCGGTCCCGAAAATCGCTGCCGCCACCGCGGTAGCCAGAGTGGATTTAACGATTGTGGATTTCATGGACTCAACCCTCACGCCGGAAACAGAATGTTTCGTTTTCGGGAAACACAGGGGCAATGGCCATGCCAGTGAACCGGCTCACTATGAGGAAGGGCGGAGCACCACCATTTTTTCCAAATTAAAAACAGTTGGTTAAGTGTTAGATATTGAAGGTTCTGTATTCTTTGTCAGGAATTGCAGCGAAAAAATCGGTTTCATCGCATCCATCGAAGCGGCACAAAAATGGAGGATTTGAAGAAAATTCGGCGGAGGAGGAAAAAATCGGCGAGGGTGGGAAAATTTCGGCGGGAGCGACGCCGATCCAACCCACGGATCAGCGCCCGACTTTCAGCCCG
>JAGRGI010000196.1:1516-11375 GCA_020445565.1 Chromatiales bacterium
TGACTTCGGCGTTCAGGGGACGGGCCTTGCTGAACACGCCGGCCTTGGCGCTGGCGAGGTCGATCTCGGGGAACTGGGTGAGGATGCCGGAGGCGCTGATGGCCTGCTCCACCGTGGCACCAGGGGCCAGATCGACGGAGAGAATCAATTGTTTTTCGGGGCGGGCATAGGCCACCTCGACCTTGATCTTTTGCGCTTCGCTCATGAGGCGGCCCCGTAAATCTGCGTGGCCCGCTTGCAGAAGGAATCCACCAGGGTATTGGCAATCTGGTGAAAAATCGGGCCGAAGGCCAGGCTGACCATCTTGCCGGAAAACTCAAAGTCCAGATCCAGAGTGACCTTGCAGGCGTCCTCGCGCAGGGCCTGAAAGCGCCAGAAGCCTTGCAAATGACGAAACGGACCTTCCACCAGCCGCACCTCGATCATCTTGCCCTGCTGCAAACGATTATGCGTGGTGAAGGATTTTTCGATGCCGCCCTTGCGCAACTTGATGGTGGCACGTATCTCATCGGCATCCTGGAAATGGACCTTGGACGAGGTGCAGCCGGGCAGAAACTCCGGGTAGCGTTCGATGTCGTTGACCAAGTCGTACATTCGCTCGGCGGAAAACGGCACCAGGGCGCTGCGGTTTACGGAAGGCAATGCTCGCTACCCTTTGTCAGCCGCGGCCGAAGCTGAGGACGCCGATGGCATTGAGGAAAACCAGGGCCACCAGCACCGGTGAGACGAAACGGATCAGGAATCGCCAGAGATGATAGCTGAGCTTGAGCCTGAGTTCGTCCTGCGAGGCGTTGCGCGACATGGCCCAGCCGGCGAACAGGGCGATGGACAGGCCGCCCAGGGGCAGCATGACGTTGGAGGTGAGGTAGTCCATCAGGTCGAAGAAGGTCTTGTCGAACAACGTCACCTCGGCCCACAGGTTGAAGGACAGTACCGTGCCCACGCCCAGCAGCCATGCGGCCATGCCACAGGCCACGGCGGCGTAAATGCGGTTCATGCCGTGGTTTTCCACCAGCCAGGCGGCGGCGGGTTCGATCAGGGAAATGGCCGAGGTCCAGGCGGCGAACAGCAGCAGCAGAAAAAACAGACCGCCGAAGACGGTCCCCATGGGCATCTGACCAAAGGCGATGGGCAATACCTTGAAGATCAGTCCCACGCCCTGATCCGCCGTCATGCCGTTGCCGAATACGATCGGAAAGATAGCCAGCCCCGCCAGCAGCGCCACCAGGGTGTCCATGACGACGATGGTGAAGGTGGTGCGGGCAATTGAGGCATCGGAGGGCAGGTAGGACCCATAGATCATGATCGCCCCCATGCCCAGGCTCAGGGTGAAAAAAGCCTGCCCCATGGCCTTGAGCACCACGTCGGCGCTGAGCTTGCTGAAGTCGGCATCGAACAGAAAATGCACCCCCTGCATGAAGGCGCCCTGGCTCATGGCATAGCCCACCAGCAGGATCAGAATGATGAACAGGGCCGGCATGAGAAAGCGCACGGATTTCTCCAGACCATGCTCCACGCCGCGGGAGACCACCACGGTGGTCAGCACCATAAAGATGGTATGCCAGGCCAACAGGCGTTCCGGGTCGGAAACCAGATTGCCGAACACCTGGCCGGCGACCTCCGCCGTTACGCCGTCGAAGGTTCCGCCAATGGTCCGAAAAAAGTAGGCCATGGTCCAACCGGCGATGACGCTGTAATACGAAAGGATGAAGAAGCCGGCGATCACTCCGCCCCACCCCAGGTACTGCCATAGTCCGGAACGCCCCTCCTCCCGCGCCAGGGTACGCATCGTGTTGATGGGGCTTTGGCGGCCGCGACGCCCGAGCATGACCTCGGCCATCATGATAGGCAGACCGACCAGGGCGATGCAGGCGATGTACACCAGCACGAAGGCGCCGCCACCGTTCTCACCCGCCATATAGGGGAATTTCCAGATGTTGCCGAGCCCTACCGCCGAGCCGGTGGCGGCCAGGATGAAGGCGAAACGCGACGACCATTGTCCGTGAATCGACGTGCGCTGTTCTGCCATGCGGTTCCCCCCAAGGATGAGCCGGATCGGAAAACCGCAATTTTGGGCGATTTTCGTTGGCGTAACAAGGTAATGGCGTTTGAGACGATTGCAATTGCGCGGCAAGCGGGTGAACCTTCGCCCTTCCAACCGAAGTCCTGCCGGTCCGCCATGAACGACATTGTTCTCGAACTCCCTCCCCGCCGGGGAAACCCGCGCAACAGCGAGGCGGCCTTCGCCACGCTGAGCGACGGCCGTGTGTTGATGGTCTGGTCACGCTTCGAGGGGGGACGGGGCGATAACGACGCCGCCACCTTGGCCGCTCGCGTCTCCATCGATCAGGGTCGGACCTGGTCCGAAGAGGATCGAATCGTGTTGCGCGATCCTGCCGCGCTGAACGTGATGTCCCCCAGCCTGGTACGCGCCGCCGACGGCCATTTGGATCTGTACTATCTGCGCACCATGGGATTCCATGACTCACGTCTGCATCGCATCCGCAGCAGCGACGAAGGGGCGAGCTGGAGCGAACCTGTTTGCCTGTTTCCCGCGCCGGGTTATTTCGTTGTCAACAACGACCGCCTGCTGCGCACCGCCAGCGGACGCCTGGTGGCGCCGGCCGCTTTCCATCGCCTGCGCGGCGCCGACCCACTGTCCGTGAAGAGCTTCGATCCGCGCGGGATTGCATTGTTCTATCTGTCCGACGACGACGGCGCGAGCTGGCGCGAGGCGCGCCAGTGGTGGACGCTGAACGAGCCGGACACCGATAGCGGCCTGCAAGAGCCCGGTGTGGTGGAGTTGGAGGCGGGTCATCTGTTCGCCTGGTGCCGCACCGACCGGGGTACGCAATACGGCCTGGATTCGGCGGATGACGGCGAGACCTGGACGCGCCCCTACCCGACCGGTTTCGAATCCCCCTGTTCGCCCCTGTCCATCAAACGCCTTCCAGGTGGTGAACTGCTGGCGGTTTGGAACGATCACAGCGGTCGATTCGATACCCCGGAACCCATGCCCGAGAGCTGGGGACGGACGCCGCTGGTCAGCGCCATCAGCCGCGACAAAGGCAGAAGCTGGGAAAATCACCGCCTGCTGGAAGACGACCCTGGCCACGGCTACTGCTATATCGCCATTCACGCCACCGAGGACCGGCATGTGCTGCTGGCCTACAGTGCCGGCGGAGGGGAGCAGGGCTACGTGCTGGACACCCTGCGGGTGCGACGCCTGGCATTGGAATACCTGCTGAAAACACCGTAGGGTATTGATCGCATCGTACCGGCTCCAGTCTTGCGGCCGTTGGATTCGCCCTGTCTTGCCATCAAGAATTGACGGGGTAAACCGATAGTCTCCAGACGATTCTCAAACTGCGGAGCGCAAAAAATGCCGCGCCTGTTTAGCCTGCTTCTGCTCGTCCTGTTCACGCTGGCCCATGCCGACGCGGCGGAAAAACCGCGTCTGGTGCTGCTGCTCACCGTCGATCAATTGCGCGGCGACATGCCTCAGCGCCTGCATGAACGCTTCGGCAAGAGCGGCTTTCGTTACCTGATGGAACACGGCCTGGATTACACCAACGCCAATTATCTGCACTCCACCACCTTCACCGCCGTCGGGCATGCGACCCTGGCCACCGGCGGAAACCCCCCGGAGCACGGCTTGGCGGGCAACGACTGGGCCGACCCGCTGACCGGCGAACGGGTCTATTGCGTGGAAGACGGACACCACCAGTTGCTGGGCGCCAAGACCAAACCCCACTCCGGCACATCGCCACGCAACCTCACCGCCAGCACCTTCGGTGACGAACTGGTGATGGCCAGCGCCGGCCGCTCGCGGGTGTTTTCCGTATCCACCAAGGACCGGGGCGCCATCCTGCCCGGCGGACACCTGGGCAAGGCGTTCTGGTACCACGGCGGCAGCGGCCGCTACATCAGCAGCACCTATTACTACGACGAACTGCCGGCCTGGGTACAACACTGGAACGGCAAGGCGCTCGCCGACAACTACCGGGGAAAAATCTGGGATCTGCTGAGACCTCGCCATGAATATGTGTTCGGCGAGTTCGACCAACGGCCGGAGGAACAAGACAAGGACGGGCTCGGCCGCAGCTTTCCCCATACCCTGGACACGGTCGAACCCAAGGATTTCTACAAACGCCTGCGCTTCACGCCGATGAGCGACGAGTTGTTGGTGGATTTTGCCAAGACCCTGTTGCGCGAGGAAAAGCTGGGGCAGGGAAAGTTTACGGACGTACTGGCGATCAGTCTCTCGGCCACCGACTTCATCGGCCATGTGTTCGGGCCTGACAGTCTGGAATACGAAGACAATCAGCTACGCCTGGATCGGCAATTGGCGGCCCTGCTCGCCGCCGTGGACAAACAAGTGGGCCTGAAGAACACCTTGGTGATTCTGACCGGCGACCATGGCTCGGCGCCCATCCCCGAGGCGCAGAAGAAACGCGGTTTTCACGCCGGCCGCGTGGATACGAAGGCATTCCTGGAAGCGGCGAACCGGGCGGTGAAACAGCGCTTCAACATCGGCGCCGATCTGGTTACCGAGTTCTGGAACCCCAGCATCTATCTGGATCTCGTCGGTATCAGACGCCTGGGCCTGGACCTCTACGAGGTGGAAAAAACCGTGGCCGATGCGGTGAGCGAAGTCGAGGGGATAGACTACGCCCTTCCCCGCACCGAGCTGCTCAAGGGTGCACAAGCGGGCGACCCGATCGTGGCCAGACTGCACCGTTCGTTCCACCCGAAACGCTCCGGCAACGTGCTGATCGGACAAGGCAGTTACTGGTTCCTGCACGCCAAGCCATCGAAGTATGCCGCTACCCACGGCTCGCCGCACAACTACGACACCCACGTACCCTTGATGATCGCAGGCCCCGGCATCGGTGCCAAAACCATCAGCCGACCGGTGGCACCGGAGAGCATCGCCGCGACGATCACCACGATTCTCGGCGTGCAGGCACCGTCTGGATCGGTTGGCGCACCGCTGACAGAGGCAGTCGGCTATTGATCGGTTTCAATGTCCGCCCCTCACTTCGGCGGCAACCGAACGGTTACTTAAAACCGCCAGGCATGTTGTCGTTTGATGAGGCGTCAGATTTCGGCGGGGATGCGCAACACCTGCCCGACGCGCAGGCGATCACCGGTTATGCCATTCGCGTTGCGCAGCTTGTCCAGGGAAATGTTGTACTTCTGGGCGATCTCCGAAAGGGTGTCGCCCCAGGCGATGACATGATTCTTATGGGCAAACAGGGTATCGGGCGGTGCGTTGCGACGAAAATAGTCGCGCACGCCGCGCAACATGGCGTCGGCCAGACGTTGCTGGTGTTTGGTGTCATTCAGCCGGCGCTCTTCCCAGGGATTGGTGATGAAGGCGGTCTCCACCAGTACAGAGGGGATATCGGGGGATTTCAATACCACGAAATTGGCCCGCTGCACCGAGCGTTTGTGTAATTTGCCAAGCCGCCCCAAGGACTTGAGCAGATAGCGACCCGCGTCTCCGCTGGATTCGACGGTGGCGGTCATGGACAGGTCCAGCAAGGTGCGGGCAAGGTCGTCGCCCTTGTCTTCCAGGGTCACACCCCCAACCAGATCCGCGGCGTTCTCCCGTTCCGCCAGCCAATGCGCGGCGGTGGTGGTCGCCCCCTTGGGGGACAGGGTATAGACCGCCGCCCCGCCCACCGCGGAATCGCTGAAGGCATTGGCGTGTATGGAGACGAAGAAATCGGCCTGTGCCTCGCGTGCCTTTTCGATCCGCTGGCGCAAGCCGATGTAATAGTCGCCGGTGCGTATCAGCACCGGCTTCATACCCGGCTCTTTCTCCACCAGGGCATATAGCTGACGGGCGATCTTCAGGGCCACATCCTTTTCGAGCACCCCCCGGGGTCCCCGCGCGCCGGGGTCCTCGCCGCCATGCCCTGCATCGATGGCGATGACCACGTTGCGTGGACCGGCTTCGGTCTTTGCCACGCTGCGCAGGGTCGCCAGGGGCTTGCCCTTGGAGGCGGGATCTTCCAGATCGACTACCAGACGATAGCCATAGTTTTCGGTGGGTTTGAGCACAAAACTACGCGGCCGAACCCCGCGTTTGAGATCGAGCACCATGCGCAGATCGGTCTTTCCCTGCGTGCCGAAGCGCACGCGCCGGAGCCGTTGGTCGTTCTTGTCCACCTTGGGCAGCGGTGCGCGCAGGCGGGCATCATCGATATCGACCACGATGCGTGGCGGATTGTCGAGGGAGAACAGGTTGTGCTCGGGGGATTCACTGAGGTCCAGAACAACCCTGGTATGGTCCGGGGCGGACCACAGGCGTGCACCCTCCACCGCCGGACCGGCCAGAGACGGGACCGTCCAAAGCAGCAGTGTCGCGGAGAGAAAAAGGCGTTTCACGGCAGTCGGGCCCGAGTCGTTCTTCTTGATAGCTATTTATAAAACCCACAGCGAATAAATTCAAGTTATTCATCATTAAAAACCGTTACATAGCGCGAATGATTAATGTTGAATGGCAACTAAGGAAAACGGTTCGTTGTCGTAGGGTGGGCATCGCAAAGCCTCTGCCCACCCCGCCTAGATCAATAGCTTTTAATACTGTGAGTAGGGTCTTCTGACAAAACGAGATGTCGGCCAGCGATTCTTGGAGGTCTCGGTCTAACTCCGTTCCACGGGCAGACACTCCGCCAGCCCTTCGAGCAACGCCTCGCGGGCCGTGCCGACGGGCTGCAACTGCACCGTGAGTCCGGGTTTCGGCAAGCGATCCCCCCCCTGCCTGGGCCATTCCACCAACATCGTCGCCCGTGCAGCCAGCAGGTCGTCCAACCCCAGGTATTCCAATTCTTCCGGGTCTGCCAGCCGGTACAGATCGAGGTGCACCACGGTGCCTGCGGGCAAGTCGTAAGGTTCCAGCAGGGTATAGGTGGGACTGCGCACCGGGCCGGTCCATCCCAGTTCGCGCAGGAATCCGCGGGCCAGGGTGGTTTTGCCCGCACCCAGGTCGCCATGCAGGTGGATCACCGTGCCCGGCGGGCAGCGCCGTGCCAATTCGGCGCCCAGGGCCAGGGTCGCGGCTTCGTCCGCCAAAGCCAGACGCATCAGGGAAAGTCCTCCACACCTAATGGGCCTTCCAGGGTGAGGCGGCCGAGAAGGTCGCCGCTGAGCCGGAAATAGCTCTCGGTCTTGTCGCTGCGGACGGTCAGCTCGAAGGGGGTCAGCTCGCCACTGGAGAGGACAAAGATCTGCGGTGCGGGTCGTTCATCCTCGCCTTGGCTTTCGCCGGCCGCCAGGGACAGGGCCTTGTCGTCCAGGCTGAGTTCGAAGTGAAATCCGCCGGGTAGCGATCGTGCCCGGTAGAGGGGGTCATCGATCAATTCCAGCCAACTGGCGCCGTCCAGGATTTCGAACGCGTAGCCATCACGGCTAAGGGAAACGCCGAATTGCCGATCCTGCAAGATCGACTCTTCCCCGAGCATGCGGATCAGCGTATCCAGCCGGGCAATCTCGCGATAGAGCACGTCTTCCGGCCCCTCACGGGTCACCGAGATGACGGCGAAGGTGGCCAGGATGCCGATGATGACCAGCACCGCGAGCAACTCCAACAGCGTGAAGCCGCTCTGGCGCCGGACGGGGCGCAATTGCCTACTCCAGGTTCCAGTTGCCGATGTCGGCATTCACGTCCTCGCCACCGGGCTGGCCGTCGGCCCCCAGGCTGAAGATGTCGACCGCCCCATGGGTTCCCGGTTGCAGGTATTGATATTCATTGCCCCAGGGGTCCTTGGGCAGACGATCGAGATAGCCGCCCTGCTTCCAGTTCTTGGCGTTGGACGGACGATCCACCAGGGCTTGCAATCCTTCATCGGTGTTGGGATAGACGAAATTGTCCAGGCGATACAGGTTGAGCGAACTCTCGATGGCGCGGATGTCCTGCCGCGCCTTGGTGATGCGGGCGGCATCCGGCCGGTCCATCACCTTGGGCACCACGATGGCGGCCAGAATGCCCAGAATGATGACCACCACCATGACTTCGATCAGGGTGAAGCCGGCCGACCGCAGAAACCTGCCACTGCCTTGGCGCGGGTTATTCAACATGCTGCCCTTGTGCATATGTGAACCTGTGTTGGTGTCATGAGATGGCGCCGGATCATATCACATGCATTTCACGCTAGCGGGGCGGGTCGATGGCGCCTGCGATACTGGCGTTGACGCGAAACCAGCCGGCAATACTGTAGCGATCCCGCCGGCAGGCCAGAACCTCGTGGGGAAAGGTCTCGCTGAGAAAAACCACCAGACGCCCGTAGACCGGCGCAATGCGTTCCAATGGCTCAAGTCCGTTGTGCGGATACATCAACAGTTCCCCGCCGTCGCCACTCTGCCATTCGGGATTCAGATACAGAACCGTACTCAGCACCCGGTTGGTTTGGCCATGAAAGGCGTCGGTGTGCCGTTTGTAGTAGTCGCCGGGGCCGTAGTGAGCGAAGTGGCATTCATAATCGAACAGTCCCAGGAACAGACGCCGATTCAATCCCAGACGCAGCCTGTCCATCCAGGCGAAAAATGCCGACTCCCCGGCCTGTTCCCGGCCCAGCCAGTGAATACGGTCGGTGCGAACGAAGCGGTTGACGTGGTGATCGATATCGCGCCCGATGCCGGCGGGCATGAGGTCCCTGTCGGGTTCCAGATTGGTGGCCCGGCAATGCAGGGCCGCGGTCAGTTGCAAGGGCAACGCGCCATCGAGGTAGACGTAACCGTCTCTCTCCACGGCCCGGGCGATTCGATCAAAAACATCGCTACCGCCGGTGTGGCTGTCGAAGCCTTCGGATAGCGCCAGCGCAGGGTTCATGGGATGGGTTTACCGCCGACGGAAAAGGTCGGCGTAGTTTAGGGATTTTTACCCAACAGACAAGGATTTTATACGGCCGTTTCAGCTTGGTTTCAGGTTTTCAGCGGATACTTCGGGGCAATAAAAAATCCACCGCTTTGAAGGAGCAAAACCATGAAAAACCTGTTTGGATTCGCCCTGATTCTGGCGACCGCGCTCACCCTGCCCAACGCTTTTGCCGGCCGTGGTGGAAACAGCTCCCCGGCAATCAGTGTCATCTCCGCCGCCGAGGCCGAGACGCTGACTTTCATGCGTGAAGAGGAGAAACTGGCCCGCGACGTGTATCTGACCCTGTTTGCCACCTGGGGCACCCCCGTGTTTGAGAACATTGCCAACGCCGAACAGAAGCACACCAGCCAGGTGATGGAGATGCTGGCCGCCTATCGCCTGCCCGACCCGGTGGTGGATGACACGACTGGCGTGTTCGTGAATCAGACCCTGGCAAATCTGTACCAACAACTGGTGGACCGCGGAAATATGAACGCCCTGGAGGCCCTCTACGTTGGCGCCTACATCGAGGAAATCGACATTCTCGACCTGCAAGCGGCCGTCGCAGAGACCGACAAGGCTGATCTGCAAGCGCTTTACGAGTCCCTCATGCAGGGTTCACGCAATCACCTGCGCGCCTTCGTCGGCTCCATTGAACGCCAGGGCGTCGTCTATGAGGCGCAGGCCATGGCGCAGGAAGACGTCGATGCCATCGTCGACACGCCTACCGAACGCGGTCAGCCAAACACTTCCCGTAACGGTCGCCGTTGACAACTCGCCGCCGGTTTCCTCGCTCCCTGGCAGGGGAAACCGGCAACACAGCAAAGCACCTTCTTTTTGCGTTCGAACGTCAGTAGCCCAATCCATACGATACGTTCGAAGCATCCTGTTGGCACGCAGCGCCAAGCTGCCTGCCCCCCTCCTCTACATCGCCCTGTTGGGCAAACCGGCCACGTACGGATTGCGGGTATAAAAAAAGCGCGGCCCCTGTCA
>JAGRGI010000004.1 GCA_020445565.1 Chromatiales bacterium
CGCAAGGCCATGCTGCAGGACATCGCCATCCTCACCGGCGGTACCGTGATCTCCGAAGAAGTCGGCCTGTCGCTGGAAAGCGCCACCCTGGAGCACCTGGGTAACGCCAAGCGCGTCGTGCTGAACAAGGACAACACCACCATCATCGACGGTGCCGGCGCTCAGGCTGACATCGAAGCCCGCGTTGCACAGATCCGTAAGCAGGTTGAAGAAACCACTTCGGATTACGACAAGGAAAAACTGCAAGAGCGTCTGGCCAAGCTGGCCGGTGGTGTTGCGGTGATCAAGGTCGGCGCTGCCACCGAAGTCGAGATGAAAGAGAAGAAAGCCCGCGTTGAAGACGCCCTGCACGCTACCCGCGCAGCCGTCGAAGAAGGCGTGGTGCCTGGCGGTGGTGTGGCTCTGGTGCGCGCCCTGCAGGCTATCGAAGGCCTGAAAGGCGACAACGAAGACCAGAACGTCGGTATCGCGCTGCTGCGTCGTGCCGTCGAGGCTCCGCTGCGTCAGATCGTCTCCAACGCCGGCGGCGAGCCGAGCGTAGTGGTCGACAAGGTCAAGCAGGGTTCGGGTAACTACGGCTTCAACGCCGCCACCGATACCTATGGCGACATGATCGAGATGGGCATCCTCGACCCGGCCAAGGTCACCCGTACTGCGCTGCAGGCGGCGGCTTCCATCGGTTCGCTGATGATCACCACCGAAGCCATGGTTGCCGACATTCCGGAAGACAAGGCCGCTCCGGCCATGCCGGACATGGGCGGCATGGGCGGCATGGGCGGCATGATGTAATTCGCTTCCCGTCTGCCTCAAAGGAGAAACCCCGCCATCTTCGGCGGGGTTTTTCGTTTTACTCCAGTTCGAGTTTCATACCCCCCGCCCTGGGAGGCTTTGGCCCGTCGTCCGCTTCCTCAATGGTAAAGTTCGGCGTTACGTCCGGTGCCAGCCCTTTCTCCTTTTCCCAGAGATTGATCTTCAGCCGCAGGTTGTTTTCCGAGTCGGCGTTCTTCAACGCTTCTTCCAAGGCGATGCGTCCCTCGGCGTAGAGCTTCAGCAAGGCGCCATCGAAGGTTTCCATGCCGACGTTTCCGGATTTCTCCATCAGATCCTTTAGGGCCGATACCTCACCTTTCTTGATCAGTTGCGAGGCCAGGGGCGAATTCAGCAGGATCTCGAAGGCAGCCACCCGTTTGCCGTCGGTCCCCGGTACCAGGCGTTGCGAGACCATGGCCCGCAGGTTCAGGGACAGGTCGAGCAGAAGTTGATTGCGGCGTTCTTCAGGAAAGAAATTGATGATCCTGTCCAGGGCCTGGTTCGCATTGTTGGCGTGCAGGGTTGAAAACGCCAGGTGGCCGGTTTCCGCGAAGGCGATGGCATGTTCCATGGTCTCCTGGGAGCGGATCTCGCCGATCAGGATCACGTCCGGCGCCTGACGAAGGGTATTCTTGAGGGCGTCCTCATAGGTCAATGTATCCACGCCGACCTCGCGTTGGTTGACGATGGAGCGCTTGTGGCGGTGCATGAATTCGATGGGGTCCTCGACGGTGATGATATGACCCGTGGAATTCGTGTTCCGGTAGTCGATCAAGGATGCCAGTGAGGTTGATTTTCCCGAGCCGGTGGCTCCCACGAACAGGATCAGGCCGCGCTTGCTCATGACCAGCTTGCGGAGAATGTCCGGCAGACCCAGGCTGTCCATGGAGGGTATGTTCACCTTGATCGATCGGATCACCATGGCGCATTGGCCGCGTTGCATGAAAATGTTGACGCGGAAACGCCCGACGCCGGTCTCGGAAATAGCCAGATTCATCTCCAGCTTTTCCTCGAATTCGCGGATTTGGGCGTCGGACAGGATGGAATAGGCGATCTCCCTCACCCGTCCGGGTTCCAGCGCTTCCCGCTCCAGAATCTTCATGCGCCCCTCGAACTTGCCGCTGGGCGGTGCGCCGGCAGTGAGATAGATGTCGGAGGCGTTGTTGGCCACCATGATGGCCAGGTAGTCTTTCAATTCCATCGTCAACACCCGAGGGCTTTGCCCAAAGTTCGCTTCAAGTTCGTATTTGCTGTTCCAACCGCCTATCGTGGGTTGGTCATCGTGACCGTCCCTGCAACTGAAGTGCCAGCAGGCTCATCAACCCGAGTCAACCCGCCGCAGGACTTTTTCCTCCGTCCTTTTCGGCCCATGCTATAAGGGTAAGGTCTCCATCTCGACCCGCTCGCCATTGATGACTTCCAAGACGAATCCCTGCGCCGATAGTAGCAGCCCGTTCGCGGATCTGCCGGAACCTGATCGTATGAATGTGGCGCTGCACTGGGAGCGTTACTGCGAAAACGCTGAACGCGTGGGCATCGTCCCGCCGGAGCGGGGCCCATTGTTCGACAGCCTGATTCATGTTTGGGCATACAGTGAGTTTGTCGCCAAAGCCTGTGCGCGTCGGCCGGAGATGCTCGCCGAGCTGCTCCAAAGCGGTGATCTGTTGGTGGACTACGATAGTGATCGCCATCGCATCGGCCTGCGCCGACGCTTGCGTGACCTGCAAAACCCGCAGCAGCTTGCCCGTGAACTGCGCCGTTTCCGGGAGCGGGAGATGGTACGCATTGCCTGGCGCGATATTGCCGGCTGGGCAGAGGTGGAAGAGACCCTGGTGGATGTTTCGCGATTGGCCGAGGTCTGTGTCGATGAGGCCCTGGGGTTGTTGCAGGCCTGGCAGGAGCAACACTGGGGCAGGCCGCGGGATGCCAGGGGTAACGTTCTGCACCTGCTTGTCATCGGCATGGGGAAGCTGGGTGCCTACGAATTGAATTTCTCCTCGGATATCGACCTGATCTTTGCCTTTCCTGGCAGTGGCGATACCGACGGACCACGATCCATCAGCAACGAAGAATTTTTTACCCGCGTGGCCCGCGATCTGATGGATACGATTGGTTCCACCACGGCAGATGGCTTCGTGTTTCGCGTCGATGCCCGCCTGCGGCCCTTCGGCGACAGTGGCCCCCTGGTATTGTCTTTCGGAGCGATGGAAGACTACTACCAATCCCAGGCCAGGGAATGGGAGCGCTATGCCATGGTCAAGGCCCGTCCTATTAGTGGCGAGCCCCAGGACCGCAAGCGCCTCATGGACACGCTGCGGCCCTTCGTCTATCGGCGTTACCTGGATTTTGGCGCCTTCGAATCGTTGCGCGAGATGAAGGCCATGATCGTCCAGGAGTTGGAACGCCGCGACATGGGCGACAACGTGAAACTGGGTCTGGGAGGCATTCGTGAAATCGAGTTCATCGGCCAGGCGTTTCAGTTGATTCGTGGTGGGCGTGTGCCGGAACTGCGCGAGCGCTCCATTCTGGCTATTCTCGCTCGCCTGCCGCGCCTTGGATTGTTGCCGGAGTATGCCTCCCAGCAGCTCATCGGCGCCTATCGATTTCTTCGGCTTACCGAGAACCGCTTGCAGCAATGGCGGGATCGGCAGACCCATATCCTGCCCGAAGACCCGGTAGCCCGACGACGACTCGCTGCGTCACTGGGTTTTCCTGATTGGAAGACCTTCCAACGCGCTCTCAATCATCATCGAGAGCGGGTTCACGCCCAATTCGATCAGGTATTCGCTGCGCCTCAGGAGAACGCCGATGCCGCCCAGGATGGCCTGGCGGCGGCATGGGCGGCGCCGGTTGGTGATGCCGCGGCAATTGGCGTGTTGCAGCGGGCCGGTTTCACCGAAGGTGCCGCGGTGCTCGGCCAATTGGAGAATTTGCGATCCAGTCACATCAGCCGCGCCATGTCTGCCGTCGGCCAGGCCAGGCTGGACAGGCTGATGCCACTGTTGCTGGGTGCCGTGGCCGCTACCGCTCATCCGGATGAGACCTTGCGCCGGGTGCTGGGATTGGTGGAACACATTTTGCGCCGCTCCTCCTATCTCGCCCTGCTGGCGGACAATCCACTGGCCCTATCGCAACTGGTGCGGCTTTCAGACGCCAGCCCGTGGATCGTGCGCCTGCTGACCCGTTATCCCCTGCTGTTGGACGAGCTGCTGGACCCGAGAACCCTGTACGCCGAGCCGAGCCGGGCCGAGCGGGAGGCCGAACTGGCCCTCTTGCTGCAGCGGCTGGACGACGATGATTTGGAACAACAGATGGAGCGGCTGCGTCAATTCGCCAAGGGCAACGCCCTGCGTGTGGCGGCGGCAGAGATCACCGAGGTCCTGCCCTTGATGAAGGTCAGCGACCAGCTTAGCGAGATTGCCGAGGTGGTTCTGGTGGAGGCGCTTGGGCTGGCCTGGCAGCAATTGGAGAAGCGCCACGGCAGTCCGCGCTGCCAGGGATACACACCGGGGATGGCCGTCCTTGCCTACGGCAAATTGGGTGGCCTGGAATTGGGTTACGGTTCTGATCTGGATCTGGTCTTCATCCACGACAGCCAGGGTGCCGACGCCTACACGGATGGAGCCAAGCCTATACCCAACGAGGTTTTTTTCGCCCGCCTTGGCCAGCGCATCATCCATTTGCTGGAGACGCCCACCGCTGCCGGTATGGCCTATGAAGTGGATATGCGTTTGCGGCCTAACGGCAATGCCGGTGCCCTGGTGGCCAGCCTGGATACCTTTGACCGCTATCAGCATTCTGAGGCATGGACCTGGGAACATCAGGCCCTGGTGCGTGCCAGGGTGGTGGCGGGCAAGCCGACGCTGGGTGAGCGTATCGAAGCCGTGCGCCAGGACGTCCTGAGCCAGCCTCGGGAAGCAGGGGAGCTGCGCCAAAAGGTGGTAGAGATGCGTGAAAAGATGCGTGCCGAGCTGGGCAGCCGCAAGCCCGGGGTGTTCCATCTCAAGCAGGATGAGGGTGGTATCGCGGACATCGAATTTATGGTGCAATATGGCGCTTTGCTGTGGGCTTGGAAATACCCGTCCCTGATCCGCTACACCGACAATATCCGCATTTTGGAAGCACTGGCCAGCGCGGGCCTGATGTCGCCCCAGGACAGTCTTGATCTGGCCGATGCCTACCGGGCCTTTCGCGGCGCGGTGCATCGTAACAGCCTGCAGGAGCTGCCCGGCGAGGTGGCGGAGTCGGCGCTGGCGGATCAACGCGACAAGGTGCGGAAAATCTGGTCGCGGTGGATGGCAGACGGTGAAACCACGGCGTGAAACATTGCTGCGGGCGTAGGCCCACTGGGAGATCTTTGAATGTCGATGTCGGATCGCGACGGCGTCATCTGGTTCGATGGCGAACTGGTTCCCTGGCGCGAGGCCAAGGTCCATGTGCTTACCCATACCCTGCACTACGGCATGGGCGTATTTGAGGGTGTGCGCGCCTACAAGACGGAAAACGGCACAGCGATCTTCCGCTTGCAGGATCACACCGATCGCCTGTTCGACTCGGCGCATATCCTGCGTATGCCGATGCCCTTCGACAAGCAAACCATCAACGAGGCTCAGCGCGCCGCGGTGCGTGAGAACGGTCTGGCATCGGCCTACATCCGCCCCATGTGCTTTTACGGCGCCGAAGGCATGGGGCTGCGCGCGGACAACTTAAAGGTCCATTGCATTGTTGCCGCCTGGGAGTGGGGAGCCTATCTGGGGGCGGATAACATGGAGCGAGGCATACGCATCCGTACCTCGTCCTATACCCGGCACCATGTCAACATCACGATGTGCAAGGCCAAGGCCAACGGCAACTACATGAACTCCATGCTGGCCCTGCAAGAGGCATTGTCCTGCGGATATGACGAGGCCATGCTGCTCGACAACGAAGGTTACGTGGCCGAAGGCAGCGGTGAGAATATCTTCATCATCCACGATGGTGTGATCTATACCCCGGATCTCACCTCGGCCCTCAACGGCATTACCCGCAAGACGCTATTCACGCTGGCCGGTGAAATCGGCATCGAAGTGCGCGAGAAGCGCATCACCCGTGACGAGGTCTACATTGCCGACGAGGCCTTCTTTACCGGCACTGCGGCAGAGGTGACGCCGATCCGCGAGGTGGATGGGCGGGTGATCGGCAATGGCGGTCGCGGTCCGATAACCGAGCGCTTGCAGACCATGTATTTCGATCAGGTCCATGGGCGCCGCAGCGAACACCCCGAATGGCTCACGCCGGTCGCCTGAGGGCGGCCCAACGCACGGCAACTACTATGAACGCCAAACCCAGCACCCCGAAACCCGGCGCTTCCCGCGCGGACACACCCAATGCCAAGATGGTCTACGAGGTGTCGCGCCGAGACCTCCCTTTACACTGCCCGACCCCGGAGATGAGTCTGTGGAACTCCCATCCGCAGGTCTATCTGCCCATTGAGGATAGTGGCGAGGCCAGTTGCCCCTATTGTGGGGCGCGTTACGTACTGAAGGATTGAGTTGAATCCGACAGCGACCGGGCGCGTCTGGCCCCCCGCCGCACTACGCCATTGGCTGGCCAATGGGCTGGCCCTGACCCTTTGCAGCTACTTCCTGGCCCGTGAACACGCCCAGTTGCAGAGCGTGTTCATCGCGCTCGTCCTGATACCCTGGCTGCTCTCCCTTCCCTGGCGTGGTGTTCGCTTCCGCTGGAGTGACCCGGCCGACCTGTTGATTTTGCTGGTGCCCTTGTGGCTGGCGTCGGCCGTGCTCTGGTCAGTGGACAGCGATCCCAGGGAATGGCGGCGGTTCGCCAGTTTTGCCCTCTATACCGTGTGTGTCCTTATGGTCCCGCGGGTACTGCTGACATGGTTTCCGCGCCGGGAAAAGGAGCTGCTGCAATTTCTCTCGGTGGCCGCCGTGGTTGGTGCGATCATCGCCCTCGGGGCCTATTTCCATCGCTTCGGCCTGCAATTGCCCCGCATGGAGCCGGAAGGTCTGCTGCATCGTCCGATCCGGGCAGCAATGCTGTATGGAGCCGTGACAGTGGTGCTGATGTGGTTGCTGCTGCGGGCTGAAACACCCATGCATGCGGGATTCTACAGTGTGGCAATGATGCCGCCACTGGCCATCGTATTGCTCAGCAAGAGCCGTGGACCGTTGGCTGCCCTGCTGATAGTGTCCGCCTGGATGATCTGGCGCCATGGGCGCGGTGACCGGCGTTGGCTCTGGCCGGTAGCGATGGCTGGGCTGGCGTTCGCGGTGTTGGCGGGTACTACGGACCTGCTGCCAAGGCTGTTTTCCAGGGATCTGCTGTTCATCTCCTATCGGGACGAGATCTGGGACAGTGTGCTGAGTGCTATTTCTGCCGACCCCTGGTTCGGTACCGGCGTCAGCTCCCGAAATGACGTCATGGTGGACTCCGGGATGGTGTTCAGCCATAGCCATAACTTCGTGCTCAGCACCTGGCGATTCAGTGGCTTGGTGGGCGTGGTGCTGCTTTTAACCCAGCTCGGACTCGCCCTGTTCGGAGGGTACAAGGGCGAGCGGGGTAATCGTGGTGTATGGTCCGCGCTGTTGCTATTCGGCGTGCTGTGCCTGTCCACCAACGGCAGCTATCCGTTGTCCCGGCCAGTCGAGGCTTGGTTCGTCTACTGGCTGCCAATCGGTTTTCTGCTGGCCTACCGCGTCCTGCCGTCTACTCCCCGTCACACCCAGTAGGTGGTGCCGGTCATCACCTTCGAGGCCAGTGTCATACCATGGCGCACCGGCGCAGGCAGTGGTGCCGCCCCGCCAGCGACGGCATGGTGGGCATGCGCAAGTTCGTCAATGCGCATCTGTTCCAGAATGGCACGGCTGCGGCTGTCCCTTGGGCTGATCTTGTGTAAATGCCCGTCCAGGTGGCGCGTAACCTGGCGTTCCGTTTCTGCCAGAAAACCCAGGTTCCAGCGGTCGCCCAGCGCGCCGGCCAAGGCCCCGATGGCGAATGATGCCGTGTAGAATGCCGGGTTCAAGACACTGGTGTGGCCGCCCAGCTCCTCGATGCGTTGCCGACACCATTGCAGGTGGTCCCCTTCTTCCAGGGCCGCCCGCTCCAGATCTTCTCGTACCGTCGCCGTTCGTGCCGTGAGGGCCTGCCCCTGGTACAGGGCTTGTGCGCAGACCTCGCCGGTATGATCCACTCGCAACAGGCGCGCCGATTCGGTTCGTTCCGCCGGGTCCAGGTCCGTTTCTGGCACGGCCGCGGCCGGATTGCCACGCTCAGTGGTTGTCGGTCGCCCGAATACCGTTCGAAGCGCCTGTTCCGCGCCGCTCAGCAGGGTGTCGATTGCAGTGTAGCTTCTCATGCCTACAGGGTAACGCCGTGGTTGGTACTCCGACAAGCGGCCGGGCTCCGGTGTAAAACCTCTGTTAATCCCTGAAGGCACCACACCGTCGATACATGGCCAACCGCAGGATAAGCAGTTACCAATGGCGCATTCGACAATGCGCGTTTTTAGTGCCTGATAACCAGCGGCCATCACAACGGATATCTGTGGCGAAGGTGTCGGATCAGATTGACGCCTGAGCGAATGGCGGTGCGGTTTGGTTGGCAGACATATAGTATATTTACAATCAAAATCATTAATCTCATAGATTATTTTAGATATAATTCGGCTTCCTGATCGGTACCGTCCTTCCCTGACCGTCTTCGGTTGACAGCATGATTGCTCTACTCGATGCCAAACGCGCCGGCTTGCTCGGGCCTGCCCACTGGGTCCGGAACCTGATTGCCGGCGTCATCGTCGGTGTGGTCGCTCTTCCGCTCGCCATGGCATTCGCCATCGCCAGTGGCGCCAAGCCGGAACACGGTCTGTACACCGCTATCGTTGCCGGAGTCATGGTGTCGGTTTTCGGTGGCAGCCGCTTGCAGATCGCCGGCCCAACCGGTGCCTTTGTCGTCATCCTCGCCAGCATCACCGCCCGCTACGGGGTTGAGGGGCTGCAGGTCGCCAGCTTCATGGCCGGCATTATTCTGCTGTTTTTGGGCTTCGCGCGGTTGGGTGGCATTATCAAGTTTATCCCTGACCCGGTGGTGGCAGGCTTCACCGCCGGTATCGCCATCATCATCTGGGTCGGTCAATGGAAGGACTTTTTCGGCCTGCCCGCAGTTACTGGCGGCCATTTTCACGACAAGCTTTGGCACCTTGTGCAGGTATTCCCGCAGGCCCACGTCACAACCACGCTTCTGGCCGTGCTGTCTCTGGCGCTGGTTTTGGTCACGCCGCGCATCCCCTTTCTGCGCAAATTGCCGGGTCCCCTGGTGGCCCTGGTGGTGATAACCACGCTGGAAGCTGCCTTGCATTTCGACGGAGTGGCGACCATCGGCAGTGCCTTCGGTGGCATCCCCCGTGAGTTGCCGGCATTCGGACTGCCCACCGTTAGCGCGGCACGGACCATCGAGTTGATCGGGCCAGCCTTCACCATCGCTCTGTTGGGTGCCATCGAGTCCCTGTTGTCTGCGGTTGTGGCGGACGGAATGGCCGGAACCCGGCACGATTCCAACCAAGAGTTGATCGGCCAGGGCTTGGCCAATATCGCCGCACCGCTGTTGGGGGGCTTCGCCGCGACAGGCGCCATCGCCCGAACCGCCACCAATGTGCGCAACGGTGGAACCGGTCCGCTGGCCGGCATCGTCCATTCTCTTACCCTGGTCGCCATTCTGGTGCTGCTGGCACCGTTGGCGGCACACATTCCGCTGGCGACCTTGGCGGCAATATTGTTCGTGGTGGCATGGAATATGAGCGACGTGCGCCACTTCAGGAAAATCATCCAAAGGGCGCCACCCGCCGATGTGTTGGTGCTGTTAGTCACGTTCGGTCTCACGGTGTTTGCCGATCTGGTGGTGGCGGTCAATATTGGTGTGATTCTGGCCACTTTGAACTTCATGCGGCGCATGTCGAGCAGCGTCGAGGTGCAAACCGTCAGTCAGGAACAGCTCAGGCAAGAATTTGCCCATCAGGGTTTCGTCGAGTTGCCGCCCGATGTGTTGGTCTACGCCGTCGAAGGGCCATTCTTCTTCGGTGCTGCGGAGAGCTTCGAGAACGCCCTGGGGCGTTCTCTCAAGGCTCCTAAGATCGTCATCATCCGTCTTCGCTGGGTGCCGTTCATGGACATCACCGGCTTGCAGACGCTGGAAAAGGTCATCCAGGAACTGAATGAGCGTGGTGTTCGCGTCATGCTTGCCGGCGCCAATGCCAGGGTAGCGGCCAAGTTGGAACGGGCACAAATCATTGGGCTGATCGGCAGAAAGAACTTCTTTGCCCACTTCAGCGACGCCCTGGCGGCGAGCCGGCAATTGGCCTGAGCTGTTGTCGGCGTATGCGTGTGCTATGTCCGGTGGATACGGACAGCAACCGATGGGTACGTACATGGCCCGGCCGGCTCGCTCACTTGTCTCAGGAAGCAATGATTCACGGCACTGTCAGTACTCCTGCTGGCGGAGTACTGACAGTGCCAACGGAAGGGGCAAGGCAACGGGCCCTGGCGGGGATATAATGCGCAAAACGTCGTGTGCAATGCCGGTGTTGCGGGGCTGTAACGAGTACGGTCACGCCTGCCGGGTTGTCGCCTGGGCATTGGATTTCACCGTTCGGGATTAGCCACCATGTCGTACTACAAGTACCACGTTTTTTTCTGTACCAATCTGCGCGAGGAGGGTGAGACCTCTTGCCAGAACTGCAATGCGAAGGAGATGCGGGACTACGCCAAGGCGCGAAGCAAGGAGTTGGGGTTGGTGCGCAGTGGCGAAGTGAGGGTTAACACCGCCGGTTGTATGAACCGGTGTGAGGACGGGCCGGTAATCGTGATCTACCCGGAAGCGGTTTGGTACACCTATGTGGATAAGGAGGACATTGATGAGATCATCGAGGAGCATTTGCTTAATGGCAGGGTGGTCGAGCGTCTGAAAATCTAAATCCACACCTGCCTCTGCCGGGGATATTGCGCTTGACAATATTAGAAATACCGAATATACTGATTCCCACATTGGCAACGGGCTTCAGGGTCCGTTCTCTTGGCTCCTCCATCCTCCTTTGGTGGTTTTTTACGCGGCCTCCCGGCCGCGTTTTTTTTGCCTGCTCCCCTGGCGAGGTTTCGCGGTTTCCCGTTAAGAAAAGTGGTTTTCCGTCTTGGCGGTACTTGTGCTCACGGTGGAACTTGAGTAGTATTGCGCGCCTTTGCAGGCACAGGCCGGATTTTTTCGATCATGAAGACCGTCAGCGCTAATCCAAACACCGTCCAACGGGGCTGGTACTTAATCGATGCCGATGGCAAGACCCTGGGTCGCCTGGCGACCGAGATTGCCCGTCGTTTGCGTGGCAAGCACAAGCCCGAGTATACCCCGCACGTAGACACCGGCGATTTCATCGTCGTGGTAAATGCGGAGAAGATTCGGGTCACTGGCAATAAGCTCCAGGACAAGATGTACCATCGCCACACTGGGTATGTGGGCAATCTGAAGTCCATCAATCTGGGCAAGTTGCTGCAAACCAAGCCGGAGCAGGCGATTCAGCTGGCGGTCAAGGGCATGATGCCGAAAGGGCCCCTGGGCCGTGCCATGCAGCGCAAGCTGAAGGTGTACGCAGGCCCAGAGCACAAGCATGCAGCGCAGCAGCCGCAAGCCCTGGAAGTCTGAGCCGCAGCGCTCACCACAGAACCATTTCGGAACAGAACATGGCTGAAACCTACGATTACGCCACTGGACGTCGCAAGAGCTCTGCCGCCCGCGTGTTCATTAAACGTGGCAGTGGCGAGATCCGCATTAACAATCGTCCCCTGAACGACTATTTCGGCCGCGAAACCGCCCGCATGGTGGTACGCCAGCCTTTGGAGTTGGTCGATATGGTCGATTCCCTGGACGTTTCGGTCACCGTTCGTGGTGGCGGCACCACGGGGCAGGCCGGTGCGATCCGTCATGGCATCACTCGTGCTTTGATCGAGTATGACGAATCCCTGCGTTCCCCGTTGCGTCGCGCCGGTTTCGTAACCCGTGACGCGCGAGAGGTTGAGCGTAAGAAAGTCGGTTTGCACAAGGCTCGCAAGCGCCCGCAGTACTCCAAGCGTTGATATCGGATTGCCGGATCTGCTCCGGCATCTCTTGGGGGATCGTCTAATGGCAGGACAGCGGACTCTGACTCCGTCAATCTAGGTTCGAATCCTAGTCCCCCAGCCATATCGAAAGGCAACAACGACAAACGTTGTTGCCTTTTTTCGTTGTTTCCGGGTATCTCCCGTCGTGCGGGTTTCCAGGTGGTGTGCATTCTGCGGACGGCGCAACTGACTCATCTATCTGTTGCGAAATGGCAACGCAATTCAAATTTGTCTCTTTTTTGGAATTAAGTGTTGCTTTTTTAAACGGGTCGGTGCTAAAGTACCACCTGCCGAAGTTACTCACTCCAAACTATAACTCTCAGGAGAACCCAATGAACAAGAAACTGCTTGCCCTCGCCGTGGCTGCATCCCTGGCCCCCGCCGTTTCCTTTGCCGACGTCAGCGTTTCCGCTGGCATCCAGGCTGAAATCTCCGATTTCGACAACAACGGCTCTCTGGACGGCATCCGTACTGGTGACGCCGATGAGTCCGGCGGCTACTCTTTCCTGAAGTTCACCGGCAGCGAAAAGCTGGATAACGGTTGGACCGCCTTCGCCCTGATCAACTTCGCTTTCAACCCCACCGGGAATGCCGGCCTGACCCAGCGCGATTCCTTCGTGGGCCTGAAGAACGATGTTGTCTCTCTGTCCGTCGGCACCATCAACAGCGGCTACAAGAAGGCTTCTGTCGCTTATGACCCGTTCCTGGCCACCAGCCTGCAGGCTCGCGGCAACGGCGGTATGTCCGGCGGTGCTGGCCTGGGTCACTTCGGCCACAGCTCCTATCTGGAAGACGTGATTGAGGTTGGTGTCAACGCCGGTCCGGTTGCCATCAATGTTCAGTACATCGCCGACGAAATCGGCAACCAGAACGGCAGCGGCGTTGAAGACGGTTCCTACACCGGCAGCCTGAAGTACAGCGCTGGTGCTTTCGAAATCGTCGGTGCCATGAACCACGCCGAAACCGCTTCCGGCGATTACGACGGTTACAAGATCGGTGGTAAGTTCCACACTGGCGACCTAACCCTGGCTGCTCAGTATGAGTCCACCGAGTTGGGTGTGTTCTACAGCGGTGCCACCGATGCCGCCGGCGGCAACAACGACGACGAGGCCGAGATCCTGTTCGGTAGCGCCACCTACAAGCTGGGCAGCATCACTCTGGCTGGCTGGGTAGCCAACTATGAGCAGGATGATCTGGACGGTGTCTCCTACTCCCTGGGTGGTTTCTACAACTTCTCCAAGCGTACCCGCATCCACGCCGGCTATCGCAGCACCGACCTGGAAGGCGACAACGGTCAGGCCGACGTCGAAGAAGATGTGGTTGCCCTGGGTATCCGCTTCGTCCTCTAAGGCGAGTTAGATTCCGACATCCAACAATAACAATATCCTATTCCTTCTGGGGCGCCTCGGCGCCCCTTTTTATTTGACGTGGAAATCTGGGCGCTTTTTTGGGGCTCTTTTCTCGCATCAACCCTGCTTCCGGGCGGTTCTGAGGCTTTGTTGACAGCGCTTTATCTGAAGTCGGATTGGTCCGGGGGAATGCTCTGGCTGGTCGCCAGTGTCGGAAACACTCTGGGCGGCCTGCTTACTTTCGGGATGGGCAGATGGTTTCAGGTGGGTGTGGGTGTTCGAGAAAGCCGTCACCGGTTTTATGTGCGAGCCCAACGCTGGCTGCGGCGCTGGGGTGGGCCGGCCCTGTTGTTGTCATGGGTGCCATTGGTTGGCGATCCCCTGTGTTTGGCCGCCGGGTGGTCGCGCCTTCCCTGGCTTTCTGCTCTGATCTGGATCTTCCTGGGGAAGGCGATACGCTACGGGGTCTTGTTGGTCGGCTTGCACATGGCCGCATGAGGCCTTATTCGACCCGCTTGACACCCTGCGGGCTGCCCAACAAGAGGATATCCGCCGGACGCATGGCAAAGATACCGACCGTCACCACTCCGACGATGTTGTTTATTTGCTGTTCTGTTTTCACCGGTTCCATTATCTGCAGATTGTGCACATCCAGAATCCAGTTGCCGTTGTCGGTGATGAAGCCTTCGCGCCATACGGGTGTACCGCCCATTTTGACGAGTTCGCGCGCCACAAAGCTGCGAGCCATGGGGATGACCTCGACGGGTAGGGGGAACTTGCCCAGTACGTCCACCAGTTTGGAATCGTCGGCGATGCAGACAAACTGTTTGCTGGCGGCGGCAATGATTTTTTCCCGGGTGAGCGCTCCGCCGCCACCTTTGATAAGGTGCAGCTGACGGTTGGATTCGTCGGCGCCGTCGACGTAAAGCGAAAGCTCGCCGGTGGCGTTCAGGTCGAATACCGGAATGCCGTGGGCCTTGAGGCGCTGAGTGGAATTTTCGGAGCTGGATACGGCGCCTTCGATCTTGTGTTTCACGCCGGCAAGGAAGTCGATGAAGTGGTTAACCGTGGAGCCGGTGCCGACACCGATCACGCCGCCGTCGTTTTCCACGAATTCCAGGGCGGCTTCGGCTGCCTTTTTCTTCATTTCGTCCGCAGTCATGGGGTCTTCTCCGTTACACTGGCAGGCGGCTCGGTATGCCTGACCAGGCGTAGCAATGATGGTGGCCGGTTCAGGTATTTCCTGTCGTTGCGGCTTGTTGGTTCGAATAATCGGCTCTGCCGATGGCCCGCGCCGAAAAGCGCAAGGGCGGCTGGTGAAAACCGCCAAATGCGCGATTCCTCTGCGGTTCGGGCTGGTTTGTTCCGAGCATAGCCGTTCATAATAACCGCCTGCCGCTTGCAAGTCATGATTGGCCACTACTTTCTGCCGGCATCCATGTAGGTGTCCTCAACGTGAAGCGAACCATCGAGAATATACTCCGTGCCAGGGTTTATGATGTGGCGCGGGAAACGCCGCTGGATCTGGCAAAGGGGCTGTCTGAACGGACAGGAAACCGCGTGCTGCTCAAGCGCGAGGATTTGCAGCCGGTGTTCTCCTTCAAGCTGCGGGGGGCCTACAACAAGATGTCCCAGTTGACCGAGAAGCAGCGTGATGCGGGTGTGATTGCGGCATCGGCGGGCAACCACGCTCAGGGCGTGGCCCTGGCAGCCCGGCGGCTTGGAATCAAGGCTCGCATCGTAATGCCCAGGACTACACCGGACATCAAAGTTCATGCGGTGCGGTCCCTGGGGGGAAAGGCCATTCTTCATGGCGACAACTACGATGAAGCCTATTTGCATGCAAGGGTCCTGGTGAAGGAGAAAGGCTATACCTTTGTTCCTCCCTATGACGATCCGTTGGTCATCGCCGGTCAGGGCACGGTTGCCATGGAAATCCTCAGGCAGGCCCCGCAGGAGGTGGAAGCGATTTTTGTCCCAGTTGGTGGTGGTGGGCTGATCGCGGGCATCGCGGCCTACGTGAAGTTCGTTCGTCCTGATGTGAGGGTCGTCGGTGTGGAATCGGAGGAATCGGCCTGCCTCTATGAGGCGCTTGCTGCCGGCAGGCGGGTGGTTCTGGACAGCGTCGGAATTTTCGCCGACGGTGTCGCCGTGAAACAGGTGGGCAAGGAGCCCTTTCGGTTGCTGCGCAAGACCGTAGACGAGGTCATCAAGGTCAGTACCGATGAGATCTGCGCCGCAATCAAGGATATCTTCGAGGATACCCGTGGCATTACAGAGCCTGCCGGTGCCTTGGCCGTGGCGGGTTTGAAGAAATATGTGGCCCGTGAGCAACGGCGTGATGCCGTGCTGGTGGCGATCAACAGCGGGGCCAACATGAATTTCGACCGGCTGCGCCATGTGGCGGAGCGCGCCCAAATCGGCGAGCAGCGTGAGGCCCTGTTCGCGGTGACCATCCCGGAGCGGCCCGGCAGTTTCTTAAATTTTTGTCGGATGCTGGGTAAGCGGGCGATTACTGAGTTCAACTACCGCTATGCAGACCCGCAACAGGCGCATGTCTTCGCAGGCATCGAACTTGGCGGCGGGGCGCAAGAGCGCCAGGAACTGCTGCGAACCCTGGTGGAGGGAGGTTTCCCGGTTGTCGATATGAGCGACAACGAAATGGCCAAGTTACACGTACGCTATATGGTGGGTGGGCACGCTCGCGGTATACACGACGAGATGCTTTTCCGGGTGGAATTCCCGGAGCGTCCCGGGGCCCTGCTCAAGTTTCTCTCGGAGTTGGGCAGGCGTTGGAATATTTCCTTGTTCCATTACCGCAACCACGGATCGGACTATGGGAGAGTGCTGGTCGGCGTGCAGGTGCCCACGTCTCAGCGCCCGGAGCTCCGCGCGGCCTTGGACAAGCTTGGTTATCCCTGCGAAGAAGAGAGCGGAAATCCCGCCTATCAAATGTTTGTCAGCGCGGGATCGGCTCAGTAGTGGAACGGTCCCAGCCTTACTCCAGGCCCAGTATGAAATTCCATTGCGCTTCGCTGACCGGCATGACCGATAGACGATTGCCCCGCCGAACCAGGGGGAATTCCTCCAGTTCCGCATAGTCCTTGAGTTCTTTCAGGCTGATCGTGCGTTTGGTCTTGCGCACAAAGCGAATGTCGACCCGATACCAGCGGGGGGTTTCCGGATCGGACTTGGGGTCGTAATGTTTGTCGTTCGGGTCCCAGGCGGTGTCGTCCGGATAGCCTTCCTTGGCCACCTCGGCTATGCCGACGATGCCGGGTTCGTCGCAGTTGGAGTGGTAGAAAAACACCCGGTCGCCGATCTTCATCTCGTCGCGCATCATGTTGCGGGCCTGGTAATTGCGCACGCCGTCCCAGGGCTCGGTCTTTCTTGGGCGCTGACGCAGGTCGTCGATACTGAATTCCTCGGGTTCGGATTTCATCAGCCAGAAGTTCATCACTAGCGTCTCGGGGTTGGATACCAGGCTCGTTCGGTGACGATACCATCCAGGGGGACATCCCAAGGGTATCGCCGTAGCGACCTCACCCCCTGCAGATCGTGAGCGAGGCCGATCAGCAGGGGCTTGCCCATTCCTCCCCGCCGCCGATAGGCAAAGGTGCGGTCGTAGAATCCTCCTCCCATGCCCAGGCGGTTCCCATTCAGATCGAAGGCGACCAGGGGAACCAGGACCAAGTCGATCTGGCGAGGAGCGTGGAGGCGTGTGCCTAGCGGTTCGGGAATGCCGAATCGATTTGGGCGTAGCGCACCGTCAGGAGTATAGAGGGCAAAAGAGAGCCTTGATTGGCGGCCGGGGCGTAAAACGGGGAGATAACAGGATTTGCCTCGTTGCCATGCCATCACGGCTATTGGACCGGTGTCCAGTTCGCCATCGTTTTGCAGGTAGATAGCGAGTCTGCGGCTGCTTGCGAATTGCGGAAGCCTGGTCAGCAGATTTGCGGCAGCATGGGCGTGGCGGCGTTGCTGCGCGCTTGTGAGGTCGCGCCGCTGTTGCCGGAGGTCGCGACGGATTTCCTTGCGGACCTGATGGCCGCGATCGGGAAAAGAGGGGGGCGAACCCCGCCTGTGCCGTAGTGAACTTTCGCCTTGAACCATGGGTTCAGGTGGAGCTTGGGTTTTCCTTCCTCAGGCTTTCCGCTGGGATCGCGGACATGCACACAGGAGAAAAACGTTCAGCCCCGGGGTATAAAACATAGGCTCAAGAAAATACCCAGTACACTCTCGAACACCGCAGGGACGCCCAATTCGACAACTCTTCGCTAAGGAAACTGCTCGTCACACCCGGGTCCACGACAAGTGGCACCGGGGTGCGAAAAACTCATCTGGCCGTCTCGCAACGGACCAGTGCCTGTTCCAGGCGCTGTTCGATCTCATCCATGCGCTCGTCCAGCCCTTGTTCCAAGGCATGCAACTCTTGCCGGGTCTGCAACATCTCATGGGCGATGTTCAGCGCCGTGATCACCGCAATCCGGTCCAGGCCGATGACCTTGCCACCGGAACGCACCTCCTGCATGCGGGTATCCAGATAGCGGGCCGTCGCCATGAGGGCATCGCATTCCTCGTCAGGGCAGGAGACCAAGTACTCCTTGCCGAGAATCTGTAGCGCGACCGGCTTTGCAGGGTTCATGATACCGGTTCCAGGGCCTTTAGGCGACTGACCATTGCCTCCACCCGCCCTTGTACCAGTTCTGTTTTCTCCAGCAAGGTCATCTTCTCGCTGACCAACGATTCCTGGCGGGCCTGAAGCAGCCGGTTGTCTTCCCGCAATTGCGCACAGGCGGAAATCAGCTCGTCGAGCTGCTTCTCCAGCTTTCGCAGCCGTTCCAACCGAAGTGCGGAGCTATTGTTCATATTGCTCAATATAGAGCGCTGGCGGGTGTCGGGTCAACGGCGAACGCCCAGGTGTTACTATTGTCCCATCGATTGGCAAAACGGCTGGAGAAAAGGCTTTGGGCGATTTCGACACGTTGCAGGGCTTGCTGATGCGGGCCGAAGCGGAGGTGGGCGCGGCCGAATGTCAGGGAGTTTTCTGTGGCTTGCTGGCGGCGGGGGCGGTCGATGCCGAGGGTAGCTTGTTGCAGATCGTGCTGGAAGATGTTGACCGCAGCAATCTGGCCGTGGGGGAGTTGGAGCAGGCTTTGCGCCGTACCACCGAGGTCTGGCGGGCGAACGTGCAGGACGATTCGTTGGGGTTTTCGCCGCTGCTGCCTTCGGATTCGTCTCCCTTGGCCCTGCGTGCGATCCATCTGGCCGCATGGTGCCAAGGGCTGTTGTATGGTTTTGGCGCGGCCGACGGGATTCGCCAGGAGCAACTTTCGGAGGAGATGCAGGAGTTTCTCGGCGACTGTTACAACATCGCCCATCTGGATACGGAAACTGAAGCCGAATTGGAAGGCGAGGAGGCGGAAGAATCGTTCATGGAACTGGTGGAATACCTGCGGGTCGGATTCGCTACGATACTGGACGAGGGTGCGATGGCGATGGCCAGTCGCCAAAAGGGTCTGCATTGAAGGAAAGTTCCCATCACGTGCCGGCTTGTCGGATAATTCCGGCATCCACTTTCGCTTGATGTCTGAAGGCAGTCAGCCGTGACCATGAAGAAAAACGAGTTCGCCAAACGTCGTCGTCAATTGATGCGCATGATGGGCAAGGGCAGCGTTGCGATTCTGCCTGCCGCACCCGAGGTGGTTCGCAACCGGGACGTTCACTATCCCTACAGGCCCGATAGCGATTTCTACTACCTCACCGGTTTTACCGAACCCGATGCGGTGGCGGTGATGCAGCCTGGCAGGCGCAATGGCGAGTACGTGCTGTTCTGTCGGGAGAAGGATCCGGATGCTGAGCGTTGGGACGGCCGGCGTGCTGGTCAGGAGGGCGCGGTTGCAGAACATGGTGCGGATGACTCCTTTCCCATCACCGATCTCGACGACATATTGCCGGGGCTGCTGGAAAATTGCGAGAGGGTTTATTACTCACTGGGGTTCCAGCCGGAATTCGATCAAAAGCTGATCGAATGGGTAAACGGGTTGCGGGCACGGGCCCGCTCTGGGGTGACGGCGCCACTGGAAATCGTCGCCCTCGATCACCTGGTCCACGACATGCGCCTCTACAAGAGTTCGGCAGAGCAGGGCACCATGCGCAAGGCTGCCCAGATTTCTGCCGAGGCGCACTGCCAGGCCATGCGGGTGTGCCGGCCGGGCATGTCTGAATTTCAGCTTGAGGCCGCTATCAATCAGGTGTTTCAGCATCACGGAAGCCGCTCGCCGGCCTACCCGGCCATCGTGGGCGGTGGTGAAAACGCCTGTGTTCTGCATTACATCGACAACAAAGACGCATTGCGCGATGGCGATCTGGTGCTGATCGACGCCGGCGCCGAGTTGGATTACTACGCCGCTGACATCACGCGGACCTTCCCGGTGAACGGGCGTTTCAGTCCGGAGCAGCGAGCGCTCTATGAGCTTGTGCTGGAGGCGCAGTTGGCGGCCATAAAGAAAGTGCGGCCCGGAAACCATTGGAATCTGCCGCACATGGCAGCGGTTCGCACGCTCACCCGCGGCCTTGTGCGTCTTGGGATTCTCTCGGGAGAGGTGAACAAGCTCATCAAGGATGAGGCTTATAAGCCCTACTACATGCACCGTACCGGCCACTGGCTTGGCATGGACGTGCATGACGTTGGCGACTACAAGGTGGGGGATCAGTGGCGGGTGCTGGAGCCCGGTATGGTGCTTACCGTGGAGCCCGGTCTCTATATCTCCAGCGGTACCAAGGGCGTCGCCAAGAAGTGGTGGGGGATCGGGATCCGAATCGAGGACGACGTACTGGTCACCAGGACCGGTAACGAAGTGCTGACGTCGGGTGTGCCCAAATCCGTGGATGAGATTGAGGCTTTGATGGCGGCGTGAATACCGAGGTATTGATCGTTGGCGGCGGGCTGGTCGGGTCCAGTCTGGCCGTGGCCCTGGCCTCGCGGGCTTGTCCGGTGGTTCTGGTGGAGGAAGGCGGCGGCGGTCGCGCGACCAGTCCTTCCTATGACGATCGGGCCATAGCCCTGGCGCAAGGGTCGCGTCGTATCTTTGAAGCCATCGGTCTCTGGGACGAGCTGGCGAGCGGCGTCTGCCCGATTCGGCAGATCCACATCTCAGACAGGGGGCATTTCGGCTTCACCCATCTGGACAGTCGTCGTGAGCGGGTCGATGCCCTGGGATATGTGGCCTTGGCGCGGGAACTGGGACGTGTGCTGGAGGTATCGATGGCTGCCCAGCCCCGCATCGAACGGCTGGCGCCGGCCCGGCTGGTGGATTTTGTGATCGATGCCGATGGCGTCACCGCCACGCTGAATCGAGGCGGCCAAGCAACGCAGGTGCGCGCCCGCTTGCTGGTGGCCTGCGATGGTGCGCAATCGGAGATTCGCGAACGCCTGGGCCTGGAAACGCGGCGCTGGGAATATGGTCAGTCGGCCGTCATCGCCAATGTGACGCCAGCGCTTCCACATGGGAACATCGCCTACGAGCGCTTCACCGATACCGGTCCGATGGCGGTGTTGCCCATGCCGGAGAATCGCTGCTCTCTGGTTTGGACTACCGACCAGCCGGGAGAAGAGCGGCTCTTGTCTTTGAGTGACGAGCATTTTCGCGAAGATCTGCAACAACGCTTCGGCTGGCGCCTGGGGCGGTTTATCCGCATCGGTCGGCGCAGTTCTTATCCCTTGGCCTTGCTGCGTGCTCATCGCATCGTCGATCGGCGGGTCGTATTGGTGGGTAACTCCGCCCATACCTTGCACCCCGTGGCCGGGCAGGGGTTCAATCTTGGGCTGCGGGATGTGGCGGTGCTGGCGGGTATGCTCGGTGATGCGATCGCCGCAGGCGCTGATCCGGGCGCAGATGACCTGTTGCAAACCTATGCCAAGCGACGTCAGGGTGATCAACTCGGCGTGGCGATGTTCACCGACGGTCTGGCAAGGCTGTTCAGCAATCCGCTCGCGCCCCTGTCGCTGGCACGCAATCTTGGGTTGGTGGCCCTGGATCTTTTTCCCGCTGTAAAGCACGAATTTGCCCGCCACACCATGGGGTTGGCCGGCGGAGTCATCGGGCGATGAGCGGCGACAGGCTGGATCTGGATGTCCTCATCGTCGGTGGCGGTATGGTGGGCGCCACCCTGGCTCTTGCTCTGAGTCGCCAAACGGATTTTCGTATTGGCCTGATGGAGTCGCGGCCGCCGGCGGATCTGCCGCAACAGGGCTTCGACCTGCGAGTCTCCGCCATTACCCGCGCCTCGGAGCGCATTTTCCGTCACCTTGACGTGTGGGAAAGCATGCTGTCCATGCGCGTCAGCCCGTATAGCCGGATGCGGGTCTGGCAGGAGGGGGGAGGCAGTATCGGATTCGACGCGCAATCCCTGGGTGAGCCGAATCTGGGGCATATCGTGGAGAATCGGGTCATCGTTCATGCCCTGTGGCAGGCATTGATAGGCCAAGGGGTGGTTGAGCTTCTCGCAGGAAAAAGCCCGATACAGTACCTGCCGCTGACCACCGGTATCGAGATTGAAACCGATCGGGGGGATTCCTTCCGCACGGCTTTGCTGGTCGCTGCCGACGGTGCTGATTCGAGCGTGCGCAGCGCCATGGGGATCGGTGTCAAGGGGCGGTCTTATGGTCAAAAAGGCTTGGTGAGCACGGTACGGCCTGAAATGCATCACGAGCATACGGCCTATCAGCGTTTCTTGCCCGGCGGACCGGTGGCTTTGCTGCCTCTGACAGACGGCCATTGTTCGGTGGTGTGGTCGTTGCCGGAAGAATCGGCCGACGCGCTGTTGGCAATGGATGAGGCTGAGTTTCTGCTGCGATTGGAGGCGGCAGTGGAGGGGCGGTTGGGTGCGTTTGCCGCCGCCGGGCCGCGTGCCGCATTTCCGCTGCGTTTGCAGCACGCGGATCACTACGTGGAGGCCAATCTGGCGCTGGTGGGAGATGCGGCCCACAGCATTCATCCCTTGGCGGGGCAGGGGGTCAATCTGGGCCTTTTGGATGCGGTCGCTTTGGCACAGGTACTGGCGGAGCACCCTGGAGATGCGGGAAGGTTTGGCACGTTGCGTCGCTATGAACGGTGGCGCAAGGGTGAAAACCTGCTGATGATGAGTGCTATGGACGGTTTCCAGCGCCTCTTCGGCAATGATGTGTCGGTACTTCGAAACCTGCGCGGTAGCGGACTGGCGATCGTGGACAGAGTGACGCCCCTGAAATCGGTGCTGATGCGAAGGGCAATGGGGTTGGAGGGGGATTTGCCACACCTGGCGCGGGAGTGACCAGGCAGGTGTTTTGGGTCTGATCCGATAATCCCGTGCTAAATCTGTGTTTTATTGGCAAAAACTATCAGTAGATCGCGATATATTTATAAGGCGATTTTATAACGTAGTTACTTGTTTGAAATTGCGCCAATTGACACACCGCGATAGTATTCGCGGGCCTGCGGAGCTCTGACAATGACCCGCGTCAAATTCCATACGGTTCGCCAGCGGGGGTTGCCGTGGTAGCCACCGACTGCGATATCGAAAGCAATACCCGTCGTTATGTCTTACGGCCCAATCGCTCGATTAGCTGGAGAGGCATAACCCTGCTGCTGGGATCGATATTGGCGCTCTATCTGATGATGGGGATGGCGTTTGCGATGGTCGGTCTCTGGCTGATTCTGCCGTTTGCGGGTTTGGAGTTCATGGCCCTCTGGTATTGCTTTTACCTTTCCTTTCGGCAGACGGAACACTGCCAAGTGATAACCATAGACGGTGATTCGGTAAAGGTGGAGAGCGGTCGGCGTCGCCCGGAGATCACCGAGCAGTTTCAACGCAGTTGGGCCCAGGTGCGGTTGGCCAAATCGACGCACCGCTGGTATCCCAGTCGCCTGACCATTCGCTCCCATGGGAGAGAGGTCGAAGTGGGAAAGTTCCTGAGCGAGGAAGAGCGCATCGAACTTGCTGCGGAGCTGAGGCGCGAAATCGCACCCTTGCCCGCCCTCGTAGCCATATAAAACCAAGCCAATGTATACAACGAACTCTCTAGGAAACAGGAGAAAGGCCAAGTGAAAATGATGAAACGATGGTTGACCTCCCTGGGTGGAGTGGGGCTGGCGCTGGCCGCCGCCTCCGCATCGGCGGAGTGGGGTTTGAACATGCGCCAGGGCGTAACCCCCATAAGCCAGGAGGTATACAGCCTGCACATGACCATCTTGTGGGTCTGTGTCGCGATCGGTGTGGTGGTGTTCGGTGCGATATTCTGGTCCGTGATGCACCATCGCAAAGATAAGGGTGCGGTGCCCGCCAAGTTCCATGAGAGCACGACCGTCGAAATCGTCTGGACCGTGGTGCCTTTCCTGATTCTCATCAGCATGGCGATTCCGGCTACCAAGGTGCTGATTGCCATGGAGAATTCCAGCGACAGCGAGATGACCGTCAAGGTGACCGGCTACCAGTGGAAATGGCAGTACGAGTACCAGGACTCCGGTATCAAGTTCTTCTCCACCCTGGCCAAATCCACTCAGGATGCCCGCAACCTGGATTACCAGGGCGATATCAACGAGGTGGAGCACTACCTGCTGGATGTGGACAACCGCCTGGTGCTTCCCACCAACACCCGTATCCGCTTCGTCATCACCTCCAACGACGTCATCCACTCCTGGTGGGTGCCTGACTTCGGCTGGAAGAAGGATGCCATTCCCGGCTTCATCAATGATGCCTGGGCTCTGATCGAAAAACCCGGTGTTTACCGCGGTCAGTGTGCCGAACTCTGTGGTCGCGACCATGGATATATGCCGATTGTTGTCGAAGCCATGGAGCCCGAGAAGTATCAAGCCTGGGTCAAGGCCCAGAAGGCCGGCCTGAGCGCCGCCGATGCGGAGGCCGGCAAGTCCTGGACCAAGGCCGAGCTGATCACCAAGGGTGAGAATGTCTACAACGCCAATTGTGCCGCCTGCCATCAGGCCAATGGCAAGGGCCTGCCCGGCGTCTTCCCGGCCATCGCCGGCAGCGCAATCGCCACCGGCCCCAAAGCTGGCCATATCGATATCGCCATGAACGGCAAGGCGGGAACCGCCATGTCCGCCTTCAAGGATCAGCTCAGCGACTTGGATATGGCTGCTGTTCTCACCTACCAGCGCAACGCCTTCGGCAACGATACCGGCGATGCGATTCAACCTTCTGAAATCAAGGCTGTTCGTTAAGGCATCGTCCGTACGGAGGAATTACGTAAATGAGTACTGCAACCGCGACCCATGACGAGCATCACGACCATGGCCCCGCGCCGGGTCTGATGCGCTGGATTACCACAACCAACCACAAGGATATCGGTACTCTGTACCTGTTGTTCGCCCTGCTGATGTTTCTTATCGGCGGTGCCATGGCGATGATCATCCGTGCCGAGCTGTTTATGCCCGGTCTGCAGGTGGTTGACCCCATGTTCTTCAACCAGATGACCACGGTTCATGCCCTGGTTATGATCTTCGGCGGCGTCATGCCTGCCTTCACCGGTCTGGCCAACTGGCTGATCCCGATCATGATCGGCGGTCCCGATATGGCCCTGCCGCGCATGAACAACTGGAGCTTCTGGATCCTGCCGTTCGCCTTCACCATGCTGCTGTCCACCCTGTTCATGAGTGGTGGCGGGCCGGCTGCCGGCTGGACCATTTATCCCCCGCTGTCTCTGCAGATGGGCGATGGCTTCCCCTTCATGATCTTCTCCATCCATATGATGGGCGTTTCCTCCGTGATGGGCGCCATCAACGTCATCGTCACCATCATGAACATGCGCGCTCCCGGCATGACCCTGATGAAAATGCCGTTGTTCGTATGGACCTGGCTCATCACCGCCTACCTGCTGATCGCCACCATCCCGGTGCTGGCGGGTGCCGTCACCATGCTGCTGACCGACAAATTCTTCGGTACCAGCTTCTTCAATGCCGCTGGCGGCGGTGACCCGGTCATGTATCAGCATATTTTCTGGTTCTTTGGCCATCCCGAAGTGTACATTCTGATCCTGCCCGCCTTTGGCGTCGTCTCGCAGATCATCCCGACCTTTGCGCGCAAGCCCTTGTTCGGTTACAGCTCCATGGTGTACGCGACCGCCTCCATCGCCTTCCTGTCGTTCATCGTCTGGGCGCACCACATGTTTACGGTCGGTATGCCGGTTGCGGGCGAGTTGTTCTTCATGTACGCCACCATGCTCATCGCCGTACCCACCGGTGTGAAGGTTTTCAACTGGGTTTCTACCATGTGGAAGGGCTCCATGACCTTCGAAACCCCCATGTTGTTTGCCATCGCCTTTGTGGTGTTGTTCACCATCGGCGGTTTCTCCGGCCTGATGCTGGCCATCTCCCCGGTGGATTTCCAGTACCATGACACCTACTTCGTGGTTGCCCACTTCCATTACGTACTGGTCACCGGTGCCATTTATTCCATCATGGCCGCTACCTACTACTGGTTGCCTAAATGGACCGGCAACATGTACGACGAGCGCCTGGGCAAGATCCACTTCTGGGTCTCCACCATCTCCGTCAACGTGTTGTTCTTCCCGCAGCACTTCCTCGGTTTGGCCGGTATGCCGCGCCGCATCCCGGACTATGCGCCTCAGTTCACCGAATTCAACATGATTTCCTCCATCGGCGGTTTCGTGTTCGGCCTGAGTCAGTTGCTGTTCGCCTACATCGTCATCAAGACCATCCGTGGTGGCGAGAAGGCTACCGACAAGGTATGGGAAGGCGCCGAGGGCCTGGAGTGGACCCTGTCGTCGCCTCCGCCCTATCACAGCTTCACGACCGCTCCGGAAGTGAAGTAAGGCGCAATGGGCCGGGTCATCCTTGATGACCCGGCTCGGTGAAACAGCAGCAGGTAGATGGGATGACTAACACCGAAAAAGATCCGCAGCGCAGCAAGGCAAACATACGTCTGGCTCTGGCCATAGGGGCCATCGCGTTGGCGATCTATGTCGGCTTCATCTACCTCACCGGTACTTCGTCATGAGCGACAGCCAGGCAAACGACGTCCCCCACGGCCGCTTGGTTGCCAAGATGCTGTTGATCGTTGTCGGCATGTTCGGCTTCGGTTTTGCCATGGTGCCGATCTACGACGTCATCTGTGAAGTAACGGGTCTGAACGGAAAGACGGGGCGGGCGGCCGAGGCTGCTTTGACCTACCAGGAAGATCCGAACCGAACCTTGCGAGTGGAATTCGTCTCCACGCTCAATGCCAGTATGCCTTTGGAATTCCATCCGGTGGTCAAGACCATGGAGATCCATCCTGGCAAGGTGTATGAGACGGCCTACTCGGCGACCAACAACGCCGGACGCGAGTTGGTCGGTCAGGCGGTTCCCAGTGTGGTGCCCGGTGCGGCGGCCTCCTACTTCCAGAAAACCGAGTGCTTCTGTTTCACGCGTCAGGAATTCAAGGAAGGCGAGACCAGGGAAATGCCCCTGCGCTTCGTGGTGGACCCCGCGCTACCCAAGCACATCAAGACCCTGACCCTCTCCTATACCTTTTTCGATATCACTGACAAGGAAGGCTGAGCGGCGTAACCGCTGAGTCCGACCGAAACGTATTCGAGGATGTGAGCATGGCACATGCAGCCACCAACGATTATTACATTCCCCATGGGAGCCATTGGCCCATTCTTGGGTCCATTGGGCTATCGACCCTGCTCGGAGGGTTTTCCGCATACTTGAACGGTTCCGACACCGGTTTTTCCATCATGCTGGTCGGTCTGGCGATCACCGTTGTCATGATGTTCGGCTGGTTTGGCACTGTTATCAATGAGAGTGAATCCGGTACCTACAACGACCAGGTGGATATTTCCTTCCGCTACGGTATGTCTTGGTTCATTCTGTCCGAAGTCATGTTCTTCGCCGCCTTTTTCGGCGCCTTGTTCTATGCCCGTGTCCTGTCGGTGCCGTGGCTGGCGGGTGTCGATGCCTACAGCCTACCGACCAACGAGCTGCTCTGGTCAGGGTTCGAAGGCATCTGGCCCACCAATGGTCCGGCTGGTATCGGCGGTACTTTCGAGGTCATGGGAGCCTGGGGCTTGCCGGCTCTGAACACCATCATCCTGCTGACCTCCGGCGTCACCGTTACCATCGCCCATTGGGGGCTGAAGGAGAACAACCGTACCAAGCTGGTGCTGGGACTGTTGGCCACCGTTGCGCTGGGCTTTCTGTTCGTTGGCCTGCAAGCCGTTGAGTACATGCATGCGTATCAGGAAATGAATCTCACCCTGGGCAGCGGCATCTATGGCTCCACCTTTTTCATGCTGACCGGATTTCATGGTTTCCATGTCACTGTCGGTGCCATCATCCTGACCGTCATCCTGTTCCGTTCGATGAAGGGTCACTTCACGCCGGAGCATCACTTTGGCTTCGAGGGCGCGGCCTGGTACTGGCACTTTGTGGATGTAGTCTGGCTGGGCCTGTTCATCTTTGTGTACTGGCTCTGACACAGCGTCGGCCAGGAAGACTAAAAGGGCGCTGCGAAAGCAGCGCCCTTTTTTTCGCAAGTTCAGCCGATCATGTTGACCTATTGGGCCTCGGTTGTCGCCTGCTGTTTTGGCAGTAGGCCGTGAGGTTGAATCAGGCCCGCCCACCACAGAACGAACAGCAGAACGAACAAACTGACTGACAAACCGATGCGTACCGTGAGCATGCGTACCGTCCGCTTGCTCTGGCCCTTATCTTTCATCATGTAATACAGCCCTGATCCCAACGATGTGAGTATCGCGATCAGGATGAACACGACCAGGTACTTCGCAAACATCGTATAGCCCCCAGAGAAAATTAGACAAACATTATATACGCATTTACCATCTTCCAGACTATGCACATCGGTAACCTAGAATTCAGACCCTCCTTTGCGGCCTCCTTGGCCACTCTGGTGATTCTGCCGATTTTGCTCTATCTGGGATTTTGGCAGTTAGGCAGGGCAGACGAAAAAAGCCGCATCATGGCTCAGTTCGCGGCCAATGCCGAAGGCGACGCGTTAAGGCTGAACGCTGAGGTGGCGTCCCACGAAGACTTTCGCTACCAAGTGGTGCAGAGTCACGGTAGCTTTCTGGGCGGCCGTCAATTGCTTCTGGACAACCAAATAGAAGCCGGCCAACCGGGTTTTCATGTGTTCACACCTTTTCAAACCGATGAAGGTGACATGATTCTGGTTAACCGCGGCTGGGTGCCCATGGATATGCACCGGGATCCCGTGGGCGATCTGCGGGTGGATGAGAAGCCGAGAATCCTGCGGGGCGTCCTCAATCATCCGCCGGACGTGGGTTATCGTCTGGACGCGGTGGACGCTTCCGACTGGCCGCGGTTGGTCCAATACATCGATACCGAAGAGTTATCGGCGACGTTGGGGCAGAAGCTTTTGCCCAGCATCGTTTGGCTCGATCCGCAAACGCCGGATGGGTTCGTGCGCCAATGGAAGGTCGTCCCCTTCGGACCGGAAAAACACCTTGGTTACGCCGTTCAGTGGTTCGGGCTGGCCGCTGCCCTGGTGGGCATCTATTTGATCGTTAACGTGAAGAGGTCAAAACCCCAGTGACAGTCGAGAAACCAGCGGCCCCGATTTCACCCCGTTTGCTGCGCAAACGGCGCCTGCAATTGATTGCCCTGTTCGCCATATTCGTCGTGCCGGTAGCCGGTTCCTGGATACTGTTTTATACGGTTGACCTTAGTAAGCTGTCCAAGGGTAATTATGGTGAACTGGTGCAGCCGGTCCGGCCTCTACCCCTGACAGATTTTCGCGGACCGGCGGATGAAACCGTTGCGGCCGAGATTTTGCGAGGCCACTGGTCCCTGCTGCAGTTGGGAATCGGACCCTGTGGTGAGGTATGTCGCGACAACCTGTTCAAGACACGTCAGGTCCATGCGCGGCTGAACAAGGATATGGGGCGTGTACAGCGGGTGATGATTCAGCTGGACGGTTACGAGCAGGAGGATGCCGAGTACTTCCGCCTCCAACAACCCGATTTGACACGTCTCTCGGTGGACTCGGAGCGCGTCAATGACTTTCTTTCCAGGTTTTCCTTTCCCGAGGCACCGGATGCCGCCCGCTCGGGGCGGGTCTTCTTGATCGACCCTATGGGAAATCTGATGATGTGGTACCGACCGGATCAGGATCCGTCCGGGTTGCTCAAGGATCTGACCCGTCTATTGAAGTATTCCCAGGTTGGATAAAGTATGAATCTCAACACCTTCCACGCCATCGCCAAATGGGCTGTGTTGCTCGCCCTGGTCGTCGTACTGTTGGGCGCGTACACGCGCTTGTCCGATTCCGGTCTGGGTTGTCCCGATTGGCCGGGATGTTACGGTGAACTGACGGTCCCCGGCTCTGAGGCCGACGTCGAACACAAGCATTATCTGGAACAACGGCCGCTGGAAACGTCCAAGGCCTGGGCGGAGATGGTACACCGTTACTTCGCCGGCACATTGGGTCTGGTGATCCTGGCGTTGTCGGTAATCGCCATCGCCAACCGCAAGGACCCGAAGCAGCCCGTGGTCCTGCCCCTGGTGCTGTTGGCCCTGGTGATTTTTCAGGCCCTGCTGGGCATGTGGACGGTCACCCTCATGCTCAAGCCCGTGGTCGTTATGGGACACCTGCTGGGCGGCCTCTCGACTCTGGCCCTGTTGGCTTGGCTGGCTTTGCGTACAGGACCGGTCAAACCCCTGCCAGACAACAGGACCCTGGCCAGTCTGCGCGGCTTGGCCCTGTTGGCCCTGATTCTGGTCGCCGTGCAGATTGCCCTGGGGGGCTGGACCAGCGCCAACTATGCCGCCCGCGCCTGCGGCTCTCAATATCCGTTGTGTCTGGGGCAGTGGTGGCCGGCGGAGATGGATTTTCGCAGTGCGCTCACCATATGGACCGGGCTGGGCCGGGACTACGAGTTTGGCACCCACCTGAGCGAGATGGCCAAGGTGGCCATCCAGATGCTGCACCGTCTTGGGGCTATCGTGGTGTTCCTGGTGGTTGGCTGGCTGGTGCTTCGTTTGGTGGCCAATGGCGTCAATCGCTCGGCCCGCAATATCGGCTTCCTGGTGGGGGTATTGTTGCTGGCGCAGCTTGCCCTGGGAATGTCCAATCTCTGGTTCGACCTTCCCTTGCCGGTAGCCACTGCCCATAACGGGACCGGCGCGCTGCTACTATTGAGCATGGTACTCTTGAACCACGCCCTGCGACCGAGGAAGCAGGGGCGAGCGAGATCGTCATGAGTCAAACCGTCGAAACCGTTGTCCCTTCCCGCGCCACCACTTGGCGGGATTACCTGGAACTGTGCAAACCCAAGGTCGTTGCCCTGATCGTGTTCACGGCCATGGTGGGCATGTTCCTGGCCGTACCCGGCATGGTCCCGTGGCAGCCCTTCCTGCTGGGCACTATCGGTATCGGGCTGGCGGCCTCCTCGGCGGCGGCTATCAATCATCTGGTGGATCAGCGGGCCGATGCCGTCATGGCCCGTACCCACAAGCGGCCCCTGCCGCAGGGGAATATGAGTCCACTGAAGGCTGCCGTCTTCGCCTTCACTATCGGCGCTATCTCAATGATCGTGCTGTATTTCGGTGTCAATCCGATGACGGCGGTGCTGACTTTTCTATCGCTGATCGGCTATGCGGTGATCTATACCATGTACCTGAAGCGGGCAACGCCGCAGAATATCGTCATCGGCGGTGCTGCTGGCGCAGCCCCTCCGGTATTGGGTTGGACGGCCATCACCGGCAATCCGGACCCCCATTCTCTGCTGTTGTTCCTGATCATCTTCGTGTGGACACCACCGCATTTCTGGGCGCTTGCCATCCATCGTCGTGAGGACTACGCCAAGGTGGACATTCCCATGCTGCCGGTCACTCACGGCATTCCCTTTACGCGTCTACAGATCCTCTTGTATACGCTGCTCCTGGTGGTAGTGACGGTGTTGCCGTTCGTTACCCACATGAGCGGGTTTTTCTACCTGGGCGGCGCCATCGCCCTAGGGTTGGGTTTTCTGTATTACGCCGTCATGTTGATGCTAAAGCCGGAGGATAGCAGCCTGCCCATGCGCACCTTCGGTTACTCCATTCTCTATCTGATGGCTCTGTTCACCTTTCTTCTGGTGGATCATTACATGCCGACCCTGGTGGCCCTGTTCGGATGAGTACATCCGAGCCGACGAACCGGAGGCGGCAGGATACTTCCCGAACCGAGTATCCTGATCTCGAAATCGTACGTAACATTGTCCGAGAGGCGGCTCAGGCGGAATTGATTGACCGTTTCGCTCGCATCGAGCGTGCGCACAAGCTGGACGGCAGTATCGTCACCGAAGCGGATTTGGCCATGCAGGCACGGGTGCGAGCCGCGCTGGAGGCACGCTGGCCCGAGTATGGCTTTCTCGGCGAGGAGATGCCCGAGCATGAACAGCGCGCGGCCCTCAAGGATGCCGGGCACCCGGTTTGGTGTCTGGACCCCTTGGACGGGACCAGCAACTATGCGGCGGGCATTCCCTACTATTCCGTATCCCTGGCATTGCTGGATGGCCAGCGTGTGGTTCAGGGTGTGGTGTTTGATCCGGAACGAAATGAAATCTTCAGCGCCACGCTTGGCGAAGGCGCCTGGTGCAACGACGAGCGTTTGACGTCGGTACCACCGGGTATCGATCTGTCAAATGCCATCGCCTGTGTGGATCTCAAGCGTCTCAAGCCCGCCATGTCGGGCCGTTTGTTGCGTGACACGCCGTTCGGTTCCCAGCGAAGTTTCGGGTCCGTTGCTCTGGATTGGTGCTGGGTGGCGGCGGGTCGTTTCCACGTCTATCTGCATGGCAGGCAGAAGCTTTGGGACTATGCCGCCGGATGCCTGATCCTGGCAGAGGCCGGTGGTCATGGTATTACCCTGGATGGCGAAAGGGTATTTCGTCCGGCACTCGACGCCCGTTCTGCGGTCGCCGCCCTGGATCGGGATCTGTTCGAGCAGTGGTGCGAGTGGCTGGGGGTCGCCAAGGATATAGGCGATTAGCTGGAGGTGTTGGCTTCACTGGCTGCGCGGTAGCCAATTCAATCCCCGGCGAGGCGCTGTCCTCGGGATTGCTCAGATACAGGCGGGCAGTCCCAGTTCCAAGGTTGGGTAGCGCAAGCTTATACCCAGCTCCTCTATCAGTTTTCGATTCGATATGCGCCGCGACTCCCCCAGATAGGACGCCATGGCGGGACCCAGAAGCCGCTTTGCCTCTTCCAGCGAAACCAGCGGTGGCGGTGTCAACCCCAGCAGCTTTGCCACGTCGTTGAAATAGTCGGTCATAGTGCCGGGATTACCGTCGGTGGCATTGTAGATGGCACCGTTCGGGCCACGATCCATGGCGGCGACGCAGATGTCTGCCAGATCCTCACTGTGTATACGGTTGGTGAAGGGGGCCTCTTCGGGCCGCACCATGGGTGAGCCGGCCCGCAGGCGGGTTTCCGGAAGTCGACCGGGCCCGTAGATGCCCGGCACGCGCAGGATCAGCCACTGTGTTCCGTGTTCGGCACACCATTCCCGCAGATGGTTCTCCGCCCACAGGCGCCGCTGGGCGCGGTCGGTGAGGGCCTGGGTGGGCGTTGCTTCGGTGATCCAGGCACCCCCGGCGTCGCCGTAGACCCCGGTGGTGCTCACGTACACGATGCGCTCGGGTGCTTGTGTCCTCCTCGCCTCCAGATAGGTTGCCAGACGCGGATCTTCGCTGCCCATCGCCGGTGGCGGTGCAAAGTAGTAGATACGGCGGAAAGGATGTCCCAGCAATGGCGGTTGCGGCTGCCGATCCAGGTCCATGACCAAAGGCGAAATACCCAGATCTGCCAGGGCCTCGCCCGAGGCCGTCGTTCGCACAAGGCCGGTCGTTTCCTCGCCGCGCGCCACAAGGCGTGCGGCGAGGCGGCGGCCCAGGTCGCCACAACCCACGATCAGTGTCCCGTTTGTTTCGGTAAAACTCTTATAATTCATGGGGTTTCAATCGTTTGAAGAATCTGGAAGAATGTCGGACTTTTCCACCTTGGAAAGCCGAAAGGTACAACCATGAGTTGCAAGGTACACGTGGACCCCAGCGGTCACGAATTTTCTGTCGATACCGGGGAATCCGTGCTCACCGCCGCCCTGCGGCACGGTCTGATCATTCCCTACGGCTGTCGCAATGGCGCCTGCGGCGCTTGCAAGGGTAACGTTCTTAAAGGGAAGGTGCACTACCCCAGCGGTAAGCGCTCCGCTCTCAGCGACGAGGATGAGGCCGCCGGTTTGGCGCTGTTTTGTCAGGCGGAGCCGTTGGCCGACCTCACCATACAGGTGCGCGAAATTCGTACCGCGACCGAGGTTGAAACCAAGCGACTCCCCTGTCGGGTGGTCAAAATGGAACGCCTTACCCACGATGTCATGCGCCTGTATCTGAAGCTTCCCGAGAGCGAGCGCTTACAGTTCTTGGCCGGCCAGTACATCGAATTCCTGCTCAAGGATGGTCGTCGCAGGGCCTTTTCCATTGCCAATGCCCCTCACGATGACGATTTGATTGAATTGCACATCCGCCACGTGCCGGGTGGCAGTTTCACCGATCATGTCTTCAATGAACTGAAGGAAAAATCGATTCTCCGCCTGGAAGGTCCGTTCGGAAATTTCTATCTGCGCGAGGATTCAGATCGTCCCATCGTCCTGATGGCGGGAGGTACGGGCTTTGCCCCCATCAAGGGCATTATCGAACATGCCATCGCCCTCGGGCTGGAGCGCCCGGTGGACCTGTATTGGGGCGTGCGTGCCAAGCGAGACCTCTATCTGGGAGAGCTGGCGGCCTCCTGGGAGCAGAGTCTGGCGCATTTTCGTTTCATTCCGGTGCTTTCTGAGCCGGCGCGGGAGGACGACTGGACCGGCAGAACCGGATGGGTGCACGACGCGGTGGTGGCTGACTATCCTGACTTATCCGGTTTCGACGTCTACATGGGGGGGCCTCCCCCTATGGTGGAGGCCGGCAAAAAGACCTTTGTCGAGGCGGGTTTAGCGGAGGACCATCTGTACTTCGATTCGTTTGAATTTGCTGCCGACGTGCCTGGAACGGCGTGACTTCCCCAAGTAAAACAGCCGATTGCATCAAAATGTCTTTGCCGTGGGGCGCTGGACTTGCCCCTGCTAAGCATGGATAATCCGGCGCATTTCTGCGCGAGCATAAAGCAACACCTCTGAATCGGCGGCGCAAAGACCGCCTCCTTCCGGGGCTAGCCAGGGGGTTTTCCTGGTGAAGTCTCGGGATCGCGCGCCAAGGATCTCAAAGCCAATCTCCAAACGAGGGCCAATTCCATGTCGGTTAAACACCCCGTAGTGGCAGTGACCGGTTCGTCCGGTGCCGGTACCACCACCGTGAAGCGCGCTTTCGAGCACATCTTCCTGCGTGAAAAGGTCAATCCCCTGGTTGTCGAGGGCGACAGCTTTCACCGTTACAGCCGGATGGAGATGCGTGAGGCGGTGAAAAAGGCCGAGGAGGAGGGCCGCGATCTCAGCCATTTCGGACCCCAAGCCAATCTTTTTGCCGAATTGGCAAATACCTTCAAGACCTACGGCGAAACCGGCAGCTGCAAGCGGCGCTACTACCTGCATAGCCCGGAAGAGGCTGCTCCCTACGGGCAGGAACCCGGTGAGTTCACTCCCTGGGAAGAGATTCCCGCGGGCACCGATCTGCTGTTCTACGAAGGGCTGCATGGTGGTGTCGTGGATGGGGACGTGCGTGTGGCGGACTACGTCGACCTGTTGGTCGGCGTGGTGCCCATTGTCAATTTGGAATGGATCCAGAAGATTCATCGCGACAAGGCCGAGCGCGGCTACTCCGCCGAAGCCATCGTCGATACCATCCTGCGCCGCATGCCGGATTACGTGAACTACATCACCCCGCAGTTCTCCCTGACGGATGTGAACTTCCAGCGCGTGCCGACGGTGGATACCTCCAACCCGTTCATCGCCCGCGACATCCCGACCCCGGATGAGAGCTTCGTGGTGATCCGTTTCCGCGATCCGCGTAAATTCGGCACCGATTTCCCCTACCTGCTCTCCATGTTGGATGGCTCCTTCATGTCCCGGCGCAATTCCATCGTGGTCCCCGGCGGCAAGATGGGCTTCGCCATGGAAATCATTCTGGCGCCGATCCTGGAGAAGATGATGGACAAGGCTGAGGCGGCTCGCTGAGGCGTCACGCCAAAGGTCAATCGAACCCGGCTACGGCCGGGTTTTTTTTTGACGTGAGTTTTTGGAATACCTTTGGGCCTTCGTGGGTTGTTGGTCCAGGCACAGGCAGGTAACGCCGAGCAATTCATTGGTGACATCATTCGCTGGTGCCGTACAATCGTCACATGGAAAAGCGAGCGTTCTCCTTCGGGGTGGGCGTCGACCCGGACTGGCGACGGGCGGCGGGGCAGTGCATCCACGCAATCACCCACGGGCCCTCCAACAACGGTTTGGGCTTCCTGTACGCCACCAACGATTTTGGGACCGAACTGGATTCGGTGATCGGTTTTCTGCGCCAGGAGACAGGCGTCGAGCATTGGGTCGGTGCGCTCAGCGACGCGATCTGCGCAGGCGATCAGGAAATTTATACCGGTCCCGCCATGGCTGCTTTGGTGACCGATCTTCAGCCTGAGCAATACCGCCTGCTACCGAATATTACCGACTCAGTCCAATCCGCCCTGAGTTCGACACGGGAATGGCGCGTATCCCATGGCATGTCCCTCGGGGTGGTGCACGGTGATCCGCGCAACCCGAGGGTCCCGGACCTGTTGACGTCTCTGGGCGACAGGCTGGGTAACGGGTTCCTGGTCGGCGGACTTTGCGTGGGTGAGGCACAGGATCAGCAGCTTGCCGATCACGCCAGCAATGGCGGTCTCAGCGGGGTGTTGCTGGGGTCCGACGTGCCGGTTTACACCAGCCATACTCAAGGGTGCGCACTGATCGGCAAGCGTCGCGTGGTCACTGAGGCGGACCGCAACATTATCGTCAGCATCGATGGGAAACGCGCGCTGGAGGTGTTTCGCGAAGATATCGGTGAGCTGCTGGCGCGGGATCTCAGCAAGATCGGTGGATACATTTTTGCCGCATTGCCGTTGCCTGGGTCGGACACCGGCGATTACATGGTGCGCAACCTGCTTGGCATAGATGAAGGCAACGGCCTGCTGGCCGTTGGGGATTATGTGCTTGCGGGTCAGTCCATACAGTTTGCCCGCCGCGATACCGCCAGCGCGGTGGCGGATCTGGACCGCATGTTGTCCGGTCTGGGGCGTCGTGTTGGGTCCCAAGGGGTTCGGGGCGCCCTTTACCACACTTGCCTGGGCAGAGGACGTCATCAGTTTGGTCCTGATTCGCGCGAACTGAAACAGATTCAGAAAGCCTTGGGGGATATTCCACTCGTTGGCATGTTCGCCAATGGCGAAATCTACCATCAGCGGCTGTACGGCTACACCGGCGTGCTGACGCTCTTGGGCTGATATGCTGGACCTCGTCGATAGCCATTGCCACCTGGACGACGACAGCTTTGCCCCTGACCGAGAGGCGGTCATTCGGCGTGCTCGGGAGGCAGGGGTGCGCCAACAGGTGATCCCGGCGATTCGCGCCGCCGACTGGCCGCGAGTTCACGATTTGTGCGAACAAGTCTCGGGCTTGTTCCCTGCCTATGGTTTGCACCCGATGTATCTGGCGGATCATCGACCTGAACATCTGGACCGATTGGGGGAGTTCCTGGATGCCCACCCTGCCGTGGCTGTGGGCGAATGTGGCCTGGATTTTTATGTGCCGGGTCTCGATGTCCAGGCACAGGAGCACTATCTCAGCGGCCAGTTCGTCATTGCGCTGAGCCTGGGTCTGCCGGTGATCGTGCACGCCCGCAGGGCTCTTGATCGGGTGCTTTGGCATATCCGTCGAAACCCCGGTTTGCGTGGCGTGGTACATAGCTTCTCAGGCAGCGAGCAACAGGCCAGGCAATTGACCGATCTGGGCTTTGTTCTGGGGCTGGGTGGGCCACTGACCTATCCCCGGGCCAATCGATTGCGTCGCCTGGCGCGCGAGCTTCCCATGTCTGCCCTGCTGTTGGAGACCGATGCGCCGGACCAGCCTCTGGCCGGGTTTCAGGGTCAGCGCAACGAGCCTGCGCGTGTTCTGACGGTTGCCATGGAACTGGCCGCCGTGCGTGGCGAGCCTGCTGAGGTGATCGCTGCGACCACCTCAGCAACGGCTCGCTCGCTCTTTTCCTTGCCGCCCCCCGGTTCCTGACCTAACACGTCCCGGCCGGCGGTGTGCTGCCGCCAGCGAACATTGAGTAGCGTATGGGCTATCCCGCTTATTCGATTCGCTGCCGTATTTCCGCGTCGTGTTGATGCCTGCTGCAACATTTCAAATACCCATTTGCGTCTGCTTCCTTGCCTGAACGGTATCGGAATAGCTGAGATTCGATTAACTCGCTACGATTTCGGCGCACTAAGCCGAAATTTGGGGAAATTAGGGAAAACCCTATGGACACTGTCCACACTTAGTGAGAAATTCCTCTCACAACATAACGATCTTTGCCCTTGGCGGCGAAGTGAAATAAAGGCGTTTCGGGGTCGGTGAAGTCGACCTTCGTCATTGCTCAGGCAGAGCGTCATGGGTTTGATGTGCCTGGATGCCGTGGTTCCCCATGCGTTCATCATTGCGTTTTCCCTAGGCGGGTTTTTCGTGGACGAGAACACCAGTCCGGCGTAGATGGGGAGGGCCTCGTTGCGGCTCTCTGGCGGTGTCGGGCGGGCAGGAACGGTCCATGGCGGTATTCGCCGCGGGCGGAAGGTGTCTTAATGGAGCATCCCCAAATTCGAACTGAACTGCTTGTGGGGAAGCAGGGGCTCGAAGAATTGGCCGGTAGCCGTATTCTGGTCGTTGGACTGGGCGGTGTCGGTGCTTACGCTGCTGAGTCCCTGGCGCGCGGTGGCGTCGGTCGGATGACTATCGTCGACCACGACCTGGTTTCCATCTCCAATCTCAACCGGCAATTGTGCGCCCTGCGTTCGACCCTGGGGCGTCCCAAGGCTCGGGTGATGGCGGAGCGTTTGCTGGACATCAATCCCTTGCTCGATCTCACCGTGTTGGATCAGTTCATCATGCCGGATGAGGCGCCCGGTTTGATTCGCCGCGGTGGCTACGATTTTGTCGCCGACTGCATCGACACGGTGGCCAGCAAGGCCGCGCTGATTGCGGCCGCCCGCCAAGTGGGCGTGCCGCTGATTTCCAGTCTGGGGGCGGGTAATCGCCTGGACCCGGCCCAAGTGAAGTTCGGCTACCTTGACGAGACAACGGGAGACGGGGTGGCGCGGGCGTTGTGCAAGCAGCTCCGTCCCCTGGGGGTGGATCTGCATGTGCCGGCAATCTACTCCACCGAGCCTTCCCGTGCGCCTGCCGAATCGGCGATAGCTCAGGATGAAATCAATGGCTCGATGGGCCGAGCGGTCAATGGCTCGATTTCGTACCTGCCGGCGATCTTCGGCCTGACGATGTCAGGTGCGATTATCCGCTCGTTGCTCGGATTTACTCTACCAAGGTGACGTTCTCCATGCCGTCACCCATTCGATTGGGATCTTCCGTATTGTGCAGTTTGATCATCAAGCGTACCTCGTTTTCCGAGGTGGCGTGGCGTAGTGCTTCTTCCTCACCGATCACCCCGACACGATAGAGATCGAAGATCGACTGGTCGAAGGTTTGCATTCCCAATTCCGTGGAGCGACGGATCACGTCACGGATTTTGTGAAACTCTCCCTTGCGGATCAGGTCCGCTACCAGGCCTGTATTCAGCAATACCTCCACGGCAACGCGGCGTCCGTTGCCGTCGGCGGTGGGAACGAGTTGCTGGCCGATGATGGCGCGCAGGTTTGTCGCCAGATCGGCCAGATAGACTTGGCGTTGCTCGCGCGGAAAGAAATTGAGGATGCGTTCGAGGGCCTGGGTCGTATCGTTGGCGTGCAGGGTGGTGAAACACAGATGGCCGGTTTCGGCGAAATGCATGGCGTGGTCCATGGTCTCCATCTGCCTGACTTCGCCGATGAGCATGGTGTCGGGTGCCTGGCGCAGTGCATTCTTCAGGCCCACCAGGTAGGACACCGTATCGATACCGACCTCGCGCTGGGTGACGATGCAGCGTTCGTGGGTATGGGTGAACTCCACCGGGTCTTCGATACAGATGATGTGGCCATCGAAATTACGGTTGCGATGGCCGACCATGGCGGCCAGGGTGGTCGATTTTCCGCTGCCGGTTGCGCCCACCAGGATCACCAAGCCGCGCTGGGCCATGGACAGTTCGGCAATCACCGACGGCAGATGCAATTCTTCGAAGGTGGGGATGCGGCTCTCGATGCGGCGGATCACCATGCCCGAGGTGTTTCTCTGCACGTAGGCGCTGACGCGAAAGCGCCCCAGTTCCCTGGAGCCCACGGCGAAGTTGCACTC
>JAGRGI010000197.1 GCA_020445565.1 Chromatiales bacterium
TCGGGTTCCGGTTCGGGCTCCGGTTCCGGTTCCGGCTCGCCCCCAACGATATTCGGATTTTGAATCAATTCCCCCTGATCGTTGTTTGTGCCGCCAGTGTTGTTGTTCCCGTTGCTCTGATTGTTGTTCTGGGGTGGATTGGAGCCATTGTCAGTACCCACGCCCTTCGTGTTCCCGTCCCCATCCCCTTCGGTTTGTTTGCCCTGGGTGTCTGGCGGCGGGTCCTGCCCATCGCTGTCCGGGTTGCTTGGATCTTCGGCGCTGGGGCTGTAATTGGGCGGTGCGCCGGGATTCTGATCGGGCTGTGGGGTGGTTTGGTCGTCACCGCCGCTCGGGGATTCGCCCTGCGGACCGCGTTGCAAGCCCAATTGGCCGTAGATTCGGTCGATCAGCTGGGGACTGGCATCGAATACCGGGGTCAGGCCGCCGTCGAGGGTGATGACCACGGCCTGTCCGGTTGCCTTCAAGGTGACCAGGAAGGTGCCCGTGTTGGTGTTGTAGCGGATCGTAAGGATACCGTCTTCGTGAATGACCGTGGTGGTGCCGTCGCCTTCCACAGCGCCATCCAGGGCGCTGCCGCGTATGCCGATGGTGGATACCGGCGTCTTGATGGTGGAGTGTTCCCGGTCGGGATTGACGTCGGAGATCTTGCCGCTGACGTAGCGGAAGGCGCCGAGCAGCACGGTGGATTCGAATCCGGCCTTCGATTCCGCGGGCTCGTAGACGTATTTGTCCAGCGTCGCGCGGGCATCTTTGCCAAGCTGGAATTTGGTGCCGTCCTCCAGGGTGATGCGTACCACGCCGTTGCTGCTGGTTCGCAGCTCGTCACCCTGGTAGACCTCGTCGCCGCGTTTCAGCCCGCGAGCCGCGCCATCGGTGCCGGTGGCGGTGACCTTGCCCAGGGAAAACTGAACCGTGCCGATCTTGATCGCATTGGCCGGGGCCTGGGCCGGGCCGGCCAGGGACTGCTCCTGCCAGAGGGGGTGGAGCAGGGCGTTGACGGTTTCCGGTTCGATGCGGGCGCCGTTGGGCAGTTCCAACACGGGTGTGTGCAGGAACCAATCGGCAATGGTCAGACTGCGACCCTCGCCGCTGATGAGCAGATCGTCTCCGACCCGTTCGTATTCCCCTTGGAGAACGAGCCCATAATCGGCCACGCCCTGACAATCGCGGGTATCGCATCCCAGGGATTCGATGCGTGCTCCCTCCGGAAGCAGGCGAGGGATGGTGTTGTCGCTGGTTGTCATAGGTTCCGTAGCCGTCCGCGGGCTATCGCCGGTAAGTAGGTATACCTGCCAAATTGTGGTCGTGGTTTGGGCGAATGGCAACCGTAGCGCAAACCTTCGCCAATTTCACTTGGTGCCGTATCAACCTTACGATGCCTGTCACAGTTCAGAGGCAAGACGCTGCTAAATATTAGAGAAAAGCGATATATTCGGAGTTGAAGCAAGCAGGTCCCGTTCCGGTGAAATTCCTTACCGGCTCGGTTTGCGTTTGAGAAGAGCATGCTCACTATTTCCGCCAGCGCTGAATCGAACAACGTGCCCATCCCTCCGCGAGCGGATCTGGAAGCGGCGTTTCACGTCCTCAAGAAAGGTGGCGTGCCGAACATCCCCACGGTGGTTTCGGCATTGAACCGCGAGCTTGCCGCCGCGGAGCCGGATTTGGCACGTGCGGCGCGGCTGGTTTCGGAGGATCCGGCCATGGCCGGTGCCATCCTCGGGTTGGTGAATTCAGCCGCTTTCGGCCTGCGCGTACCGGTGGAATCCGTGTCGCACGCCATCTCCTTGCTCGGTCTGGCCAGGGTAGCCAATCTGGTGACTGCCGAGAGCCTGGGGCGGTCCATGGTGGACCGGCATCCAGGGGTGGCGCAGATTTGGGAATCCAGTGTCGAAGAGGCAAAAGCCGCTGTGGCGATAGTCGGATTGATCGGCGGGCTGGCGCCCGACGAAGCCTATCTGTTCGCCATGATGCACGATGTGGGGTATCTGGTACTGGCCGCGCAACACCCCGACGTTGCCAAGACCTGGAATTTGCAGCAGGCGGCTCCTGTAACCGTGGTCGCAAGGGAACGTCGCGAATATGGTGCGGATCACGTTACCCTGGGCTACCTGTTGGCGAAGCACTGGAAACTTTCGAACCGTTTCGCCCTGGCGATCTACCACCACCATGTGGCGAGCTGCGCCGGTTTCGACGACGCTCGGCTACGTACCCTCATTGCCGTGGTGAAATTGGCCAACTATCTGTCCACCCGCCATCTGCGCGCCACCGAATTGCCGGAGATGTTGCACTATCGCCTCGCTGCCAAGCGTGAGCTGATGATCGGTGACGAGGACTGGGATCGCTTGCAGGGCGAGGTGCTTTGAGCCTTCGGAAACCGGGCGGGTCAACGCTCGGTCAGTGCCCTTTCTCTGGCCTTGTTGATGGGTTTGAGCAGGTAGTCCAACACGGTCTTCTTACCGGTCAGGATGTCCACCGTGGCCGTCATGCCGGGCAGAATGGTGACCGGCTCGCTGGCTTTGTCCGGCTGGCTGCTGTCGGCCTTCAGACGGATCTGGTAGTAGGGTTCGCCTCGTTCGTCGAGGATGGTGTCGGCACTGATGTGGGTGAGGCTGGCGGGGATGCTGCCATAAATCGAATAATCATAGGCGGAGAGCTTGATGCGCGCCTCCTGGCCGGGTCGCAGAAAGGCGATGTCCGCCGGCCGAATGCGGGCCTCAATGAGCAGGTAGTCCTCGCGCGGCACGATCTCCACCAGGTCCATGCCCGGCTGCACCACGCCGCCGATGGTATTGACCAGCAGGCGCTGTACCGTGCCGGCCACGGGCGATCGCACGGCGGTGCGTACCATGCGGTCCTGATCTGCGCGAATGGATTCGCTCAATCGGGCCAATTCCTCCTTGCGTACGTTCAGGTCGTTGATGGCCTCGGTGCGAAAGCGGCGCTGCTGCTCGGCGATTTTTTCATCCGCCTCGGCCAACGCCGCCTTGGCGCGGGGTATGGCAATGCGATTGGCGCTGCGTTCGCCGTCCAGCTCGTTGACCTGCCGCTCCAGGCGTAGCAGTTCCACCTCGGACATCACGCCCTGCTTGACCAATGGCCGGGTGATGGCAAGTTCTTTTTTGGCCAGCTCCAGGCCGCGGTCTAACTGCCCTTGGCGCGATTCCAACTCGCGGATCTCCTGGCGGCGCTGATCGCGTTGGTGCCGCAGCACGGATTCGGCCGCGTCGCGCTCGCGCTGGCGCGATTCCATCAGCCGTCGCTCGTCGTCGATCAGGGCCGGGCGTTCGGCAAGCAATTCTTCGGGAGCGGCAATTTCTACGCCTTCCAGCTCCGCCTCCAGTCGGGCCTTGGCGGCCAGTGCCGCCAGGTAGCGCTGGCGGGTCTCGCGAAATGAAGAGGAAAAGCGCGTGTCGTCGATACGCAGCAGAATCTGGTCTGATTCCACCGCCTCGCCTTCGCGGATCAGGATCTCCGAGACGATGCCGCCCTCGAGATTTTGCACGACTTGCAGCTGGCGCGAGGGGATGACCTTGCCCGGCCCGTGAGTGACTTCGTCCAGGCCCGCACGGCTGGCCCAATAGGCGGAGGCGGCAAAGAAGACAAGGATGGTGAACAGCAGCAGATGTGCCATGAACCTGGGGCCACGCTCGCGGGCGGCATCCACCGCGGCCATGAAGTCGGCATCGTCGCGGGCCACGCTCACGTTTGCACCGCCCGTACCCGTTCGCTCGCCAGGGCTTGCAGCACCGCTTCCCGCGGACCGTCGGCCACCACCCGTCCGCCATCCAGCACGATCAGCCGATCGACCAGCGTCAACAGCGAAGCGCGATGGGTCACCACCAGCAGGGTCTTGCCCGGAAGGATCTGCATCAGGCGATTCTTGAAGCCCTCTTCACTGCGGTTGTCCATGGCGTTGGTGGGTTCGTCGAAGATCAGAATCGGCGGGTCGGACAACAGGGCACGGGCAATGGCGATGGCCTGGCGCTGTCCGCCGGACAGTCCCTCGCCACGCTCGCCGACGGGCAGATCGTAGCCCATGGGGTGGTGGCTGGCGAATTCATCGACGCCGGCCAGTTGCGCGGCACGCAGAATGGCGGCATCGTCGGCGTGGGGATTGCCCAGGGCGATGTTCTGCCGCAGGCTGCCGAAGAACAGCGTGATGTCCTGGGGCACGTAGCCGATAGTGCGGCGCAGGTCGGCGGGGTCGATCTGGCGCAAGTCTGTGCCGTCCAGAAAGATCGTGCCAGCGGTTTGCTGGTACAGGCCCAGCAGAAGTTTTTCCAGGGTGGTCTTGCCGGAACCGATGCGACCGATGATCGCTACGCGCTCGCCAGCGCCGATTTTCAGGCTCACGTCGCTGAGGCTGTTGACCGACTGGCCGGGGTATTGAAAATCAACCTTGCGAAGCTCGATGTCGCCCCGCAGCAGCGGGCGATGCAGAAAGGCTCTGTCGAGTGGGCGTTCCTGGGGCAATTTCATGACCTTGTCCAGTGCCTTCAAGGCGGTCATGGACTGATGAAAGCGGGCCAGGATGCCGGCGATCTGGCCCAATGGCGCCAGCGCGCGGCCGGTGAGCAGGGTGCAGGCCACCAGGCCGCCCACGGTGAGAGAGCCATCCGCGATCTGGTACACGCCGATCACCACGGTACCGATCACCGCGAGCTGCTGCGCCAGGCCGGCGAAGTTGATGGTGAGGCTGGAGAGCAGGCGCGAAGTCATGCCTGAACGGGCGATACGCCCGGCGCTTTCTTCCCAACGGTGTTGCAGCGAGCCCTCTGCCCCTTGCGCCTTGACGGTCTCCAGCCCGCTCAGCGCCTCCACCAGGGTGCCGTGTTTTTGGGCGCTTTCGCGAAATACCCGCCGCACTACCCGGCCTAACGGTATTTGCAGCAGCAGGCCGACGAACAGTACCAGGGGCACGGCGAGCATGGACACGTAGGCCACCGGCCCGCCGATCAGCCAGATTACACCGATGAACAGCGCGATGAAGGGCAGATCGATGATGGCCGCCAGAGTGGCGGAAGTGAAAAAGTCTCTAAGCGTCTCGAATTCGCGCAGATTACTGGCAAAGGCACCGGCTGAACTGGGGCGCGCTTCCATGCGGCTGCCCAGGATGCGGTCGAAGATCTGGCTGGCCAGCAGCACGTCGGCGCGCTTGCCGGCAAAGTCGATGAAATAAGCGCGCAGTGTCTTGAGCAGGAAATCGAAGCCGAACACCAGGGCGATGCCAGCGGCCAGCACCCAAAGTGTCTCGATGGCGTTGTTGGGCACCACGCGGTCGTAGACGTTCATGATGAACAGCGGTGAGGCGATGGTGAGCAGATTGATCAGCAGCGAGGCGAGCAGGACTTCCGAGTAGATGCCCCAGGAGCGTGCCAGGGTGCCCCAGAACCAAGCTCGGGGCGACTGAATCCGGGTGCCCTGGCTGCGATGATCGTAACGGTACCGGGGCCGTACCAGCAGGGCGTGGCCTTGGTAATCCCGTGCCAGGGATTGGAGGTCGGTGCGTACCTCGTGATCCAGATCGTCCGACGCTATCAGCCTGGCCTGTCCTTTTTCGGAGACCTCCAGCAAGATGCAGGCGCCACCGTTCTTGAGCTCCAGAACGGCGGGCAGTGTCAGTGCGGAAATCGATTTCAACGGGCGCTTGACCCGTCGCGCGCTAAAGCCGATGCGTGCCGCGGCCCGCTGGAACAGGCTGTGATCAAAATCACCGCTGGCTTCCGGCAGACCGGCGCGCAGGGCATCGGCGGATCGCGGTTGCTCGAAGTAACGGGTCAGGAATACCAGGCAGGAAAGCAGTGGCGGCGTGAAGGCGGGTTGCGCTTCGGCCTCCTCCGTCAGTGGCGACGGGTTGCTCATGCCTTACCTGCGGCGCCTGTAGTGCGTGCCTGGGAGCACGCACGGGAGCAGGACACGCGATTCTTGCCTTCGTGCTTGGCTCGGTAGAGCGCCTCGTCGGCCACCTCGATCAGGCCGGTGGTTTGGCAGGTCTCCAGATAGGGTGTCGCCCAGGTGGCGCCGATACTGACGGTAAGGCGGATATCCGTGTGGCCCTCAATGCGCGCTTCCTGAATGGATCTGCGCAGGCGTTCAGCCGCCGCACAGGCGCTTTCCGTACCGTCCCTGCCCTCGCCGGTGTTGGGCAGAAGCACCACGAATTCCTCACCGCCGAAGCGGGCGCAGACGTCCGATTCACGTAGCTGGTTTTCCAGGGTATGGGCCACCGCTTTCAGGGCCTGGTCGCCGACGATATGACCATAGGTATCGTTGATGGGTTTGAAGTCATCCAAGTCGAGCATGAGCACCGCAATGGGATGGCGATAACGGCGGGCTTCTTCGATGGTGGCTTCCAGACGTTGCAGAAAGGTTTTACGGTTGAACAGACCGGTGAGCCCGTCGCGGATGGCCAACTCGTAGAGCTGGCGGTTTTGCTGCTCCAGTTCGGCGTTGGTCAGTTCCACCCGGCGTTTTGCCTCTGCCAGTTCCGCCGTGCGCTTTTCCACCAGTGTTTCCAACTGCTCGTTCAATCGGGCAAGAATGAGATTGGAGGACTTCTGCGCGAATTCGCTTTCCTGGCGCAGCAGATTGATGTGATCTGCCAGTGCGAAGGAGAGCAGCAGCACCTGGGCGGCTGCACCGATCTCCATGCTGCTGATGACCAGATCCGCCATTGGCAGGTAGCCGGACATGTATAGTGTGTGAACGACGATGCCGATCAGGAAGGCCGCCCAGCCAAAGGCGTAGGCACGCGCCGGCCGGTGGCCGTTGCGCCAGGAAATCAGACCGGCGGGAAACAGCACCAGCGGTGTGGCCGTACCGACGATCAGGATGGCCCGAATCGCCAATTCCGGCTCGGTCACCAAGGTGAGCAAGGTGCAAATCGCACCGGCGGCCATCAGGCCGATGGTGGGCCAGCGCCAAGCGCTGGCGTAGTGTTTCATGCGCAGGAAGTAGATGGCGAATCCAGCCACCAGGATGACACTCAAGGCACCGAAAAACGATGGCGCCTTGCCGGCCCAGGCGGTGGATTCGGGCCAGAGAAGCTGGAAGCTCAGGCCGTTGATGGAGGCCACAGTGGCCATGATCGTCAACACACTCAGCACATAGAGCAGATAGGCCGGATCGCGCAGGAAGCCGTATAACACCAGGTTGTACAGCAACATGGCAAGCATAATGCCGAAGTACAGACCATAGGCCCGCTCGCTATTGGCCATGTGCTCCATGAGCGGGATCTGTTCCCAGAAACGTAGCGGGATCGCCAGGGAGCCGCTGCTTTGGACGTGCAGGTACAGTGGCTTGTCAATCGGGTTTTCGATCAGGAAGATAGGGTTGCGGTAGGCCACGGAGCGGTCGTTGAACGGTACGGCATCGCCCAGGGTCTGTGCCGTGAAACTGCCATCCGACCGGGGCAGGTAGAGTGTGGCCCGGTCCAGCAGTGGGTTGGCAAGTTCAAGGTAGCCCGGTTTCAATGAAGATCCTGGAGGATCGATACGAAACCACACCGGTCGCCCCACCAGCCCCAGATGCACCAAACCCTGCGGCAAGGGTCGGAAACGGGCTGCCCGTTCTCCTGGCTCGCTGACTTGCCGGATGGACAGCGGATCGTCCGTTTCCTCGAAATAGTCGGTGTAAGGTGCAAGGTTGAGGAAATCGGTGCCGGCAAAGGTCGCAGCCGGTACTGCCGCGAGAACCAGCCAAACCAGCAGTGCAATACAGTGTCCCTGCGCCCTTGTCATCACGCTAGCGTACCACGTCATACTTCAGCGCGGGCATTCCTGCGATGCCTAGCCGGAAGCCGCTTTGCCTGAATCGCCGGCCCGATTCTGGCTGGCCTCAAAGCTGGTTTGGAAGTCATGGGGCCAACAGGTGGCGCGGTCCTTACCGGTGCGTTTGGAGTGGTACAGGGCTGCATCGGCCGTCCCGATCAACCGTTCGATCGGGACGCGCTCGCCGCTGTGCAGCCAGGTCGAGCCAATGCTGGTACTGAAACGCAGGGCAGGATTGGCGGACAGGCGTAGCGCCCGGACTGCGGCCAGCAGGCGTTCCGCGGTGGCACACACGATCTCCTCCGGATGGCTGTCGCGCTGGGAGGCGTGGCCGAGCAGGATGACAAATTCCTCGCCGCCATAGCGGCCGCACAGATCCGAGTCACGCAATTGGCGTCGAATCGCGCTGGCAACAGCCTTGAGCGTCTGATCGCCAATCTGGTGTCCGTAGCGGTCGTTGATGGACTTGAAATTGTCCAGGTCGAGCATCATCACGGCCACCGGCAGCCGGTAGCGGCGCGCCTCTTCCATGGCGGTTTGTATGCGCGTCATGAAGGTCTTGCGGTTGAGCAGGCCGGTGAGTCCGTCGTGGGTGGCCATTTGGTAGAGCAGGCGGTTCTGCTTTTCCAATTCCAGGTTGGTGGCTTCTATGTGTTTGTTGGCCTCTTCCAGTTCAGCGGTGCGTTGGTTCACCACCGATTCCAGGCGATCGTTGAGACGGGAGAGGGTTTCATTGGCCGCCTGCTGGGCGAGTTCGTTGTTGCGCCGGATCAGGTTGATGCGATCCGCCAGGGCCATGGATAGCAGCAGTACCTCGAAGGCGGAACCGATTTCCATGCTGCTGACGATGCCGGCGTGGGTGGGAAGCAGACCCCAGAGAAAGGCGCCTTTGACGGTTATGCCGGCGAGAAAAGCCGTCCAGGCGTAGACATAACCCCGTGCCGGCACGTAACCCTTGCGCCAGACGTAGATGCCCGCCGGCAAAAGAACCAGGGGATTGAGCACGCCCACTATGATCACGGCCCGAATGGAATCGGTAATGTTGCCGAACAGCGCCCAGAGGGCACAGATCGTGCCGCCGATCATCAGCATTCGCGAGGGGATGAGGAACTGGCGGGCATATTCTTCCATGCGCAGAAAGTGACTGGAGAAGGCGTTGATGCAGACGATGCCGACTGCGGTGAAGAACGGTGGCGCGCGGCTGGCCCACGAGGTGGCTTCGGGCCAAAGGTGCTGGAATGTCAGGCCGTTGAGGGAGGCCAGGGTCAGAATCACCGAGCTGATGCTGAGGGTGTAGAGCAGGTAGCTGCGGTCCAGGAGAAAGGTGAACAGCAACAGGTTGTACAGCAACATCGCCAACATGGCGCCGTAGTAGGCGCCGAACACCCACTCGGTATTGGCGACGTGGGCCAGAAAGATCTCCTCGTCCCACAGCCGTAGGGGAATGGCCAGCGAACCGCTGGTCTGGACCCGTATATACAGTTCGCTCACACCGGGTGGCAGGCGGAATGACGGGTTGCGATAGTCGATATCGCGCTGGTGAAACGGATGGGCGTCGCCGGTCTGGCGCCGTTCGAATCGCCCGTCCTCCCTGGGGATGTAGAGATCCACATGGTCCAGGAGTGGATATGCGATCTCGAACAGGGAATGGGCGTGAGTAGGGTGGGGCAGGGCGATGTGCAGCCACAGAGGGTGTCGCCGCGCAAGCCCAAGATTGAGCGTGGCACCCTCGTGGGCTTGGAATCGATCTCTGCCTTGCGGCGCACTGACCTGTTCGATCGTTAGGGGTTCTCCGGTCTCGAAGAAGTAACGGGTTTGGGGTGCCAGGTCAGCGAACCCTGGCGACTGACCCGCGCAAGCGTTCGCTACCATACCGAATAACAGCAGCAGGGTCGTGACCAAACCGGTGCCACTGTTTCGTTTCATGGTAATGCCGCTCATCGGCTCCAGGCCGTGGCCCGTTCGGCAGGGGGCTCCCCCTCGGACAGGGATGTGGGTCGCTGTATGGCATAGCCTTGGGCGTAGTCAACGCCTATCCCTCGAAGCAGGCTGATGGTTTGTCCGTTCTCCACGAACTCTGCGATGGTGCGAATGTTCATGGTGCGGCTTACGCGGGTAATGGCCTCCACCATGGCAGCGTCCACCGGGTCCTTGTCCATTTCACGCACGAAGCTGCCGTCGATCTTGAGGAAATCCACAGGCAGGGTCTTCAGGTAGGCGAATGAAGACAGGCCGCTGCCGAAATCGTCCAAGGCGAACAGCACGCCTCGTTCCTTCAAGCGCTTGATGAATGACAGGGCGTCCCGAAGGTTGGCGATGGCGGCGGTCTCGGTAATCTCCAGGCACAAGGCGGTGGCCACGTGGGGATATTTGTCCAACAGCTCTTCGATGCGCTTCAGCAGCTGCTCGTTGCCCAGGGAGGTGGCGGAGAGGTTCACTGACAGCCTGTGGCTGCCGGAGGGGCGCACCGCCAGCCAGGCAATGGCTTGTTCGACGATATTGCGGTCCACCAGCGGCATCAGACCGAAGCGTTCGGCGGCAGGAAGAAATATCCCCGGAGGAACCATTTCGCCGTCTTTGTCGACCAATCGAATCAGGATTTCACGGAAATCCGGTTCATCTTCCCCCTCACCAATGGGCATGATGCGTTGGCCGTGCAGAATCAGGTTGCCGTTCTCCAAGGCGTCCTTGATGCGCGAGGCCCAGTGCATCTCGCCATGGCGTTGCGCCAGTTCCTGGTCGTCGGGTGTGTAGACATGGGCGCGGTTTCGTCCACCCTCTTTGGCGCCGTAACAGGCCAGATCCGCCATGGCCAGCACATTGGTTTCCGCCGTGCCGGGGTCGATCGCCGCCAAGCCAATACTGACACCGATCTGAAAACTGCGGTCTTCCCATACGAAACGATAGTCGGACAGCTGGCGTATCAGCGTGTCGGCCGTGCGCAGGGCTTGCTTGGGCTCGCAGGAACGCATCAGCACGCCAAACTCGTCGCCGCCGAGGCGGGCCAGCATATCCGATTCGCGAACCTCCGCCTGCAATAGCAGAGTGACCTGGCGCAGCAACTCGTCGCCGGCCATGTGACCCACGGTGTCGTTGACGACCTTGAACTGGTCCAGGTCCAGGTACATCAAGGTGTGGACGTCGTCCTGCTCCACCGCGGCGAGCTGAAGCGCGTCCAGTTGCTCTTCAAAGGCGCGACGGTTCCACAGATCGGTGAGCGCGTCGTGTGTGGCTTGGTGCTCTATGTGCCGCTGCAGGGTCCGGCGTTCGGTGGCATCGTGGAAAACCAGCACCACACCGACTACAAAGCCGTTGCGGTCGCGAATCGGTGCCGCCGAGTCCTCCACGGAAATATGGCGTCCCGACCGGCTGATCAGGCGGGTATTCTGGCCCAGGCCGATCACGCGGTCCTCGCGCAGGCAACGCAATACCGGGTTGGGTATGGGCTCGCCGGTAGCCTCGTTCTCCGCCTGAAAGACCTCTTCCAATTGTCGTGAGCGGGCTTCACCGTTGCTCCACCCGGTCAATTGCTCCGCCACCGGGTTGAGGTATTCGACGCGTCCGTCCCGAGAGGTGGTGATGACCCCGTCACCAATCGATTCCAGAGTGACCTGTGCCCGTTCGCGCTCTTGAAACAGTCTTTCTTCCAGCTGCTTGCGCTCGGTCAGGTCCACATGGGTGCCGATCATGCGGTAGGGTTTGCCGGTGCTGTCACGGCGGGCCTTGCCGCGCGATAGCACCCAGATATAGTGGCCGTCCTTATGTCGCATCCGGTAGGTGCTTTCGTAGGTTTCGGTGCGCCCAAGCAGGTGATCTCCCACGGCAGTCTCGGCGAGCTGACGGTCTTCCGGATGGACCCGCTCGCGCCATTCTTCCGGGGTGTCCGCCAGTTCTTCCTCAAGAAAACCGAGCATCGATTTCCAGCGTGGCGAGTAATAGACCTCTTTGTCGCGCAGGTTCCAGTCCCACAGCCCGTCTTCGGCGGCTTCCATGGCCAGTCGCAGGCGCTCCTTTTGGTTGTCCGCCGTTCGATAGGCATTGGCGATCTCCCCGCGTTGTCGTTCCAGGCGTTCCACCATGAGGTTGAAGTCCTTGCCCAGTTCGCCCAATTCGTCCGCCCGGTCGAGGTTGAAGTCCACGTTGGTTTCGCCCGCCTGCACGCGATTGGCGCAGGACACCAGGTGGCGGATGCCGCCGGTCAGGCCCTTGGCCATGAACCAGGCGAAGGTGATTCCGACCAGGATGGCGAAGGTGGTGTAGAGCAGGCCCTTGGTGGACACCCAGCTGAGGCTGGCAGAGATGTCGTTTTTGCCCAGACCGACCCTGGCCCAACCGATGCGGTGGTCGTCTACCTTCACCGCATGGGCGGTGTCCACCAAGCCCTCATCGTCCACCAGCAACAGTTCCTCGGCGCTGGAATCGAGCAAACGCAGGCTGGTTGGATCGTTGATGTAGCGACCGACTTCGCTTCGGTCGGTGTACCCCATCACCTTGCCGGCGTTGGAGAGGAACATGGCGTAGCGCAGGTTCGGAAAACTTGATTGCGAGGCGATCACCTCTTCCATGCCGACGAAATCGCTGGCCAGCATCCAGGATGCGCCATTGGCCGCCAGGGTTTCCGCCAGCCCTCTGGCTTCCATGTGCCGATTTTCAATCAGAAATTCCTTCTGCCGGGTCACCAGGTCAAAAACGAAGATCGACATCAGCAGCGCATGGACCAGGGCGATGCCCAGTACCAGTTGCCGGGCCACGGTGGCCGTCCAGAAATGTCGCAGGGCTTTAATCGGCGATTTCATTGGGTTGCTCACAGCACCGGGCGGACTTGCGCGGAAAATCGTGCGAGGAAATCTCTCACCGGCTGGTAGGTGTTGTCGTCGGCGGGTGTGAACCGGCTCAACTCCATGCGATCCAGGATGGTGCGACCGACCGGGTTATCCTGCAAATGAAACAGGACCTGGGAAACTTGGCGGACCAGGCCGTCAGGGATATCGTCGCGGACCACCAGGCCGTTGTTGGGCAAGGGATCCGTCCGCCATTTCACCTCCAATGCCCGTAACAACTCCGGTCGTTCCCGCACCAGCGCCCGCCATGGTGGTGGCCAGGTGGCCCCGGCGGTCGTTTCGCCCAGAAACACATTCATGATCGACGATTCCTGGGAGCCCACGTAGCGGTTGTCCAACTGGGTCATGACATCCACACCATGGCTCTGGAGGTAATACTGGGGCAGCATGGTGGCGGCCAATGCCGTGGGGGCGGGGTAGCTTACCGATTGGCCTACCAGGTCCTGCACCGAGTCAATACCGCTGTCGCGTCGTACCAGTATGATGCCTCGAAAATTCTCATCATCGTCCATCTTGCCGAACACCCGGTAGCCGTGGGCGGTGGACTGAACCGTCTGATAGGGGTTCGGCAGCGCGAAGTGAAAGTGCCTTCCGTAGAGTTTGGCATCGTAGCTGGCATAGTCTCGCGATGCTTCCAGACGAAACTCGGCCTCATCGATCTGCTCGCTGAGATGGCTCATCAGGGGACTGAAAACCTCGTAGAGTCGTTGCGGATTGTGCAGCGGATGTACGCCGAACAGATAGACCGTTTTGGCCCGGACTGGCTGGCTGCTGAAGCTCGGCCGGTATTCGGGGGCGCGCTTGCTCTCGCAGCCCGCCAGCAGCAGGACGATAGCGACAAGACACAGACTGTGCGCGGTGCGGCGGAGTAGAGACATGGGGTGTTCCGTTGGTGCTGTCTGAAGGACTGCATCGGCCGGTCGGGTTTCGACTTGAGACCCAGGCGCCTGTCCGTGGCCGGTTCGTCGCCATTGGGCTTTTGCGCTATGTTATAGGTCTAAGCACGCACTACTTTACCCAACGATTCGACCCGGACGTCCAAACAATGGCTGGCATACAACTCTACGACCACTGGCGCAGCTCGTCCGCTTTCCGCGTGCGCATTGCGCTCAATTACAAGGACGTCGAATACGTTGCGATTTCGGTCGATCCGGCCGCTGGCGAGGCAGACCAGGCCGCCTACCGCGCCGTCAATCCGATGGGCAGCGTACCGACCCTGGTGGATGGGGAGCGCGTGTTCACGCAGTCCCTGGCGATCATCGAGTATCTGGACGACGCGTTTCCCGAGCCCCCGTTGTTGCCTCACAGCGCTCGCGATCGTGCCCATGCAAGGGCCATGGCGCAGATGATCGCCTCCGACGTCCAACCGATGAACTGCGGACGAGTCAAGCGCTATCTGGCGGAACACAATGGTCTTACCGAAGAACAGTGGCTGCAATGGAGCCGGCACTGGATTCGCGAGGGTTTGAATGCCCTGGAAGTGTGTCTGCGCAAAGATCTGGCCGCGGGATCGTTTCTGATGGGGGACAGCCCCACCATCGCCGATTGCTGCCTGATTCCAGAACTCTACAATGCCCGGCAAGTGGGGTTGGATGTCAGCGATCTTGGCGGTTTGCTTGAAGTGGAAGCCCGCTGCATGGAGTTGCCGGCCTTTCGGGATGCGCTTCCGGAGGAACAGCCGGATGCAAAGGAATTCGCCGAACCCTGAAGTTCGGTCTGCCAATATTCAAGTTTTCTGATAGATTGCGTAAAATCGCCGTTTCCCGGCGATTTGCCTTTCGTTCACCCGCAATTTCCACCCGGCCAACCGACATGCAAGAGCTTAACCCCCTTTATAACCAGATCGATGACTTGAAGGGGCGCATCCAGTCCCTTAGGGGGTATCTTTGACTACGATGCCCGCGAAGAACGCCTGACCGAGGTTCAGCGCGAGCTGGAAGAACCGGACGTCTGGAACGATCCCGAACGCGCCCAGGCCCTGGGCCGTGAACGCGCTCAGCTCGAAGGTGTGGTGATCAACATCCGCGAACTGAGCGCCGGTCTCGGCGATGCACAGGATCTGCTCAGCATGGCCGAAGAGGAAAACGACGACGATACCGTCGATTCGGTGGCCGCGGATCTGCAGGATTACGAAAAGCGTGTCGAGGAGTTGGAATTCCGTCGCATGTTTTCCGGCGAGACCGACGCCAACAACGCCTTCCTGGACATCCAGGCCGGCTCGGGCGGCACCGAGGCCCAGGACTGGG
>JAGRGI010000198.1 GCA_020445565.1 Chromatiales bacterium
TGGCGCTCAATCGGCCCCCGTGGTTTTCCACGATCTTTTGAGAGATCGCCAAGCCCATTCCCATACCATCCGTTTTGGTCGTGAAGAAAGGATCGAACAGGCGCGCCTGCACATCCTCGGGAATGCCTGGCCCATTGTCCAATACGGCAATTTCCGCAGCGCCATCCGCCCCCAGACTGGTGACGACGCGCATCAGCCGCCTGCCGGCGGGTGTATCGCGCATGGCGTCCAAACCGTTACGTATCAGATTGGTGAGTACCTGCTCAATCTGGACGACATCCACAAACGCGCGCAAACCTCCCGGGGTCAGATCCATCTGTACCTGAGCGTTGGCCTTGCGAATCTCGAATTCCGAGAACCAGACCGCCTGACGCACCGCCTCGTTGAGGTCCACCTCCTGCCAGGTACTTTCCTGCTTCTGTACCAGCCCGCGCAAGTGCCGAATGATGTCACTGGCGCGGGTTGCCTGCTCGGTGATTTGCTCCATGGCGTCGATGAGCGGCGCCTGATTGCACTCCCCGGTCTCGATACGCCGCTTGGAACCGCGGGCGAAATTCACGATGGCCGCCAGCGGATTGTTTATCTCGTGTGCCAGACCGGCCGTCATTTCCCCTAGGGTGCTCAAACGGCTGACGTGAATCAATTCGCTCTGACGCTGCCGGGCCAGTTGTTCGGCCTCCTTCATGGCGGTTATGTCGCGACCATACAGGTTTACGTAGGCCATGTCTTGCACGGGGGCGATCAACACGGAATAGCTCTTGCCATCGAAGCTGGCCTCGCGTTCCCGGTTGCGCCCATCGGCCAGGGATTCAATCACCTGCTGTTTCCAAAACCCTTCCGGCAGGGTTTGGCCCATCCTGCACTGAAGATAGACCATCAGATGGGTCGCGGCCTTATTGTTGTAGACCACGACCCCCCGGTTGTTGATGCGGATTACCGGGCTTGGACTCTCCGAGGGAAACTTCGCCAAGGCTTTGATTTCGCGTTCGCGTTTCTTACGCTCGGTGATATCGTGCAGGTACACGGTGAACAGCGAGGTATGATCGACATTGGTGGGGATGATTGCGATTTCCACCGGAAATTCATCGCCATCCGCCCGCCTGGCGTTCATTTCATGGCGTTTCGACATAATGGCGGATCGGCCTGTGGCGAGGGCTGCGTCAATGCCCCTCTTCATGCGATTGGTGAAGGGGGCGACCAGAAATCTCGCGGAGAAATCCCAGCCCCTCACCTGTTGCCCGGCGTAGCCGAAGGTCCGTTCCGACTCGGGGTTGAAATCCAGTATCCGGCCTTCGTGATCCAGGGTGATCACGCACTCCAGGGAAGCTGACAGCAAGCCTGACTTGACCGCCTCCAGTTCCCGGATTTCGGTCTGATAGCGACGTTGCATCTCGTGACGGGCAAGAACCACGCGTTCCCCAAACCAAAGCAGACGATTGCGTATGCGCAGCAGGACGTCACCCTGCTCCCGCGAGTTGGGGTGTTGACCCACGATCCGAAACGCCTGGGAGGACATGGTCGTCAGTATCGACTCCAGACGCCGCGACCACAGCAAACTCGCTAACACCACCAACGCCAGAAACATCGCCACGCAAATGAAATAGGCCACGCGTCCCGCGCGAACGATGGCCGAGGCTACCGAGAGGTCCGCATCGGCAGAGAGCAGAACGCCGACATACAGTTCGGATGCGTTACCGGCCATGCGTGGCAACTCCCTTTCGACGAAGATCCTGCGATCCAGATCCACCCGCAACGGCGTCGCAACAGGCATCCAGGCGTCAGAGGTGCTCGCCAGCACCGGTTCACCCGGCCCGCGATGGATCATCATGGCCACCCCGCCACCCTGCCATCTACCCGCCATGCGGCTGAGGAAATGCCGATCCAGGGGTGTCAACAGCGCCAGATAACCACCGGCCTCTCCCTGTCCCCGCATCACAGGCGCCGATACCATGACGAAACGCTCACTGCCGATCCGAATACCCACCGGCACCAGGGTGGCGGCCTTCAGTTCCTCGACCGACAGAATCCGCAGGGCGGCCGGAAGCGGAATGCGCTGACTGCGAAACTCCTCGCGAACGCCGCCCTTCCCGTCTGTCAGCAGAATGTGACTCGGCAGAGGCTCGGTCTGCCAGTGAGCTGTCCCGGGCAACCAAGGGGGAGGACCGTGTGTATAGCTGCGCAGCAAGGCGTTCTCTTCAAACTCCCCTGCCTGCCCTTGCAGGTACTCAGCCAGTTTGCGGGATTCTGCCAGCAGCACGGCAATACTGCGCTGCTCGCGCATGCCTTCCGAGTAACGTTCGGTCGCATCGTCCAGGAACCGCAGCGCGCGCTGCTCACTGGCCTGGCGCTGGGCGTGGCCGGCATACAGGCTCAGCAGGGAATCCAGCGGGAGCGCTACGAGCATGGCCGTCAGAGCGACGATAAGGGCAGCCTGAACCGGCAATGGGAAGCGCAGGAAATGACCGGCCCAGCGTTGCCAACGAGGCCGGCGCAGCAGCTTCAATGCGCCCTCGCGACTGGGATCGACTCTTACCGGAGTATCGGCTGCGTCGAGGTCTATGTCATCCGAGCGGTGCAATCCGCAAATCCTCTCTACCCTGTTTGATAGCCCCGATGCTGCGGTCTGTGATTGCTATCCGGCTGCTCCCCTGGGGGGCGCTCACTTAACCGCCGCTGGCTCCGCAACGTCCGCGGTGGCAGAGGGCCTGCCACGAAAGCGGGCATCCATACCCTCGCCAGTCACGGGATACCGTTTCCAATCGGAATACGCACTTTTTTCGTGCATTAACTTGCATTCATCGACAGCTTTATATTAGTATTCGGTTATATATTAAACAGCAACCGCCCTGGGGAGAGCGAAAATGACCGAACTGGCCCAAACCCACGATGGAGAATGCGAACGCTGTCTGGTCCGCACCGCCGAACGGCTGCCCTGGATACTGGCCATCAGCGCCGCACTCATCGCTGTTTCCGTGCTCTACACGGTCATCTCGCACAACGGCTGATGGCTCAGTTTTCCCTGGTGTCGGAAAACACAATCTCGGGCCAGCGCTCGCGAACCAGATCCAGATTGACCCGGCTGCTGGCCATGTAGACCAGCGCGCCACTGACGTCCAGCGCAAGCTGGTCATGCTGTTTTTCACGGAAACGCTCCAGCACCTGCGGGTCGTCGCCATGCACCCAACGCACCGTATACACGGGTATGGCCTCGAAAACACATTCCACGCCATATTCCGAGAGCAGACGGAAGGCAGCTACATCAAACTGTAGAACACCCACCGCGCCCAGTATCAGGTCACTGTTGCGCAGCGGCCTGAAGAGCTGCGTCGCCCCCTCCTCGCACAGTTGCACCACGCCCTTTTGCAAGGCCTTGGCCCGCAAAGGATTCTTGATGATTGCTCGCCGGAACAGCTCCGGAGCAAAGTTGGGCACACCCTTGAAGACCAGGTTCTCACCTTCGGTGAACGTATCGCCGATCTGAATCGTGCCGTGGTTGTGCAAACCAATGATGTCCCCAGGGAAAGCGCTCTCCACCTGTTTGCGTTCGTCAGCCTGGAAGGTCAGTGCGTTGGATACCTGCACCATCTTACCGATGCGTACCTGCTGCATCTTCATGGCCTTGCGGTATTCGCCCGAGCAAACGCGCAGAAAGGCCACCCTGTCCCGATGGGCCGGATCCATGTTCGCCTGAATTTTGAAGACAAAACCACTGAACTTGGACTCTTCCGGCGACACGAGGCGTTGATCGGATTCGCGCGGACGTGGTGCCGGGGCGTAATCCACGAAGGCATCCAACAGCTCCTCGATGCCGAAGTTGTTGATCGCCGAACCGAAAAAGGCCGGTGTGAGCTTCCCTTGCAGATAGGCATCGATGTCCAGTTCGTGGCTTGCGCCGCGCACCAGTTCCACCTCGTCGTGCAGTTCTTGCGCCTGATCGCCCAACACCGCCTTCAGGCGAGGGTTGTCCAGCCCCTTGATTACCTCACCGCGCTGGATACGGCCACCATGGGTGGGCGAGAACAACTGCACCTCGTCCCTGCCCAGATGAAACACGCCCTTGAAGCGCTTACCCATGCCGATGGGCCAGGTGATGGGAGCGCAGGGCATGCCCAGGACCTCCTCGATCTCATCGAGGATCTCAATCGGGTCCCGGCCCTCCCGGTCCAGCTTGTTGATAAAGGTGAGAATCGGTGTGTCACGCATCCGGCAGACGTCCATGAGCTTGATGGTACGTTCCTCCACGCCCTTGGCCACGTCGATGACCATCAGGGCGGAGTCCACTGCCGTGAGCGTCCTGTAGGTGTCTTCCGAGAAGTCCTCGTGTCCAGGGGTATCGAGCAGATTCACCACCCTGTCCTTGTAGTCGAACTGCATCACTGAGGTGGTGACGGAGATACCGCGCTGTTTCTCCAGCTCCATCCAGTCCGAGGTTGCGTGCCGGGCCGCCTTGCGGCCCTTCACGGTTCCGGCGAGCTGGATCGCGCCGCCGAACAGCAGCAG
>JAGRGI010000199.1 GCA_020445565.1 Chromatiales bacterium
AGCAATCGGTGAGCGATGCGGGCTAACCTTGACGATCTTATCGTTGAGGCAATGTTGGTGGACGATACGCGCTCTCGTATCCGCGTACGTACAGATGGGATCATGGTGCTGCTCAAGGCCATGCAAATCCGAGAAGGTGAGACGCCATCGCCTGAGCACATGGTTTCGATGCGTATCTGGATTGATTCCCATCGGGTCATAACGACACGAGAGGCCGACATCGACCCGATCAGAGAGATTTCCGAACAACTCGACGCTGGCAGAGGGCCTGAACAACCGAGCGCTTTCCTCGCCGAGCTGGTGGAATTGAACCTCGATGGGATCGATCCCTTCATAGAGGAACTGGAAGATGCCGTCGACAGACTAAACCAACTCGTTATTACTCATCAGACGGAAGACAGCTGCCCTCGGATCGCCAACATCCAGCAACAGATCAGCAGTTTCTTACGCCACCTGGTACCACAGAGGCAGGTATTGGAAGTCCTGTCGCAGACTGAACATCCGGCATTCACCAGTCGAGACCGATCGCGCTTCGACGATGCGCTCAATCATTTGCTGCGTCTGCTTGAGACATTGCAAAACCTGCGAGAGCGAACCGATATACTTAACGACCAGCAGATACGTATTCAGGACCGTGAAAGAAATCGGACCTCATATATCTTCGCAATAGCCGCTACCATTTTCCTGCCATTGACGTTCATTACCGGATTGTTCGGCGTCAACCTGACCGGAATCCCACTGGCTCAAGAATCGGCTGGGTTTTGGGTGCTCGTGCTGGCCTGCACAGGTATTGGCATCGCAGTCATCGCCTATTTTCGCTGGAGGCGTTGGCTGTGATCGCCGCTAACCTGCTTATTTCACCGATCGCGCAAGTTTCTGCTTTATTTCAGTGAGTCGGCTGGAATGGGTTTCAGGACGTAGACAAGCGACTATGCCATCGAAATGGCGGCTTGTGGCGCGATGTTCCTACCAGGGAATAGGCTCGGCATGGCGAAAAAAACCGCCGCTGGGTCCGTCATCCTCCAGGGTAGCCGCCCAGACGATGCCCGCGGCACCTTGTTGCACTTCCAGGGGGGCTTCCAGCCCCCCCATCTCGGTCTTGACCCAACCGGGACACACCGAATTGACCTTTACCTGGGTACCCTGCAATTCGTCGGCAAGTATGCGGGTAACTGCGTTGAGGGCGGTCTTGGAAAGTCGATAGCCGGGACAGCAGCCATTCATATCGCTGAGTTGGCCCATGCCCGAGGAGACGTTCACCACGCTGCCCTGGCCTTTCATCAAGGGAATGAGAAGCTGACAGAGCATCAAGGGCGCCAGCGTATTGGTCTCAAAGCCGCGTCTGACCGTGTCAAGCGCGGCGTCAAAGATGCTCGCCCCGCCGGTTCCCGGTCCTGGGTCGGGAAAGATGCCGGCGTTGTTGACCAGCACATCCAGGCGACCGAAGGTGTCACGAATAAAATCCCGCAGTCCGGTGACAGCACGGGGATCGGTGACGTTCAACGGGTGGTACTGTACGTCCAGGCCCTCCTGTCGCAACACGGCTGCTGCGCGTTCACCCTCAGTGGGCCGCCGCGCAGTGAGCACCACGCGGTAACCCTTTGCCGCCAATTGACGGACAGTTTCCAACCCGAGACCACGATAGGCCCCGGTGACCACGGCAACTTTTTTGTCGCTCATCAACTTAACCTTCGATTGTTCAGCTCACAAAATATTGGCCTCCGACGGTAGCGCGGTGACGCTGCGTTTACCAGAGCGTTTATGATAAGCGGAACCGATCAGCCGATAACCGCCATGTTCAACTCCACCCTCTGCCTACCACGCTACCGGCAGGGATCCATCGTCAATCTGATGAGTTCCCTGCTCGCCGGTGTCGGCGGCATTCCCGACGAGGACTATCCTCCCCTGCCCCGTTTGCCTGCGCAAAGGATTGCCGCCCACCGCAACGTGGTATTGATCGTGGTAGACGGACTCGGCGATCGATGGCTGGCAACTCAAGCGGACGCCCGTTGGCTCAATGCCCACCGCCAGGAGGCCATCACCTCGGTCTTCCCTTCCACCACCGCGACCGCGATCACGACCTACCTGACCGGTCAGGCGCCGCAGCAACACGGACTGACAGGCTGGCATGTCTACCTGAGGGAACTCGCCGCTGTGATGAGCGTCCTGCCTGGTCGGGCCCGCTATGGCGGCGTTCCCTACAGCCCGGCCGGCGTCGACGCCAGAGCCTTGTTCGGACACACCAGCGTGTTCGAGCGCTGCGGCGTCGAAACCTGCATGGTAAGCCCGCGCCGGATCGCCTCGTCGGATTTCACCCTCGCACATGCTGGCCCTGCCAGAATCTTCCCCTATGACAATCTCGATGGCATGCAAGCTGCCATCGAGAAGGCCGCCCGGGGTTGGTTTTGGGGCAAGGCACGTCGTTTCATCTATGCCTACTGGCCCGATCTGGACAGCCTAGGCCATCGTTTCGGGATGCACAGCGACCAAGCAGCCACGGCCCTGCTGGCCATAGACAGGACCCTTCAATCCCTGGCGGACCGCCTGAGCGGCAGCGACACACTTTTGGTGGTCTGTGCCGACCATGGCCAGATCGACAGCCCGCCGCAGCGCAATCTCGACCTGGACAATCACCCGGAACTCCACCGTATGCTCGCCCTCCCGCTATGTGGCGAACCGCGCGTCGCCTACGCCTATGTCCGTGCACACTGCGGTGCCGATTTTGAACAATATGTCGAGTCCGAACTTGGCCAATGCGCGCAGTTGAAACGCAGCGAGGAATTGGTCAATTCGGCTTGGTTCGGGCTTGGGCAGCCAAACCCCGAACTGCATTCCCGTATCGGCGACTACACTCTCCTGCTGCGCGAAAACTACACCCTTAGGGACTGGTTACCGCAGGAAAAACGCTATACCCAGATCGGAACTCACGGTGGTCTCACCGAGGATGAGATGCTGGTTCCCTTGATAGTGGCAGAGGTCTGAGCAATGCCGAAACCCGGTGCCGTGCTTCTCTATATTCGTATCCTGCTGGACGATACAGGCTCGACACTCGGCAGGCGATTCGCGCTTTTCATACAGGCGCTCATCCTGCTTTCTCTCCTGGCATTCTCCGTTGAAACACTGCCAAATCTTTCCGAAACCACGCGTCAGGCCCTGTGGCTGGTAGAACTGCTGACGGTCGCGGTCTTTACCGTGGAGTACCTGCTGCGCGTGCTCACGGCGGAGCGCCCATTGCGCTTCATATTCAGTTTCTACGGCTTGGTAGACCTGCTGGCAATACTGCCCTTCTACCTGAGTTCGGGGCTCGACACCCGCACGGTTCGTATCCTGCGGATGCTGCGTTTAATCCGTATTTTCAAACTCCTGCGTTACCAACGGGCTGTCGCCCATTACATCAGGGCATTCCGGCTTGTACGGGAAGAACTGGCGATCTTTACGCTGGTATCGGCAATGTTGCTTTTTTTATCCGCCGTAGGCATCTACTACTTCGAGCACGAGGCCCAACCCGAGGTATTCGCCTCGGTATTTCACAGCCTGTGGTGGGCCGTGGCCACCCTCACGACCGTTGGCTATGGCGACATCTACCCGGTTACCGCCGGAGGCCGCATCTTCACCTTCTTTGTGCTGACTGTCGGGCTGGGTGTAGTGGCCGTACCCACCGGGTTGGTGGCCGCCGCTCTTGCGCAAGCGCGCAAGAGCGACGGCGAATCAGGCGATCAGGGATGACACCTTCACGTCAAAAACGTCAAACGCTTTTTGCGGTGGACCCGCAGCTTAGCGCCAATGCCCTTCTGTCTGCACCCCGGCATCAACGCGACAAACTCATTCCGCTTCCCCCCAGCGCGGACCAAGCTCGTGACTGACGCCCAAGTGGTCCAACACCCTGGCCACGACGTAGTCGACCAGATCCTGCACCGTGGATGGGCGGTGATAAAAACCGGGATTGGCGGGTAATACCACTACCCCCATACGCGCCAGCCGCAGCATGTTTTCCAGATGCAGGGCGGAAAACGGGGTTTCCCTGGGCACCAGTATGAGTTTGCGCTGTTCCTTGATGACCACATCGGCAGCCCGCTCGATCAGGCTGCGGGACAGGCCCGCCGACAGACTGGCCACCGTCGCCATGGTGCAGGGGCAGACGACCATCGCCCTGGGTGCATTCGACCCGCTGGCCAGGGGCGCGGTCCATTCCTCGCCACCGAATACCCGCAGACGTTCGCCAGGATCGCCGTAGCGAGCGTTCAAAACGCGCCGGATATCCGTAGCGCGTCCAGGCAGTTGAAGATCGGTCTCCATACCCAGTACGACCTGAGCGGGCCTGGAGATCATCAGGTCCACCCCCTCCCCCGCCTGAAGCAGGCATTCCAGCAGACGCAGACCGTATTGGGCGCCGGACGCGCCGGTCAGGGCAAGGGCGATGCGCTGATTCACGGGCGAATCTCCAGTGCGTCAAGCAGGCGCTGGTGAATGCCGCCAAAACCGCCGTTGCTCATCACCAGAATGCAGTCTCCCGGTCCGGCCTTGCTGGCAACCTTGGCAACGATCTCATCAATGTCCCGGAACACGGCACCACGGCCCCCCAGGCCCGCGGCCACATCGTCCAGATTCCAATCCAACCCCGGCGGTGTGTATAGAATCACTTGATCCGCTGTCTTCAGCGAGGGGGCGAGCTGGTCGCGGTGCACCCCCATGCGCATGGTGTTGGAACGGGGCTCCAATACGGCGACGATGCGGGCCTCGGGGCGGGCTGCGCGTAATCCGGCCAGGGTGGTAGCGATGGCGGTGGGATGGTGGGCGAAATCGTCATACACCCGCACGCCGTTGACCTCGCCGCGCAGTTCCATGCGGCGGCGAACGCCGCGAAACCGGCAGAGTGCTTCCACCCCAAGTTTGCCGGGCACACCGGCGTGGCGCGCGGCGGCGAGGGCCGCCAGGGCGTTGTTGCGGTTATGCTCCCCGCCGTGAATCCAATCGACCACGCCGTAGTCCTCGCTGCCGCAGAACACGCGAAAGCGGCTGCTGTCCGCTTGCAGCAATTCGGCGTGCCATAATGCCGGCTGCTCGCCGAAGGTTTCAGTGGGCGTCCAGCAACCCATGCTCAGGGTTTGGTCCAACGCCTCGTCACATTCCGGCCGGACGATCAGCCCATTGCCTGGAACGGTTCGCACTAAGTGGTGAAATTGCCGTTGAATGGCGGTCAGATCGTCGAAGATATCCGCATGATCGAATTCCAGGTTGTTCAGTATCGCCGTCCGTGGGCGGTAGTGGACGAACTTGGAGCGTTTATCGAAGAAGGCCGTGTCGTATTCGTCCGCCTCCACCACGAAAAACGGTGCCTGCCCGGCCCGCGCCGACAGACCGAAATCCAAAGGCACCCCACCGACCAGAAACCCAGGATCGAGGCCGGCGTAGTCCAGTATCCACGCCAACATGGAGGAAGTGGTGGTTTTGCCGTGGGTGCCGGCTACCGCCAGCACCCAACGGTCTTGCAGCAGATGCTCGGCCAGCCATTGCGGACCCGAGGTATAGGGCAGGCCCTGCGCCAGCATGTATTCCACCGCCGGGTTGCCGCGCGACAGGGCATTGCCCACCACCACCCAGTCCGGCGCCGGTTGCAGATGGCCAACCTCGTAACCCTCGCTGAGTTCGATACCCTGCTCCCGCAGTTGCGTGCTCATGGGTGGATAAACGTTGGCATCCGAGCCGGTGACCTTATAACCTGCCGCCTTTGCCAACAGGGCAATCCCCCCCATAAAGGTGCCGCAAATCCCCAGGATGTGGACATGCCCCTTATGCGGCGCCATCGGGTACCACCATATTCACCAGGAGAATGGTTACAAACAGGAAGGCCAGCGCCGCACCGACGCCTTGGATGAACTTAACATCCAGGGCATGGCGCAGGATATGACCGAACACCAGCACGCTCCAGACCATCATCGCCAACACCAGGAATACCGGCAGCGCCTCGGCCTGCCCATCGACACTGGTTGCCACTGCCCATTGATTCAACGGCAGCGCGATGAGTTGCAATATCGCTCCGGTGCCCAGCGTGGCCGCGGTGGTTTGCACGAAGCGTTCCTCGTGCCTGGTAAAGCGCAACAGCAGGCGCAACCCCAATACCTGTAAGGCCGCGTCAACCAACACCTCGTTTATCGAATTGACAAAACTGCCGACGATCGAGACCACCAGATAGCCGCTGACCAGGTAGGCGATCATCGACAGCCAGAACAGAAACATGGACACAGGAAGATCCTGGGGGCCGGCCCGTAGCAGACAGATATCGACGAATCGCAACAACAATGCCTTCAACACGCAGTCTCCAAGTAAGGGAAGGGCACAATCAATTATCTATTCATAATATACCCAACGCTTGGCGGTTTCCCCGTTTGCGCGGGGAGCGCCTGACTGGTCCGATTTCGATACACTGTAAAATGACAACTTCTTGGATCCTCGCTCTATGCAAGAACGCTACGTAGACACCCCCGACGCGCTGCACGCACTCTGCGCCGAAATCGCCGGCAGCCCGCGACTGATGCTCGACACGGAATTCATGCGTGAGAAGACCTACCGCGCCCAGCTTTGCCTGATCCAGGTCTGCGATGGGCAGGTCGCAGCCTGCATCGACCCTCTGGCCCTGGATGATCTGAGTCCGCTTTACGCACTTCTCTTCAACCCGAACATCGTCAAGGTGCTGCACGCCGCCCGGCAGGATCTGGAGATCTTCCTGGACCTCACCGGCAAACTGCCGGCCCCGATCTTCGACACCCAGATCGCCGCGGCCCTGGCTGGCCACGCCGATCAGATCGGCTACGGCAATCTGGTGCGGGAGCTGCTGGGTGTGGACCTGGACAAAAGCCATACCCGCACGGATTGGTCCCGGCGTCCCCTGGACCGGCAGCAGATGCGCTATGCACTGGACGACGTGCGTTACCTGGTGACAGTCTTCGATCGGCTGAACGCGGAGTTGGCGCGTCGTGGTCGCCTGGACTGGCTGCAACCGGATTTCGACGCCCTGACCGATCCCGCGCTCTACCGCAACGATCCAGCCGATGCCTGGCAGCGCGTGAAGGGCGCCGGCAAGCTCAAACCCAAGCAACTGGCTGTTCTCGCCGAATTGGCCGCCTGGCGGGAACGGAAGGCCCAGGATAGCAATCGCCCGCGCCGCTGGATTCTGGCGGATGACCCGCTGCTCGCACTGGCCCGGATTCAGCCCGATAACGAGAACAAACTGGCCAGTATTCGCGGACTGGAAGCGGGCCATGCCAAGAAAAGCGGCAAGGAGCTGTTGGAGCATATCCGCACAGCCCTGGCACGCCCGAAGGAAACCTGGCCCAGGCTGCCGGAGTTCAAACGCACTACCCCGCAACAGGAAGCGCTGTCCGATCTGTTAATGGCAGTGGTCCGTCTGCGCGCAGAAGAACAGGCCATCAGCGTGCAATCCCTGGCCAGCCGCAAGGAGCTGGACGCACTGGCTCGCGGCGAACGCGGCCTGCCGGTGCTCAAGGGCTGGCGCCAAAACCTGGTGGGCAACGATCTGCTCGACCTGCTGGAAGAGCGCGCCGAACTACACTTGGAAAACGCCCACCTGAGAATAAGAAAACGAACGGGATGATGATCGTGTCAGAACATGCGCAGGTGCGCCGATGATTCGTTGCCTTTTTCTGCTTTTGTTACTGCCATCGGTCTCACTGGCTCAAGGCGCGGCCGTTGCCAGCGCACATCCCTTGGCCACGGACGCCGGGTTACGCATTCTGGAGAAAGGCGGCAACGCCTTTGATGCCGCGATTGCCGTGAGCGCGGTACTGGCAGTGGTAGAACCCTACAGCTCCGGCCTCGGCGGCGGTGGGTTCTGGTTGCTGCACGAGGCAAACAGCTCCCGTACGGTGATGGTGGATGGCCGTGAACGGGCGCCGTTGGCGGCGCACAGAGACATGTATCTGAACAATCAGGGCGAGGTGATTGCCGACAGATCGGTTGACGGGCCCCTGGCCGCCGGCATACCTGGTGAACCGGCCGCACTGGCGCACTTGGCGAAACACTACGCACGCCTTCCCCTTGGTGAGACGCTCGCGCCGGCTATCCAACTGGCCAGAGAGGGATTTTCTGCCGATCGCATCTACCGTGACATGGCCCGGTTTCGTCTGGAGGTGCTGCGGGCGTCGCCGGCTTCGGCCGCGGCATTTCTGGACAACGGACAAGTCCCGACTCAGGGTTCTGTCATCCGCCAGACGGATCTCGCCGACACGCTTCAAGCCTTGGCTGAACGCGGGCACGACGGATTCTATCGCGGCGAGGTCGCCCAAGAACTCGTGGCGGGCGTGCGCGACGCAGGCGGAATCTGGACCCTGGAGGACCTGGCCCACTATCAAGTCGTCGAACGCCCGCCGATCCAGGGACGGTTTCGCGGAATGACCATCCATGCCGCATCGCCACCCTCCTCCGGCGGTGTGGTGCTGATGGAGATCCTCAATCAATTGCAGGACATACCGTTGGAGACCCTGCCCCCCGCCAAACGGGTACATTACCTGGTAGAGGCCATGCGTCGGGCCTATGCGGACAGGGCCGTGTTCCTGGGAGACCCGGATTTCGTCGACATGCCCTTGCAACGCCTGCTGTCGGACGGCTACGCCCGCGCCTTGCGCGCCAGTATCGATCCGCAGCGAGCCACACCCAGCGCCGAGCTACCGAAATACCGCTCGGGTGCGGGCCTGCATACAACCCATTTTTCCATACTGGACTCCGAAGGCAATCGGGTTGCCGCCACCCTGAGCATCAACTACCCCTTCGGTTCCGGATTCACACCACCGGGTACCGGGGTGTTGCTCAATGACGAAATGGACGATTTCTCCGCCCGCCCCGGCACACCCAACGTCTATGGTCTGGTGGGTGGCGAAGCCAATGCCATCGCCCCCGGCAAACGCATGTTGTCGAGTATGACGCCGACCTTCGTGGAATCCGACGACCAAATCGCCATCCTCGGCACACCGGGCGGCAGTCGCATCATCACCATGGTGCTGCTCGCCATCTTGGATATGGCGGAAGGAAACTCCCCCGAATCCTGGGTCTCGCTGCCACGTTTTCATCACCAATACCTGCCCGATCAGATCCAATTCGAACCTGATGCCTTGGCAGCCAAGACCCAGGCAAAACTGCAAGCCATGGGACACACGCTCAAGCCCCTGCAAAAAACCTATGGCAATATGCAGACCGTGCGTCTTGACAAGCGGACCGGCGTGGTTGACGCCGCCAGCGACCCGCGTGGCATCGGCACTGCCAGGGCCGTCGAGGGCGGGGGTTTAAACACGCCCCGGTTGCCCCCACTTCCCAGGGCAAATACACAACCCGGCCTAACAGCCCCGCCGTAGATGTCTGACCCGAACACCCCGGAAGACGAACTTTTCGACTTTCCCTGCGATTTCCCCATCAAGGCCATGGGGCGGCATACACCGGAATTCGAAATGACGGTGGTCGAATTGGTACGGCGTCACGCTCCCGATCTGGGCGAAGGCTCGGTCAAGATCCGACCCAGCAAGGCAGGCAACTATCTGTCAGTCACCGTTACCGTGCGCGCCACCAGCCGCGCCCAACTGGACGACATCTACCGCGAACTCACCTCCCACGAACTGGTGCTCTGGGCGCTGTGAACCGCCCACCACCGCGCATCCTGCGCCTGGGCCTTTCCGACTATGAACCCCAGTGGCGCACCATGCAGGACTATACCGAACGGCGCAACGAGGCCAGCCCGGACGAGATTCGCCTGCTGGAGCATCCCTCGGTATTTACCCTGGGGCTCAACGGCAAACCGGAACATCTGCTGGAACCGGGCGCGATTCCGGTGGTGAAGGTCGACCGTGGCGGCCAGGTGACCTACCACGGCCCAGGCCAATTGATCGCCTACACCCTGGTTGACCTGAAACGCGCCAATCTGGGGGTGCGGGCCATGGTCACGCTACTCGAAACGGCTGTCATCGATCTGCTGTGCGACTTTGGAATCGAGGCCCATGCCCGCCGCGAGGCACCCGGTGTCTACGTACAGGACAAGAAAATCGCCGCCCTGGGCCTACGGGTACGCCGCGGTTGCTGCTACCATGGATTGGCCCTCAACGTGGATATGGATCTGGCGCCATTTCAGCGGATCAACCCCTGTGGCTACCCGGGGCTGGGCGTCACCCAGTGCCGCGAATTGGGCATCGATGCCGATGTGCAGTCCATGGGTGAGCAACTGTTGCCCCACTTGCTCCGGGGTCTGAAGTACACTTGACTGGAATCCAGCCCGGCCAGGGTTCGTGGAATCAACCGAGAAGCCTCATGAGCGATCCGAAAACCCTGCATGCCCCCTCCCGTTCCGACCCCGAGGGCCACCAACGTGGCGAGCGGAAAATGGCGCGCATCCCGGTAAAGATCGCCCCCACGGTGGATCTGCCCCGCAAACCCGCCTGGATTCGCGCCAAGGCGCCCACCGGCGCCAAAGTGGGCGACCTCAAACGTATTCTGCGCGAGCACGGCCTGTTCACGGTCTGCGAAGAGGCCCAGTGCCCCAACCTGGGCGAGTGCTTCAACCACGGCACCGCCACCTTCATGATCATGGACGATATCTGTACCCGTCGCAGTCCGTTCTGCGATGTCGCCCATGGAAAGCCGCAACCACTCGATCGGAATGAGCCCGGTCTGCTGGCTCGAGCGGT
>JAGRGI010000037.1 GCA_020445565.1 Chromatiales bacterium
CTTGCCGTCGATCGGGTTGCCAAGGGCATCGACTACACGGCCCAACAGCTCGGGGCCCACAGGAACCTCCAGAACCTTACCGGTACATTGTACCGGGTCTCCCTCCGTAAGATGCTTATAGTCACCCAACACCACCGCGCCAACTGAGTCGCGCTCCAGGTTCAGGGCCAGACCGTAGGTATCGCCGGGGAACTTGAGCATTTCATAGGACATGGCATCCGCCAGGCCATGGATGCGAACGATACCATCCGTGAGGCTGACGATGGTGCCTTCGGTATGGGCCTCGGTACCCAGATCGAGGTTCTCGATCTTCTTTTTGATCAGCTCGCTGATTTCCGATGGATTGAGTTGCATGTTGATTCTCTCGATTATCTGCCAAGAGCCGCGGCCATTTTCGCCAGGCGCCCACGTACCGAACCGTCAATTACCAAGTCTCCGGCGCGTATCAACACACCACCGATCAGGCTCGGGTCCTTCTCGCTGGTCACATTGACATCCTTGCCCAAATGCCTCTTCAAGGCATCGGCAAGGGTTTTTTCCTGCGCCTGGGTCACCTTGTAGGCGGAATAGATCGTCACGTCGACGCTGCCTTCGGATTCCAATTTGCGCGCCTCAAACACGCGCTGGATCTCGGGCAGAAGCCCGGTCCGTCCGTTACGGGCCAGAAGATGGACCAAGTTACGACCTTCGGTATCGACACCTTCTGCGGCAACGTCCAACAGCACTTCGGCGGCTTGGGATCGGGCGATCCTGGGATTGCGGATCAGACCCTGCATCTGCTCGTCGGCCGCGATGGTCGCCAGCAACAATAGTTGCTCGCTCCATGCGGACAGCGTTCCGCTTTCCTGGGCGCGCTTGAAGACGGCTTCAGCATAGGGCCGGGCTGTCTTGGCCTGTTCGGTAGTACTTTGCGCCATGGCTTGTTCCTGTCAGATCTGCCCCGCCACTTCGTCCAGAATGCCCTTATGAGCTTCCTGATCGATTTCGCGGGCGAGGATCTTTTCAGCACCGGCCATGGCGAGGGTGATTACTTGTTCACGCATCTGTTCCCGAGCACGATTTGCTTCCTGCTCGATCTCCGCTTGCGCGGCCGCCAGCAGCCTATCGCCCTCCTGGCGTGCTTGATCCTTGGCTTCTTCGATGATCTCGTTGGAGCGCTTCTGGCCCTGAGCGATGATTTCCGCAGCTTGGTCCTTTGCCTGGTGCAGCAGTTCCTTGGCGCGCTTTTCGGCCAGTTCCTGCTCGTGCTGGCCACGCTCGGCGGCGGCCAGGCCGTCGGCGATTCGCGCCTGACGGTCCTGCATCATCTGGGTCAATGGGCCCCACAGGAAACGCTTCACGAACCAGACCAGCACCGCAAAGGTGATCATCTGGCCCAATAGAGTGGCGTTGATATCCACTAGGGTTCTCCTGTCTGCCGATTAAAACGTTGTTGGTCTCGGAAGCACAGCGATCAGCCAGCGATCGCGGATTGCAGAGCACCGGCAAACGGATTGGCGAACACGAACCACATGGCCATACCGAGAACGATCATCGGGAAGGCTTCCATCAGACCGCCAGTAAACAGCATTTGCCCCATAAGCTGAGGACGAAGCTCGGGTTGGCGAGCGATACCTTCCAGGTACTTGGAACAGATCAAGCCCCAACCAAGGGCGGAGCCCAGTCCGGCAGCAGCCAGAATGATGCCGACGGCAACGGCGGTGGAGGCGTAGATCGATGCAAGCAGAGTGGCATCCATTGTGTATCCCCTTGAGTGAGAGAAGTTGTCTGGGTTGAAGGTGAAAAATCAGTGATCGTCGGCGTGGGCCATGCCCAGGAAGACGACGGTGAGCAGCATGAAGATGAACGCCTGAAGCGTAATCACCAGAATATGGAAGATTGCCCACAAACTGCCCAGCGCCACCTGAACGGGCAGCACGTACCAGCCGAAGGACAGCAGCGCGATGAGCAGGAAGAGTAGCTCACCGGCGAACATGTTACCGAACAGTCGCAGGGCCAGGCTGACGGGCTTGGCAACCTCTTCGATAGCCGTCATAACCACATTGACAGGAATCAGGAATTTGCCGAAGGGGTGAAACAGGAACTGCTTGGTGTAACCCCAAAGCCCCTTGACCTTGATGTTGTAGTAGATGATCAGGATGAAGACCGACAACGCCAGCGCAAATGTGGTGCTCAGATCGGTGGTCGGCACTACCTTCAGATAATCCACACCGATTCCACTCGCCACCCAGGGCAGCAGATCCACCGGCACCAGATCCATCGCGTTCATCAGGAACACCCAGACGAAAATGGTGAAGGCCAGCGGGCCGATGATGGGGTTGCTACCGGGGAACACGGCCTTGATCTGATCGTTGACGAAATCGACGATGGCCTCGATGACGTTTTGAAAACCGGTAGGCGTGCCGCTTTGCAGACTCTTTCCCAGCCTGTACGAGAAATACATGATCAAGCCGGCCAACACCCAGCCAAAAAACAGGGTGTCAAGATTGAAAGCCCAGAACCCGGCGGCCTTGTGGGTGACCGGATCGCAATTGCCCGCACAGAGGTTTTGCAGGTGGTGCTGAATGTATCCAACGGGGTTGCTGGCAGGTGTGCCTTCGGCGCTCACGTGTGGACTCCCAAAAGGTTTTCTGAATTCTCGAACTCTTGCCTCAGCCAATCACGGCGGCACCGCTATACCGCCCCAGCCCTGGCATAGCCACTGATGGCGAACCCCACCTGGGCGACAGCGAAGGCGATCAGCATGGCCGGGGGATCCAGATTGAGATACCCCATACCGACCCCCATGGCCACCAGCGTGAAAACGAAGCGCTCGACCGCACCAAAGTACAAAGACAACACGACCATTTTTTCGTCGCGTTTTTCGGTGCCGCCGCCTCGGGCCACGCGCCAGCTCAGCAACAGGCTATTTATCAGCGCAATGCCGCCGCCGTAGACGGCGGCCAAGGCGGGGGCCGAACCGCGCACAAGCAGATAGGCCACGACCACCAGGGCGATCAGAAGCGTTTGTGTCAATAGGAGCGTACGCATTCCGAAAGCCGTTTCATTCTTGCTCCGCGGTGTGCCGCCCTTGGCGGCGCGGATTGAGAACCACAGTGGCTTTTTTGGTGCCACTTCAGCGGCCGACGAGTATACGGACTCCTCCGGGGAGGGTCAATCGCCGCCCAAGCCCGCCAGCGCCGCTAATACCGCACCGTTGGTCCGCCCGACAGCAATGACAAGCGTGGTAAAATCCTCGCCATGGCAATTCGACACAGGGTATGCCCATGACCCGCAAAGCCTTGGCACTGATTTCCGGTGGCCTGGATTCCATGCTTGCCGCCCGCGTGGTGCAGGAGCAGGGGGTCCAGGTTGAGGGCGTGAATTTTTTTACCGGCTTCTGCGTGGAGGGTCACACCCACGCGATCCGCAAGCAAAGTCAAACCCGCCCGAAACGCAACAACGCGCTTTGGGTAGCCGAGCAATTGGGCATCAAATTGCACATCGTAGACGTCGTCGACGAGTACAAGGACGTTGTCTTGAATCCCAAGCACGGCTATGGGGCGAACCTCAACCCTTGCCTGGACTGCAAGATCTTTATGGTGGGCAAGGCAGTGGAAAAGGTTCGCGACTGGGGCTTCGACTTCATACTCACGGGCGAAGTCGTCGGCCAGCGCCCCATGTCGCAACGCAAACAGACCATGCCTGTGATTTCGAAGGAATCCGGCGCCGAGGGCTTGCTGCTTCGCCCCCTGAGCGCCTTGAACCTGCCGGCAACCAAGCCGGAATTGGAAGGCTGGGTGGATCGTGAACGCCTGTATGGTTTTAGTGGCCGTTCCCGCAAACCACAGATAGCGCTGGCCCGGCGACTGGGCATCCAGGAATGGGCGCAACCTGCCGGCGGCTGCTGTTTCCTCACGGATGCCAACTACACGGTAAAGCTACAGGACCTGTGGGCTTCCCGCCAACAACGCCAGTATGAACTCGACGACATCTTACTGCTGAAGGTGGGGAGGCATATTCGCCCTAGACCGCATTTCAAGCTGATCGTGGCCCGCGAAGAGGGCGAGGGTAACTACCTCAACGGTTACCGACGGATGTATACCTATCTGGATTCCGTCAGTCACCCCGGACCGATGACCTTGATTGACGGTCAGGTCGACGAAGACGACTTGGAACTGGCGGCCCGGATCGTCGCCCGCTACAGCCAAGGCCGCAATGCCGGCAGCGTCGAGGTAGAAGTAGGCCGCCCCGGCGCCCCTCCCCTACGCCTGCGAGTGACGCCTTTCGGCAGTGAGGAGATACCCAGGGAGTGGATGCTTTGACGCGGCTGGCAGTGGATGCGAGACGCCTGCTTTGCCCGCTGCCGGTGATCCGACTGCAAGATCAGGTCGCCCAGCTACGACACGGCGACCAAGTCATTATCATCGCAACGGATCCCGGCGTGAAGCTCGACATCCCGGCCTGGTGCAGAGTCCATGGGCACAGCGCCAGCCTGCTGGACGAAACAGATGGGGAGATCCGCTTTCTGGTGACGGTGGAAGCGGCACCGAATCCACCCAAACCAACTTGAAACCGCCCGCCGTAGCGAGCATAGTTGGGGGAGCCGACACAAAGCGGTCACCCATCCAGACTACGTATTCCGCCGAATCCCCTTGCAAACACCGGTCGACAAATCCGAGCGTTATCGACAGACCCGCCGCGTCACCGTGATCGGCGCTGTTGCCAATGCGATTTTGAGCGCAACCCAGGTTACCTTCGGCGTAATCGGGCAATCCCAAGCCCTGGTCGCCGACGGCATCCACACACTATCCGACCTGGTCAGTGACGGCATGGTTTTGCTGGCGTCGCGGATCGGTGCCCGGGACGCAGACGAGGACCATCCCTACGGTCATGCACGCTTCGAAACGATCGCCACCTTCAGCCTGGCCAGCCTGCTACTGGTCGTCGCAGTGGAACTCGCTTGGCACGCCTTGGGCCGGCTTACCGCAGATGCGGTGCTACCAACTCCGGGCAAGGCAGCACTGATTGCCGCCTTCGCCGGTATCGCGGTAAAGGAGAGCATGTATCACTACACGCGGCGCGTGGCGAAACGGATACGCTCCTCGCTTTTGCACGCCAACGCCTGGCACCACCGCAGC
>JAGRGI010000038.1 GCA_020445565.1 Chromatiales bacterium
CTGGTGCCGGCAACGGCGAGGAGGCTCAGGGCGAACAGGGAAGCGATGATCTTTTTCATGGTCTTGTCTCCGATGGGATCAATAGTGAATTCGTGCAGCTAGACGTTGTACACGACGAAGATCTTCTTCAACTGTGGATCGTCATCGCCTTGGCCAGGCTGGGCCGAGCCGGTGCCGGCGATGGCAATCAGGCTTAGGGCGAGCAGCAGGGCGATAGTCGTTTTCATGGCGATCCTCGGCTGAATCAGGGTAGTGGGTGCTTGGCGGTTTCGTGTCCCGCCTTCGTTACGCCTGTGGCGTTGATTCACCTAAAGCAGAAGCTGTGCCAACTTAATAAAATAATTAAAAACAATAAGTTATATATATTTAGGGTTTTCCTGTTTAATGATTCGTTACAACGTTCTTTGGTCGTATGGAACGAACCTTTACGATTTTTGAGATCAGCGACTCACTTTCCTGCGGCATGGGGTCTCTATTGAGGAGTTCGCCTTGAATCCCACATTGAGGCAATGGCATTACGTGCCTCCAACATGGTTTACGGGGGGAGGTGTTGCACTCTGGCTCAATCCCTCTTTCTCGCTGCCCTGACGTGATTGCGGTACTTGTTAGGTTTTTCTACCATCGTGTCATCGGTAGACCGGGGAATCTGCCTCTGGTCTATGTCGATGCCGATACAGCAGTCAACAGCAACAGGGAAACCTTATTCGCCATGAGCAATCAAGTACCTGGTCTTGAAGCCCTGCAAAGGTTGAAGGATGGAAATGAGCGGTTTGCCTCAAATGTGCGGGCGCTGGAATCCCTGCTTTCACATCTGAATCGTTCTGAACCCCACGTTGGACAGAAGCCGGTTGCCATCATATTGGGTTGTTCCGATTCTCGCGTGCCGGCGGAAGCCATCTTTGACCAAGGCTTGGGAGACCTGTTCGTCATCCGGGTGGCGGGCAACATCGTTGCGCCGTCCCAGATTGGCAGTGTCGAATTTGCCGTATCCCGTTACGGTACCCGCCTTGTGGTCGTGCTTGGGCATACCCATTGCGGGGCAGTTACCGCTACCATCGATGAATTGGTACGGGGAGACGATAACCCATCCGAAAATATTCGCTCCATTGTCAGTCGGGTGCGTCCGGCGATTGAACCTCTGTTGTCCACCGATCTGCGGCTTAAACCGGATGAGCTATTGAACGCCTGCGTCCGAGCCAATGTACGCATGTCAGCGGACCGATTGCGGCACGGCTCGGCCATCATTGAGGATCTGATCGCCAACGACGGACTTTTGGTGGTGGGTGCAGAGTATTCGCTGGAGACTGCACGGGTGGACTTCTTCGACGGCGTACCGCGAGAGGTGAGATGAAAGGAGGAAGTCCCAATATAAGGAGTAAACACAATGGCTGACCTTTGGGCTGGTATTGCCCGTGCAATTGCCGTGTCCTGCGGGCGAGTCTGGCGCGCGGGCCAGCGTCGTGCTGTTGGAGGCGGTTCTATCAACGAGGCATACCATGTCAGTGGCGAACCCTTTGATGTGTTCGTCAAGCTGAACCGTGCGGACTTGCTGCCCATGTTTGAGGCTGAAATCGAAGGTCTGCGGGAGATGGCTAGCACTGCCACCATCGGGGTTCCTGAGCCCATCACTGCCGGAGTCAGCGAGGGTAGGGCCTTCATCGCAATGGAATATCTGTCTTTGGGGGGGCGAGGTGACGGAGACCGCGCCGGCAGGGCGCTGGCCGCGATGCATCGCATTCACCAGACTCGTTTCGGTTGGCATCGCGACAATACCATTGGCTCCACGGCACAGATCAACGAACCGGATGACGATTGGGTAACGTTCTATCGGGATAGGCGGCTGCGCTTTCAATATGATTTGGCCGAGCGCAACGGTTTCGGGGGGCGTCTGAGGCGCGATGGTGAGCGCCTGATGGCGGAGCTGGGTGTCTTTTTTCAGTCTTACCAGCCTGAGCCTTCGCTTTTGCACGGTGACCTCTGGGCTGGCAACTTTGCTTATACTCACGACGGCGCACCGGTCATTTTCGATCCGGCCTGCTACCACGGTGACCGCGAAGCAGACTTGGCGATGACCGAATTGTTTGGTGGCTTTGGTGGCGGTTTTCGCCAAGGTTACGACGAGCAATGGCCCTTGGACCCGGGCTATTCTGTCCGCAAGACTCTTTACAATCTGTACCACATCCTCAACCACCTCAACCTGTTTGGCGGTGGCTACCTGGGGCAGGCTGAAACCATGACGTCCAGGCTGCTCTCGGAGCTGTGACAAAACGTCACCGAGTGCCGAGTCCGGGCTGCCAAACCGAACTTGACACGAAATTTCTCTCTACTTATACTTCCGCGTCTCCACAGGCCGGCTTCGCCGGTCTGTTGTTATTTGAGCAGACGCCAAGCCTGTAAAGCCCCAACGTAGACCGGCCAACAGCGGTTTCCCGGGCAGTGGACTTGCTTGGGGAGTCAATGCCGGATTATTCGGCGCGTTTCCGTGTCAATCCATTCGACATCAAGTGGGTCACTCCTGGTGAGGCGCCTGCGGGGTGGCTTTGTGTTGCACGCGGTCTCTGGCGAGGGTTGATGTCCGCTCGCGTAGGTCAACGAGAAGAGTTTTGGAGCAAGCGATTCATGGCAACGATCAACCAGCTGGTGCGTAAGCCTCGCAAGCGCAAGCAGGAAAAGAGCAATGTTCCTGCTCTGCAGGCATGCCCGCAGCGTCGCGGCGTGTGCACCCGCGTATACACAACCACGCCGAAGAAGCCGAACTCGGCCTTGCGTAAAGTGGCGCGTGTGCGGTTGACCAATGGCTATGAAGTCACCAGCTACATCGGTGGTGAGGGTCACAACCTTCAGGAGCACTCCGTGGTGTTGATTCGCGGCGGCCGCGTCAAGGATCTGCCCGGCGTGCGCTATCACACCGTGCGCGGCACCCTGGATACTTCCGGTGTCGAAAAGCGCCGGCAGGGCCGTTCCAAGTACGGTGCCAAGCGTCCGAAGAGTTGATCAGCCGGGAACTGGCCCGATAGCGAGAGATTGACAGATGCCTAGAAGAAGAGTCGTTGCCCGCCGTGAAGTCCTGCCGGACCCCAAATTCGGTAGTGCCATGCTGGCCAAGTTCATCAATATGATTATGGTCGACGGCAAGAAATCAACCGCCGAACAAATCGTTTATGGCGCCCTGGATCGCGTCTCCGAGAAGGAGGGTGGAGAAGCCCTGGATGTGTTGGAGCGCGCGCTCGACAACGTCCGCCCGATGGTCGAGGTCAAGTCTCGCCGCGTCGGTGGTGCCACCTATCAAGTGCCTGTTGAGGTGCGTGCCGTGCGCCGCAACTCTCTGGCCATGCGCTGGATCATCGACGCGGCGCGCAAGCGTGGCGAGAAGTCCATGGAGTTGCGTTTGGCTGGCGAGCTGCGCGATGCCGCCGAGAAGCGCGGTACCGCGGTGAAGAAGCGCGAAGACACGCATCGCATGGCGGAGGCGAACAAGGCGTTCAGTCATTACCGCTGGTAATGGCTCGCCCTGTTTGACATCGGAACAACCACTGTAAGGCAAGGTTTCTGTCGTGGCACGTAAAACCCCGATCAGCCGGTATCGCAACCTGGGCATCATGGCTCATATCGATGCGGGCAAGACCACTACCACCGAACGCATCCTGTACTACACCGGTGTGTCCCACAAGATCGGTGAAGTGCACGACGGTGCTGCGACCATGGACTGGATGGTTCAGGAGCAGGAGCGCGGCATCACCATCACCTCTGCTGCGACGACCTGCTTTTGGCGCGGCATGGATGGTTCCATGGCTGAGCATCGTATCAACATCATTGATACCCCCGGACACGTAGATTTCACCATCGAGGTGGAGCGTTCCTTGCGTGTTCTGGATGGTGCCTGTGCCGTGTTCTGCGCTGTAGGCGGTGTTGAGCCGCAGTCCGAAACCGTCTGGCGCCAGGCCAACAAGTACCACGTGCCGCGTATGGCCTTCGTCAACAAGATGGATCGCATGGGTGCCAACTTCCTGCGCGTGGTCGAACAGATGAAGAGCCGTCTCGGTGCCAAGCCTGTACCGTTGCAGATTCCGATTGGCGCGGAAGAAACCTTTTCCGGTGTGGTCGACCTCATCAAGATGAAGGCGATTCGCTGGAAAGAGGAAAACCTTGGTGTCGAGTTCAGCTATGAGGAGATCCCGGCCGATCTGGCCGATCTGTGCAGCGAATGGCGCGAGCACATGGTCGAATCCGCTGCCGAAGCTACCGAAGAGCTGATGGAAAAGTATCTTGAGGAAGGTGATCTCGGCGAAGAGGATATCCTCCAGGGTTTGCGACTGCGCACCATCGCCACCGAGATTGTTCCGACGATGTGCGGTTCGGCCTTCAAAAACAAGGGCGTGCAGGCAATGCTGGACAAGGTTGTCGAGCTGATGCCCTCTCCGGTGGATGTGCCTGCCATCAAGGGTGTGTTGGACGATCGTGAGGATGCCGAGGTCGCGACCCGTGAGTCCAGCGACGAGGCGCCTTTTGCGGCGCTAGCCTTCAAGATTGCCACCGACCCGTTCGTCGGCAGCCTGAGTTTCTTCCGTGTGTATTCGGGGGTGCTGAACTCCGGCGATACCGTCCTCAACTCTGTTAAGGGTAAGCGCGAACGCATCGGTCGTATTTTGCAGATGCATGCCAATAACCGCGAGGAGATCAAGGAGGTTCGGGCCGGTGATATTGCTGCGGCCGTGGGTTTGAAGCAGGTCACCACCGGTGACACGCTCTGTTCTCTCGATAAGCCCATTATTCTGGAGCGAATGGAGTTCCCTGAGCCGGTGATTTCCGTCGCTGTGGAGCCCAAGACCAAGGCCGATCAGGAGAAAATGGGTATCGCCCTGAGCAAGCTGGCACAGGAAGATCCGTCCTTCCGCGTTCGCACTGATGAAGAGTCCGGTCAGACCATTATCTCCGGTATGGGTGAGCTGCATCTGGATATCATTGTCGACCGCATGAAGCGCGAATTTAACGTAGAAGCCAACGTGGGCGCTCCTCAGGTGGCGTACCGCGAGACCATTCGCAATTCGATCGAGCAGGAAGGCAAGTTTGTGCGTCAGTCCGGTGGTCGCGGTCAATATGGTCACGTCTACCTGAGGATCGAGCCTAAAGAGGCGGGTGGCGGTTACGAGTTCGTTAACGGTATCGTCGGTGGTGTCGTTCCGAAGGAATACATTCCGGCTGTGGATAAGGGCGTTCAAGAGCAGATGGCCAACGGCGTTATCGCGGGCTATCCGGTGGTCGACGTCAAAGTAACCCTCTATGACGGTTCCTATCACGATGTGGATTCCAGCGAGATGGCCTTCAAAATTGCCGGTTCCATGTGCTTCAAGGAAGGCGCGCAAAAATGTCGGCCGGTGCTGCTTGAGCCCATCATGAAGGTCGAAGTCGTGACGCCGGAAGACTATATGGGTGATGTGATGGGCGATTTGAACCGTCGTCGCGGTATTCTGCAGGGTATGGACGATTCTCCCAGTGGTAAGGTGATTCGTGCTGAGGTGCCGCTGTCCGAGATGTTCGGTTACGCAACTTCTTTGCGGTCCGCTACCCAGGGGCGTGCCACCTACACCATGGAATTCACCAAATACGCCGAGGCGCCGCAGAACGTCGCCGATGCAGTGATCAAGAAGGCATCCTGACGGGGCGGTCAACCGACCCGGAGAGCCGCGAAGTAGCGCATAGCAGGATCAACGAGGTAGAGAGTCGTGTCCAAAGCAAAATTCGAACGTACCAAACCACACGTCAACGTGGGCACTATTGGCCACGTGGACCATGGAAAGACCACGCTGACGGCTGCCATTACCAAGGTGATGGCGGAGCTGCGGGGCGGCGAGTTCAAGGACTATGGCGACATCGACAACGCCCCGGAAGAGCGTGAGCGCGGCATCACCATCGCCACCGCTCACGTGGAGTACGAGTCCGAAGCCCGCCACTACGCCCATGTGGACTGCCCCGGACACGCCGACTACGTCAAAAACATGATCACCGGTGCGGCACAGATGGATGGTGCCATTCTGGTGGTGTCGGCAGCCGACGGCCCCATGCCCCAGACCCGCGAGCACATTCTGCTGTCTCGTCAGGTGGGCGTGCCCTATATCGTCGTGTACCTCAACAAGGCCGACCAGGTGGACGATGCCGAGCTGCTGGAGCTGGTCGAAATGGAAGTGC
>JAGRGI010000039.1 GCA_020445565.1 Chromatiales bacterium
TCTGATCCGATCGCCGATATGCTGACGCGCATTCGCAATGCGCAGCAGGCCGGCAAGCGTGAAGTGAGTATGCCTTCCTCTAAGCAAAAGGTGGCTATCGCCGAAGTGCTTAAAAATGAAGGCTACCTAGGTGAGTACAAAGTAGGCGGTAGCGATGCCAAGCCGGTGCTGACCATCGCCCTGCGTTATTTTGAAAATCGGCCCGTCATAGCGGAACTCCAACGTGTAAGCCGTCCCGGTTTGCGTATCTACCGCTCGCGAAATGAACTTCCGAAGGTTCAGGGTGGTTTGGGTGTTGCTGTGATATCCACTTCCAAGGGCATTATGTCCGATCGCGCTGCCCGCAAGGCCGGGCACGGCGGCGAAGTGCTGCTTACCGTCGCTTGATGCTGGGGGATCAACATGTCTAGGGTAGCAAAATCCCCGATCACCCTGCCGAAGGGTGTCGAAGTTTCGCAACAGGATGGCCTGGTCTCCATCAAGGGTGGCAAGGGCAGTATGGAAATGCGGATTCATGAAAAGGTCGCCATGTCTGTAGATGACGGAGTGATCAACGTGTCTCCCCGCGACGAGGAGCGTGGTTCTGATGCGCTTGCCGGTACCATGCGTGCGTTGCTGAACAACATGGTCATTGGTGTATCGCAGGGGTTTGAGAAAAAACTGTCCCTGGTTGGCGTCGGCTACCGGGCCCAGTCTAAGGGGACCGTCCTGAGTCTCAACCTCGGTTTCTCTCATCCGGTGGACTATTCAGTTCCAGCTGGGATCGAAATCGAAACCCCCAGCGCAACGGAAATAGTCGTAAGAGGCATGGATAAACAGCGCGTCGGTCAAGTGGCTGCCGAGATCCGTGCCTATCGTCCGCCAGAACCCTATAAGGGTAAGGGCGTTCGCTACGCCGACGAATACGTTGCGATTAAAGAAGCGAAGAAGAAGTAGAGGTCGCCAGCAATGGACAAGAAAACTGCTCGTCTGCGTCGTGCGCGTCGGACTCGGGCCAAGATCCAGGAGCTTGGCGTCGCTCGTCTGTGTATTCACCGTACGCCTCGTCATATTTACGCCCAAGTGATTTCCCCCGACGGTTCTCACGTGCTGGCCTCTGCCTCCACGTTGCAAAAGGATCTTCGCGAGACGATCGGCGGGAATACCGGTAATGCCTCCGCTGCCGCTACGGTGGGGAAAGCGATCGCCGAAAAGGCAAAGGCGGCGGGTGTGTCGAAGGTTGCCTTCGATCGCTCCGGGTTTCGGTTTCATGGCCGGGTGAAGGCCCTGGCCGATGCCGCCCGCGAGAACGGTTTGGATTTTTAGGGGTAAACCATGGCTGAATTCGAAAAGGCAGCGAGCGGCGACGATCTGCTCGAGAAACTGGTGGCGGTCAATCGTGTCGCCAAGGTGGTCAAGGGTGGTCGTCAATTTGGCTTCACTGCGTTGACGGTTGTTGGCGACGGACAGGGGCGTGTTGGCTTTGGTCATGGAAAGGCCCGCGAAGTGCCGGTGGCCATTCAAAAGGCGATGGAACAGGCCCGCAAGAATATGGTTACCGTGCGCATGAAGGGTGACACTCTCTGGCATCCCATCGTGGGGCGCCATGGCGCCGCAAAGGTGTACATGCAGCCGGCCTCGGAAGGTACGGGTATCATTGCGGGGGGAGCCATGCGCGCCGTATTCGAAGTGCTGGGCGTGCATAACGTGCTGGCCAAATGTATCGGCTCCAGCAACCCGATCAATGTGGTTAGAGCCACAATAAACGGGTTGCGGAATGTCTGTGATCCGGAAGCCGTGGCCGCCAAGCGTGGCCTGAGCGTCGAACAGATTTTGGAATAAGGCCATGTCTGAGAAGAAAATGATGCGAGTGACGCTCGTTCGCAGCGTACACGGTCGTCTCAAGTCGCACCGTGAATGTGTCCGCGGGCTTGGCATCCGTCGTATGCACCATACCGTTGAGATTGAAGACACCCCCGCCACGCGTGGCATGGTGAACAAGGTCTCCTATATGGTGCGCGTGGAGGAAGACTGAAATGCGTATGAACACCATCAAACCCGGCAAAGGCTCCAGGCAGGATGCCAAGCGCGTGGGCCGTGGTATCGGTTGTGGTCTGGGCAAGACTTGCGGTCGCGGCCATAAGGGGCAGCGCTCGCGTACCGGTGGCTACCATAAAACCGGTTTCGAAGGCGGTCAGATGCCGCTGCAGCGTCGTTTGCCCAAAGTAGGGTTCAAGTCACGCGTCAGTGCAGACACTGCCGAAGTTCGCTTGTCAGAACTCAGCAAGTTGGAAGGCGACACCGTTGATCTTGCTTCCCTGAAGCAGGCGGGTATCGTTGGTCAGACGATCGCGCGTGCTCGGATATTCGCTTCAGGCGAAGTGATTCGGGCATTTGCCGTTCAGGGTGTACACCTGACCAAGGGCGCTCGCGAAGCAATCGAAAAGGCCGGTGGAAAGGTAGTAGAGTAAGTGGCTTCTCCAGGAACCAGCGTGGCCGGCTCACTGGGCGGCCTCGGTAAATTCACAGAGCTGCGGCAACGCCTCCTGTTCGTGCTGGGGGCGTTGTTCGTCTATCGTGTCGGGACGCATATTCCGGTTCCTGGGATAAACCCCTATGCGATGGCTGCTCTGTTTGATCAGCAGCGTGGCACGATTCTGGATATGTTCAACATGTTCTCCGGGGGGGCGCTAGAGAGGCTAAGCCTGTTCGCCCTCGGTATCATGCCGTACATATCGGCCTCAATCATCATGCAGCTGATGTCGGTAGTCATTCCCTCACTTGAGCAACTCAAGAAGGAAGGCGAAGCAGGTCGGCGCAAGATTACCCAGTACACTCGGTACGGTACGGTTTTGCTAGCCACATTTCAGTCCGTCGGCGTGGCTATGGCGCTGCAGGACCAGAGTGCTGGCGGGGTGTCTGTTGTCATCAATCCAGGACCCGCCTTCGTATTCACGGCAGCGGTTACGTTGGTTACCGGCACAATCTTTTTGATGTGGTTAGGCGAACAAGTGACAGAGCGGGGTATTGGAAACGGTATATCGCTGATTATTTTCGCTGGTATCGTGGCCGGACTCCCTGCGGCGCTTGGCGGTACGCTTGAGTTGGCGCGCACCGGGGAAATGAATGCATTGACCGTCTTGTTCCTGCTGGCACTGGCGGTAGCGGTAACCGGTTTTGTCGCCTTCGTGGAGCGGGGGCAACGCCGAATCACCGTAAATTACGCGAAACGGCAGCAAGGGCGTCGGATGTATGCCGCGCAAACAAGCCATCTGCCCTTGAAGCTGAACATGGCTGGCGTCATACCGCCAATATTCGCTTCCAGTATTATTCTTTTTCCTGCTACTATGGCGGGCTGGTTCGGTAATGCGGAAGGGATGCGTTGGCTGCAGGATATATCAGCGGCTCTGTCGCCGGGGCAGCCGGTCTATGTGTTGCTGTACGCACTGGCGATCGTATTTTTCTGCTTTTTCTATACGGCCTTGGTCTTCAATGCCAAAGAGACAGCGGACAATCTGAAGAAGTCCGGGGCCTTCATTCCGGGCATCAGGCCGGGTGAACAAACCGCGCGGTATATCGACACAGTCATGACCAGATTGACGATGGCTGGTGCCATCTATATCACGGCAGTCTGTTTGCTGCCGGAGTTCCTGATTGTTTACTGGAACGTGCCATTCTACTTCGGAGGCACGTCCCTGCTGATCATCGTGGTGGTCGTGATGGACTTCATGGCGCAGATACAGGCCCACTTGATGTCCCATCAGTACGACAGCCTTTTGAAGAAGGCTAATTTGAAAAGCCACGGCCGCGCCGGGCAGCTTCGTTAGGCGCGCACGAATTACTTGAGATTTGCTGGAGAGTTCCATGAAAGTCCGCGCATCTGTGAAAAAGATCTGCCGCAACTGTAAAGTCGTCAAGCGTAACGGCGTAGTTCGAGTGATCTGTACCGACGGCCGCCACAAACAGCGCCAGGGTTGATATGGTGCAAGGCCGAGCCGGTCTTGCGTTTTTCTGCTGAAAACTATATTCTTCGCCGTTTACCTTTGCGGGGTTTCACCGCCTAGGCGCGCAGGAGCATCGGAATGGCCCGTATTGCTGGCATCAATATACCTGTTAACAAACACACGGTTATCGCACTGACTTCCATCTATGGGGTCGGTCGCACCCGTGCGCAACAGATCTGTGCGGCTGCCAATGTGCAGGAAGATCGTAAGGTCCGCGACCTGTCCGAAGGAGAGGTCGAGGCACTGCGTACCGCCGTGGCTGCGTTCACCGTTGAGGGTGATCTGCGTCGTGAAATCACGATGAACATTAAACGGTTGATGGATTTGGGGTGCTATCGGGGCATCCGCCATCGGCGTGGCCTTCCGGTGCGTGGTCAGCGTACGCGGACCAACGCGCGTACCCGAAAAGGGCCACGTAAGCCGATTCGCAAGTGATCTAGTCGCCGCGACCCGAACTCAATTTCTGGATTAACTCAATGGCCAAGACCAATCCCCGCGTCCGTAAACGTGTTAAGAAGAATGTGGTAGACGGGATCGCCCATATCCATGCCTCATTTAACAACACGATAATCACAATCACCGACCGTCAGGGTAATGCCCTTGGCTGGGCAACTGCCGGCGGTTCGGGATTCCGTGGCTCCCGTAAAAGTACCCCCTTTGCTGCGCAGGTTGCTGCAGACAAGGTTGGGAATGCGGTCAAAGAATTCGGACTCAAGAATCTTGAGGTTTGGGTTAAAGGTCCTGGTCCTGGTCGGGAGTCTGCCGTTCGTGCGCTGAACGGTGCTGGTTTCAAGATCACCAGCATCACAGATGTGACGCCGATACCACACAACGGTTGTCGCCCCCCCAAGAAGCGTCGCGTGTAGTAGGACAGGCAGGAGTAATTTCGAATGGCAAGGTACATCGGACCGAAGTGCAAGCTTAGCCGCCGAGAAGGTGCTGATCTTCTACTCAAGAGCCGTACGCGCGCGTTGGATAGCAAATGTCGCCTCGACAAGAAGCCTGGCCAACATGGTGAAAGGCGCGGGCGTCTGTCTGATTATGGTGTCCAGCTTCGAGAGAAGCAAAAGATGCGCCGCATCTACGGCATCATGGAGCGCCAGTTCCGCAATTATTACCAGGAAGCGGCTCAGAAGAAGGGCTCTACCGGCGAAAATCTCCTCATGTTACTCGAGGCGCGCTTAGACAACGTGGTCTACCGCATGGGATTTGGAGCCACTCGGGCCGAATGTCGTCAGTTGGTGAGTCACAAGGCCATACTTGTGAACGATAAGGTGGTGAACGTCCCATCCTATCGTGTAGCGCCTAACGACAAGGTCTCGATTCGTGAGAAAGCCAAGAAGCAGGCGCGTATCGTCGAAGCCCTGGGTGTAGCTGAGCAGTACGGCTTTCCCGATTGGGTTGATGTTGACGCAAAAGCTATGTCAGGCGTGCTGAAGAATTTGCCGGAGCGTAGCGAACTGCCTGCCGACGTCAACGAACAGTTGGTTGTCGAGTTGTACTCCAAGTAATCCTAATCGCGGACTCCGGCTGGTTTGATCAGCCGACCGCGTCAAGTGCGGCTTTACGCTCCTCGCTACTGGCTTGAGTGCAAGCGTTACAAGCTGAACGATTGGTCTATCGATACAGGGCAAGCGAATGACGGATATGACGACCGACTTCTTGAAACCTCGTCCGGTCGACGTTGAGGTTGTTACCGAGCGCCGTGCCCGGGTAATTCTGGAACCTTTGGAACGCGGGTTCGGGCACACCCTGGGTAATGCTTTGCGCCGGGTGTTACTGTCTTCGCTTCCGGGCGCAGCGGTGACCGAAGTCGAGATTGAGGGTGTATTACACGAGTACACCACATTGGAGGGCGTACAAGAGGATATTATCGATATTCTGCTGAACCTTAAACAGCTTGCTTTCCGCATGCATTCTCGCTCGGAAGCCACGTTGTCGCTCAGCAAGAAGGGTCCTGGGAAGGTGACAGGGGCAGATATCGCTCTCGACCACGATGTCGAGTTGAAGAACCCGGATCAGGTAATCGCCCACCTGACTGATCTTGGCTCTTTGAGCATGACGTTGAAAGTGGCCACCGGTCGTGGTTACGAGCCCTCAGTAGTACGAAATGAAGGTGGAGCAGAGGATCGTCCTATCGGTCGTTTGCAAGTGGATGCGTCGTTCAGTCCGATTCGGAAAGTCAGTTACTCCGTAGAGCGTGCGCGCGTTGAGCAGCGTACTGACTTGGACAAGCTGATTCTGGATATTGAGACCAATGGCACGATCGAACCCGAAGAGGCCATCCGCAAGGCGGCTGGCATTCTACAGGAACAGCTGTCGGTATTTGCACAGTTTGACGGCGTCGCAGAGCGTGAAACCGGGACTACGGTGGGCACTGAGACCATTGACCCTGTGCTGCTCCGACCGGTAGATGACCTGGAACTGACGGTGCGTTCGGCGAACTGCCTCAAGGCGGAAAGCATCTACTACATCGGCGATTTGATTCAGCGGACCGAGGTCGAACTGCTCAAGACACCAAATTTGGGCAAGAAATCGCTTACCGAGATTAAGGAAGTTTTGGCGGCGCGTGGTTTGTCCCTTGGTATGAAACTGGAGAATTGGCCGCCAGCCAGTCTTCAGAACGACGATCGCGCCTCGGCCTGACGCCGTCGGTAGACAGAATTCATTCAGTATTAGCATTTGTAAGGAATTCGAGCCATGCGTCATCGCAAATCCGGTCGGCATCTCAATAGAGAAAGCAGCCACCGCAGTGCCATGTTTCGAAACATGGCGGTTTCCTTGTTTGAGCACGAACTCATCAAGACCACTGTTCCAAAAGCCAAAGAGCTTCGTCGTGTTGCCGAACCGCTGATCACTCTTGCGAAAGAGGATTCCGTGGCGAAAAGGCGTTTGGCGTTTTCCAGGCTTCGCGACAAGGCGGCCGTGGGCAAGCTGTTCGGCGAATTGGGTCCGCGGTATCAGTCTCGTCCGGGTGGTTACCTGCGCATTCTCAAATGTGGTTATCGCAACGGTGACAATGCGCCGATGGCCTACGTGGAGTTGGTGGATCGTCCGCAAGTAGCGGAAGATGATGCAGATTAACTGACCCTGTTAAGCCGTTTGGGACGTAAAAAAAGGCCGGTGATCCGGCCTTTTTCAATGGAACCGTGATTTCGTCGCGCCCATTCGGTTACTATGTATATGCGACTGGTGCGGTTTTTGGCAGACAAAGAACAGCATTTGTCGTCAGTAGCGTTACCGGCTGTTTTCCTAGGATCCTGAGGGTGTAGTCAGGCTGCATGGAGGTATCTGTGCCTCCCTGGAGTAATAGTCCGGCCTGTTTGGGAAACAGCGATTGAACGGAATAGCCCAACTGATCGTAATCTTTGTATTGTTTGTCGTCTGACAGTCCGCCGCTTGTCAGTGGGGATACGGTAGGCTATGGGTGTTTCGTCGTGCGGTGCGCATACATGGATTCGCATGAATTTTTGGAAACAATGGAAAGAAGTTAGCTTGGCTGTGAGGCTGGATTTTTATGTTAGTCGAGTTTGCGGAGACGGAAGCCAAGATCAAAGCCTGTTATCAAGTCATGCAGCATCTTAGGCCGCATATCAAGGAAGAGGAATTCGTTGCGCGTATTCGTAGGCAAGAGAAATTGGGCTATCGACTTGCTTACCTTGAGGTGTCTTCTCGGGTAATTGCCGTCGCGGGCTTTCGCTTCGGCGAGAATCTAGCCTGGGGACGATTCCTATACGTCGATGACTTGGTGACCCTTGCGGATTTTCGTTCACAGGGCTTCGGTGCACATTTGCTTTCCTGGCTAAGGGATTTGGCTGTCAGGGAAGGTTGTGCTCAGCTTCACCTGGATTCCGGGACTCAAAGAAAGGATGCGCATCGATTCTACGAACGGGAGGGACTGACTGTGACGGGGCTGCATTTCGTGGTGGATACTCGTCCCGCCGACAGCGGCGTGGAGATTAAACCTCGATCGTGAGTGAGCAGCACCTCGGCCTCCGTTGGGTAAACGGCCGCATGGGCTGACTCATGCCTCACCACTCCAACGGATTCCCACTCAACCCATCCAGGGTGACCACCCGCATACCCGGCTGTCCCGGCTTGCTCAACAGTGCCCGCCACACTGGCAGGAACACCGGTTCCACTGCCGTGACTCGGGCGGGGAAGCGGTTTTGAAGGTGTTCCATGAGGGTTTCGTCGCTGTGGCGTTCACGCCATTCCTGTTCGTTGAAGTGGATCTCGCCGGGGGATCGGCGTACCACCTGGGTGGCACCGTCGAAGTCTACGATCTTTGAGGCATGTTCGTCCGGCTGCTGATGAAAGCGGACGCCGGTCTGCGGATCGAACAGCAGTATCTCCAGGCGTTTGGGGTGGTAGTAGACACTCTCAATGAGGTCGGCGTATTCGCCATGCCCCAGTAAACGTTTCCACAGACCATGCTTGATCTTTTCCTGGAACACGACGCGCAGGGTGAGGCGATACTCCAGCTGTAATTCTTCCAGTTCTTCGTCGTCTCCCAACAGGCCAAGGGTACGGCGCTCCCGGTAGGTTTCGGCGAGGACTTGGGCCCGTTCGCGGGTGACGGCGGGCATGAGGGTCTGAACCGGTCCCAGCAGGCCCAGGTCCGGGCGCAGTCCCAGACTCAGCGACCAGTAACGATGACTGCGGCCGTCCTTAAAGCGCTCGGCCAGACCCTTGCTCAGGAGGTCGTTGAGGATGCGCCGTGCCTGCCCCTCGCTTAGCCCGTGTTTTTGAGCGAACTCGGCAGCGGTGGCGGTGATCATGCGTTCCAGGTCTTTGAGATCGGGGCTGGTTCCCGGTTCTGATTCGACGGTGGCGAGTGGCGCTGGCGGTTCGTCCGTGTTCTCTTTGACCGCGGACTCAGATTCAGGCGCGTCTTCACGCTGTTCCAGGCGAGCCTCCAGTTCACCGAAGCGCGTCAGCCAGCGTTCCAGGGCCAGGGCGTGGATGCGTCTCTCGTCCAAGGTTTCGTGGCGGGTGTAGAGCCAGCGCACGGCCAGGGGCTCAGGGGTGTCGAAGTTATCGGGAGAGAGCAGGATGAACTGTCCGGGCGTCTGGGCGGGCAGCTCGGTCATGATGCGATCGGTATCCACCGGTGCCAACGCCTTCACCGTCGGCTGGATTTTGGCCAAGTCTTGTCGGGTGGTGAGCCGGCCCAGGGCCCAGGTACCGAACTGAGCCATGGCCTTGTAGTCCACGTCACCGGGGTTTTGGGTGCCCATCAGGCAGCAGATGCCGTACTTGCGCGCCTGCTTGAACAGCAGATTGAGTGCCGGTTTGCAGGCGGGCTTGCGAACCGGCGGTATGAACGGTGCCACCTCGTCCACGTAAAAGAGGGCCTGAGGCTGGTTGCTGGGGTTTTTAAGCATCCATGAGTACAGGCGTTCAGTGAGTGCGGCGAGGAAGAATTCCTTGTCCTCCTGGCTGTTCAGGGTGTTGAGGTAGATGACCGAGACGCGCGTCTTGCCCTCAATGGCAGCCGAATCCGTACCTCGTCCCAAGAGCAGATCGATGTCCAGGGGCAGGCCCTCGTGAAACAGCAGGCGGCGGGCACCCACATCGAGGCGGGCCAAACGGCGGCTGGCCTGGTCGAGCTTTTTCGGGTCCAGGTAGCGGGAATAGACCTCGCGAGCGCCGTCGTCCATGGCGTGCAACAGCGTGGAGAAGTCCGCCAGATTACGCATGGGCAGGCCGTCTTGCAGGGCCTGGTTGAGTATGCGGTCGAACACCGCAATCAGTCCGGCGGCATCGTCGCTGTCCAGATCATAGCCCAACAACGATACGATCATGCCGGCCGTGGCGGACAAGGCGTAGACCCGTTCACGGGCCGGTAGCTTGTCCAGATCGGTCTGTACCGGGTCGGCGGACAGGGCCACGGAGGTTCGCGAGGCGGGGGTGAAGACCACCACATCGGCCTTTTCAGAGAAAGCGTGGGCAAGAGCGGGGTCGGTTCCCTTGGCGGCCAGTGCCTCCGGGTCCTCGGCCAGCAAGGCGAGGCTGCACAGGTCGCCCTGAGGATCGACGCAGATGGCGGGCAGTCCATGACGCACGCATTCTTCCACCACGACCTTGCTTAGCACTGTTTTGCCTGAGCCGCTGGATCCCAGCGCCATCATGTGACGCAACAGGCTCTTGGGTTTTAGGGTCAGGGGCTGTGGTGGTTCGGTGCGGCTGCGGCCAAGCCAGAGGTTGTTGTCGATTTTGTTCATGTACGCCATTTCGATCAAGGATGAATCGCGGCAAAGAGTGCCATAAAACCCGGTTTCGTGCGCGCTGTGGGGTACACTGGGAGGCAGCGTATCCGCCGCCACCCAGGCGAGCGGCGGGTCGGGTATTTGTGGAGGGAATGTCTGCGCCATGGAAGGAGCAGTCAAGCTGTAGGGACAAATTCAAGCGTTTCCCGGAACAACTACCCGGCCCACCGCGGATAAATGGCAACAACCCGGGAGATCTTCCCGGACTTCCTCGAACGAGTTGAAACGAATGACGATAAACTGGACTCCAGCCGGCGGTCAGACCTTCAGCGATATTCTCTACGAACATCTGGACGGAATCGCCAAGATCACTATCAATCGGCCGGAACGGCGCAATGCCTTTCGGCCGGAGACTGTCAAGCAGCTGATCGACGCATTTCACCTGGCCCACCACGACCCCTGCGTCGGCGTGATCATTCTCACCGGCGCGGGCGACAAAGCATTTTGTTCCGGCGGCGATCAAAAGATCCGGGGCGAGGAGGGTTATCGGGACGAGCAGGGTGTGCAGCACCTCAATGTGCTGGACCTGCAAATGCAGATCCGCCGTCTGCCAAAGCCGGTGGTGGCCATGGTGGCGGGCTATGCCATCGGCGGGGGCCATGTGTTGCACCTGATCTGCGATCTGAGCATCGCCGCTGATAACGCCCGCTTCGGGCAGACCGGCCCGCGGGTCGGCAGTTTCGACGCGGGTCTGGGGGCCGGGCTGTTGGCGCGTACGGTGGGTATGAAAAAGGCCAAGGAGATCTGGTTTCTGTGTCGCCAATACGACGCCACCCAGGCCCTGGATATGGGGCTTGTGAATACCGTGGTTCCTTTGGATCGACTGGAGGAAGAGACCATCGCCTGGTGCCGGGAGATGCTGCGTCTGTCGCCCACGGCGCTGCGTATGCTCAAGGCCGCGTTCAATGCCGACACGGATGGCCTTGCCGGAATCCAGGAACTGGCCGGCAACGCCACCTCGCTTTACTACACTACCCCAGAGGCCCAGGAAGGCCGTGATGCCTGGCTGGAAAAGCGGTTGCCTGACTTCAGACCCTACCGACGCAGGCCTTGAAACCGCGTCAGCTCAAGGAGACCGATCTACGGCCGTAACATCTCGGACTGATTACGTGCCCAGGAGAAACCCATGTTAGTTGCGCTTCTCAGTCTGCTGATTCTCGCCGTCGGTGGCTATCTGCTGTTTTTGTCGGCCAAGTCCGGTGATTGGTTATCCAAAAAGGCCATCGGGGCCTTGGTGCTGACGGCCCTGGGGTTGGTCGGCATCGGTTCGCGCTCCTTCGTGATCGTCGGCGCGGACGAAGTGGGGCATCTCAAGCGGGTCTATCTCGCCTCCGATATGCCGCCGGGGCAGGTGATCGCGCTGCCGGGCGAAAAAGGCCCCCGGGCCGAGGTGTTGCCGCCGGGTTTTCACTTCATGCCCTTCGTGCGGGTGTTGAACGAATTGGAATTTTTCCCGGTCGTGAGCATCCCAGAAGGCAAGCTGGGTTTCCTGGTGGCGAAAGATGGCATTCCCCTGGAAGAACGCCAGTACCTGGCCAAGGCCTGGACCATTCCCAGTGCGCAAATGATGGACGCGGTGCAGTTCCTCACCGACGGCAAGGGGCAGAAGGGGCCGCAATTGTCAGTGTTGACGCCGGGCCTGTATCGCCTCAACCGCTACCTCTGGGACGTCAGCGTCGCTCCTGCCCTGGACGTGCCTACCGGTCATGTGGCGGTGATCCGCTCCAACATCGAATCCGGTGCCAAACAGGAATGCCCGGATGTGATACGTACCGCCGGTGGCCGCACCGGCGAGGCGGTGGCGACGCCGGTGGTGCCAAAGGGTTGCATCGGTGTGTGGAATGAGCCACTGCCGCCGGGTCGTTACTACCTCAATCCCCGCGCCTACGTGCCCAACATCGTCCCCACCCGCTTGCAGACCTGGACCTACAAGGGCGGTTACACCGAACGCAAGATCAACCTGCGTGTCACCGACAGCGGCAAAGTGGAGCAGAGCGAGGAACGCCAGGAGCTGCCGGTGCCGGAGGGCGCCGCCGATCGTGCCATCCTGGTGCGGGTGGAGGGCTGGACCCTGCCGGTGGAGATGCGGGTGGTGGTGCAGGTCCATCCCAAGGATGCGCCATTGGTGGTGGCAGCCGTGGGCGATTTGCAAAAGATTGAGGACAACATCATCACCCCGGTGATTCGCGACATCCTGCGCACCATCGGTGGCGATCCGAAGCGCCGGGTGCTGGATTTCATCGAAAAACGCGATGAGATCACGGCGCTTGTGGAAAAGGCCGTGGCCACCGAGGCGGTCAAGGCCGGTATCACCATTCAGGAGGTCCGCATGGGCGAGCCGGCGATACCGCCGGAACTGCTGGTGGCCCGCTTGCGCGAGCAACTGGCGACCCAGTTGGAAGAGACCTACAAGCAGGAACAGAACGCCCAGACCCAGCGTATCGAGGTGGAGCGCCAGCGCGCCCAGGCAGACCAGCAACCGGAGCTGGTCCGCGCCGAGATCGCCCAACAGGCCGCTACCTACCGACGCGAGCAACTGCGGCTGGAAGGCGAAGGCGAGAAGCTCAAGCAGATGGAAATCGCGCAGGGCCAGAAGGCTGTGGCGGAAGTGCTGGGGGCGGAGCGTACCCTGCAATTGCAGATGCTCGACAAGATCCTTGTCGTGGCGGCGGAGAACCCGGACATCATCAAGGTACCCTCGGTGCAGGTGGCCGGCAGCGGGGGGCTGGAGGGCGGCGCGGCGGTATTGGGATCGCTGCTGGGCGGTTCCAACCTCAGCCGCATGCTGACCGAACAGCCGAAAGTGGAGGCGGATGGTGCCGGGATGAAATAGGTATGACTGGCGGTAGCGAGCCAGTGGGCCTCAACGCAGGGAGATTTGTGAATTGCCCTCGATCCAGATGCCCAGTTTGAGGCTGCCGTCCGCCATTTCCAACCGGTCTGGCCGGACCGATTCGATCTGACTCTTCAGAACGATGTTCGTCGCGATCTCTCCGCTCAGTTCGTCCTGGGCCGATTTCGCCAGCTGATCGAGCAACGGGTTCAAGGGCCAGTCGGTGTCGGCCAGACCCTTGATCAACCAACGCAGTGCCAGTGGCAGCGCCGAAAGTGCTTTTTCGTCGCTGTGCAGGCGCAGGCTCAGTTGGCCGGTTTGCTGGTCCAGCCGGGGTTGGAAGACTAGCCGGTAGGGGCCTTCGCCCAGAGCACGGATCGAAAGCTCCACTTGCTTGGCACGGAATTGCACCGCTTTCACGGAGAGTACCGCAGCGGCGGGTCCCCAGAGTGACAGGGCGCCTTCCAGCAACGGGGCAGCACCCTGCTCGTCGACATCGAAATCCATGTGGAAGCGATATCCTGGCTGGATCTTCGATACCACCTCGAGTTCCGGTAGTGGGCTGGATTCGCCGGATGGCAGCAGTCGGGTGGACAGTTGTCCGCTGGTGGTGACATTCAGATCCAGGCCGATGCCGTCGGCGCGTTCCCTGGGTGGGGCGAAACGAATCGCCTGCGGCCGGGCGCTGAGCCAGACCCCATCGGCGATCCGATTGGGCCGCTGGGCGTGTTGCCAGAGGGTGGTGGCCGCATCGCGCAGACGGGTATCCTGGGCGGCGCGTTCGGATAGCTGGGTGCGTAGGGCCTTGCCCAACTCGCGCTCCACGGTGTTACGCAGCAGCGGGGTAACGTCAACGTTGAGGGCGGTCATGAGACAGGGCGCCCCGAAGGTGAGGGGGAGAAGGCGCGGCGCGGCGCGCAGACGCCAATCGGGGGTCACGGACAGTCCCAAAGAGACCGTGAGCCGGGCGGCCCGCGCTGGTTCGCCCACGCCACAACTGCCGCCGACGGTGGCAATCTTCAACAGACGTTTCTGTGCCTTGAGCCGGTAGCCCAGGTCGACGCTGATGAGCAATTGACTGCCTTGCATGGCCAGACGGATAGGACCTCGCCAGACCCGGTATTGAACCTGAACGCCGTTGTGCTCATGCCATCTGCCCCAAGCGTTCGCCTCGCGGGGCACGTGCTCCTCCAGGGACTTCAATATGCCTTGCAAGGACAGGTCCACTGCCAGGGAAAGATGCGATTCGGGTGCGGGTGGTTGGGCTGTGGCGGGCACCGCGGTCAGTGCGAAAAAGATCGTCAGGAACAGGAATCGGGGAAAGTATCTCGGGAGCACGCTGGGTCACGGCGGTATCGAAAAGGAGACCATAGCATGACGATTTGTACTGGGCGCGTCTACGCGGGAATCCGTGTACGCAACCAGGTGAGTTGGAGTATGCGGGCATCGTTGCTGGCCCGGTGGCGGCGCAGGTCCAGGTCTTTGGTTACCAAGGCGCGGGTGGCGTCCCAAATGGGCTTCTGATCTTCGGCGATGATGGTGTTGAGGGCTTCGAGTCGAAACTGTTGCCTGATCCCCGTGTCTTCGAACAGGCGTCCCAGCCAGGCCAGGTCATGACTCCAGGCATCCGAGTACACCGTGGTGTCGGCCAGCAGGCGATTGAGCAAACCCGCCACGTCTTTGGCGTGGCGGCCATAGCGCAACAACTCGTCTCGATGGATGCCGTGCACGTTTTGGGCGTCTTCCGACCAATGGGTCCAGTCCGCCAGAGGGCTGACCAGGGTGCAGTAGCTGCTGCCGCAGGGCAGTACCAGGCCCACCTCTATGGGGTAGCTGCCGCGGCCGAAGCCGGACGCCTCTATGTCGATGATGGGTGGCGGGAGGGGGGCTGGAGCGTTCATGTCCGGGCTAGCGGCGCGTTGGGCTGAATCTGAAGCTGGTGGCGCTGATCATCCAATCCCGTGCCGGCTACTCTCCCAGTAATGCCGAGGTTCCCAGCCATGTCGACACAGCAAATAGTTCCAGAATCGGCGCGACAACGTCACGGCCTATGAGCGATTTCTGGCTCGTTCGGTGGAGGCGGCAGGCGGCATTTTCAGGTCGGCAATCTTGTCCTTAAACCGAAAGATTATCGGCCCTTCGGCGGTTTTAAGCTGCCCGGCATCGGCATCGGCATCGGCATCGGCATCGGCATCGGCATCGGCAGCAAGGCGGGTGGGCCGGATTATTTGCTGCAATTCGTACAGGGGCGCCGTATCACCGAGAACACTCTGCGCAAGGGGTTTGTTCCGAAGCATTGACGCTCGGGCCGTTCCAGCCGAGCGTCCAAACGGGCTTAATTGTCCGTTTTTCGGTTGACGGTCAGGTGGATCTCTCCCGGCCCGGGATTCGCGTCGGAAGGCAGGGACAGGCGCAGCGCCACATCGATCATCTCATTGGCTTGATGCCAATGGACGCCATCGTCACTTGCCCATTGTTTGTACAGGTACAGATCCGCCGGCAGGGTGACGGCCAGGGTTTGTTCGGCACCGCTGGCCAGGGCGCTTCCATCAATGATCACCAGTGCCGGAATGGCCTGGCCGCCGGGGAGTTTATAGACGAAATCCTCGCTGGCGGGTTTGGCCGGGAAAGTCACCACCGGCAGTGAGGCGATGGCATCGGGTGGCGCATTCTGTAGGCCGGCGCAGGCAGACAGGGTGAGCCCCGCGGCTATCGTCAAGGCAAGTTTTGTGGCGTGCATAATGATTCTCCCGTCAGTGGGTTGATGAATTCAGACTTCCCGGATACGGCTGCCGAGAGGTTGGTCTTGGTCCGCAGTGGTGCCAAGATCCATCAGGGTGGACAGATGGTGCACGTATTCGGCGAGCGCCCTCTTGCCGGCGTCGGTCAGGCGGTAGAGGGTTTGGGCGCGGCCCCTGCCGCCGGTTTCAAGGGCGCTCACCAGGCCCGCTGCCACCAGTTTGTTCAGGTGGGCGCCCAGGTTGCCATCGGTGACGCCCAGAGCGCGTTTCAGATCGGCGAAGCTGGCCTCGCCGCGGGCGGAAAGAAAGGCCACCAACTGGGTTCGTGCCGGTTGGTGGAGCAGGGGATCGAGGCTTGGCAGGCGTTCAGTCATGGCCGAGTGCCTCGTCGTCCAGTTTGGCGTGAGCGCGAATCACGGGCTGGCCGTCTTCGAGCCCCGGTTGGATGCGGTTGATACGCAGCCACAAATCGTTTCTGCCGGCGGTGCGCCAGTTGCCCCCGACAACGCGAAAGCGGCCGTCAGGCAGACCGTCGCGCAATACCACCTCCAGGGGGACCGCAAGGGTCATTTCCAGCTCGGCGTTCGGATCGATGTGCAGGATCGGGCTGCGCATATTCACCCGCAGCGGTATCCGCGTACCGGTATGCAGTTGCACGATGCGCTCGCCCGACAGGGCCGCAGGGGATTGCGGTGCCACGGCAGTTCCCTGCGGATCTTCTGTGTAGTCTGTAGGCGCGATGACCAGGGGCGGCGTGATGACGACGGCAATCCATAGAGCCAGGGCCAGGGAGCGTTGCAGCCGCGTCGGGTCAGGAATTCTGGCCGCCATCCATCCGGCCAGGGGCATACCGACGGCGAAGCAGGAGGCGTTCAGCCAACGGGTGGTTTCGTAGGAAACCCCGGCAGCCAGTCCGGTGATGCCCAGCAAAATGGTCGCTAGGCCGATCCATTCGATAAGCCGTTGGGAAAACAGGCCGAATAGGTAGATCCCCAGCCCCAGCAATACCGTCCACAGGGCATAGATCATGCTGCCGCCACCGTAGAAGCTCATGGCGAAGGAGCCCAGGCAACCCACCGACAGCAGCATCCACCAGGCGCGGGTGATCTGAGTCTGGGCGAAGGGCAGGGTCTCGGCCCGGCGAGCGCGGGCGCGGCGGGTCAACCAATGGTCCAGCAGCGATACGCCTCCGAGCCAGAAGGCCAGCCACACCAACAGGGCGAAGCCTCGTTCGGTGGCGTCAGGGAAGCGCTCCGGCGTGATGGCCCATTCCGAGACCACGCTCAGAAAACCACCTACGGCGCCGATCAGCAGCAGGCTGTGACGTTCCAGATGGACGCTGCGGTGGCCGGCCGCCAGCATGGCGTGGATGGCCTGCAATTGCTCGCCTGGAGAGCCGATGGGCTGGCTGTAGGACATGACAAAACCTCACTCTGTTTTGCAGAGTTATATGCTCTGTAATGCAGAGTGTCAACATCAGGCTTTGTCCTATGCGATGTTGGCGCTGGCGTTGCTTGCGTATCCGGCCCTCAGAGGCGGAAAAAGCCGACCAGTTTGGACAAGGTTTCGGACTGTTCTTCCATGGCCGCGCTGGCGGTTTCGGCCTCTCTGGCCAGTTGGGCGTTCTGTTGTGTGCCCTGGTCCATGGAGGTCACCGAGCGGTTGACCTGGTCGATGCCGCTGGCTTGCTCCTGGCTGGCGGTGGCGATCTCGCCGATGACTTCGGAGAGCTTCTCAACGCCGTGCATGATCTCCTCCAGGGAACTGGCGGAGTGCTGTACCAGCCGCGATCCGTTACTGATCTTGCCCAGACTGTCGCCGATCAATACTTTGATCTCCTGAGCTGCTGTTGCGCTGCGCTGCGCCAGGCTGCGTACCTCGGTGGCGACGACCGCAAAACCTCGGCCTTGCTCGCCAGCGCGGGCCGCCTCCACCGAGGCGTTCAGGGCCAGCAGGTTGGTCNNGTCTGGAAGGCGATCTCGTCGATCAGGCCGATGATGTCCGAGATTTTCTCGGAACTGCTGACGATGGCCCGCATGGCATCGTCGGCTTCATGCATCACACCCGTGCCCTTTTCTGCCTCGCTGCGGGCCTCGTGCGCCAACTCGCTGGCGTGGGCGGAGTTTTCGGCATTGTGTTTTACCGTGCCGGTGATTTCTTCCATGCTGCTGGCAGTGGCGTCCAGGGCGCTGGCTTGTTCCTCGCTACGCTGCTTGAGGTGCTGGTTGCCCGCACGCAGGGATTGGGCGGATTGGGAAATCGTTTGACTGGCGCTTTGCACCTGCTCGACCACTGACCGGAGCCGTTCGACACTTTGATGTACGCTACCAGCCAATTCGCCATAGATTCCTGGGTAATCGGTGCGGCTTCGGGTGGAGAGGTCACCGTCCGCCATGGCCCGCTGCACGCCGCTGAGTTCATTGAATACCCGTTCCACCGCGGCCATGGAGGTATTGATGCTGTCGGCAAGGTTCTTGAGTTGTCCACGTAAGGGTCGACTCACTCGGTCGCTCAAATGCCCCTGGGTCATGGAATTCATCACGGTGTTGATGTCTGCGAAGGCATTTTCCAGCATCTCCATGGACTCGTTCACCTCATGGCGGAAATCGCCTCGAACCTCTTCGCCCATGCGTTGGGAGAAATCGCCATTGTAGAGTGCGCCCATGATGCCCGAGAGCGCGTTCATGGTGCGTTGCACGCTTTCGGCGGAGTCGTTCACGCTGTCTTTCAGATGATTGAGATCGCCGCGCAAGGGTACGTCCACGCGACGTTCGAAGTCGCCCGCTGCTACCGCGCCCATGACCTGATCGATGTGACGGACCGCATCCTGTAATGAACTCATCAACGAGTCGAAGGCGCCCATGGTTCGGCCCACCTCGTCGCGCCCGGACATGCCTACCCGCAGGGTCAAATCGCCCTTTTGTTCCACTGACTGCACGGTCTCCGCCAAGCGTTTCAGGGGGGCGGAAAGCGAATTGGCCAGCCACCAGGCCAGGACGACCAGTACCAGCACCGCCAAGACGATGCTGAGAACGGCGATGGTGGCGAGTTTTTGGGTATGCTCGACCACGCCATCGAGTAGACGTCCGGCCTTGCCGCTTTCTTCTTCAATGAAGGGTTGCAGGCTCTCGCCCAACGATTCGGCGGCTGCATCGAAGTTTGCCATGAGGCGGTTGCCTGCCGGGGCGCCGCCGTCGATATAGGCTTTCGCCATGCGTTTGCCCATCGCGTAGTAATCGCTGAAGCGGGCTTGAAGATCGTTTAATGCCTGTACCTCACGGCCGTTGCGCTGGTAGAGGTCTTTGAATTCTGCCAAACCTTCCAAGAAGGCTTGATAGTGCGACTCTGCCTCGGCGAAGCCATCGTCCAGGCCATCCTGGGCACGGGTTGCGGATATGTCGGTGAGCCATTGCTGAACCTGGATGACGTGCTTTTCCATGGTGGAGGCCAGCAATGTGTAACGCAGCCCTTCCGCCTTTGCCCGGCGCAGGTCTTCGGCCACTGTCTGGCCGTTGAGCCATGACCAGGCACCGATACCGATCAGCAGCAACATGGGTAGGGAAAAGATCGTGAGGATCTTGTTTCGCAGCGAGGTATCGCGCCAGCGTTGTGCGACCATTGGCTATTCCGTCCGGCAGAAAGTTGTCGTTCCCCGGTATCGGAATGGGTGTGGAAATTCTTGAGACGGGATCAGGCGCGCACCGTTTCCAGGTGGTAGCCGTCGTGGTCCCAACACAGCACACTGCCCTGGTTTTCCCATTGCGCAAGGACGATGCGCTGCGCCGGCTGCCCGTCGATCTCGAAATCGTGCACCGCCGGTCGATGCGTATGGCCGTGAATCAAGCGGTGTACTTTCCGCTCGCGCATCACTTGCACCACAGTATCCTGATTTACGTCCATGATGCTGTCGGATTTCAATTGATTGCCCGCCATGCTGGCCTGCCGATATTGGCGGGCGATGGCCAAGCGTTCCTCCAAGGGCTTCGCCAGCATGGCCCGTTTCCACTCCGAGCTATAGGCCTGAGCACGGTAGGTCTGGTGAGCCCTATCGTCGGTGCATAGGCTGTCGCCGTGCACCAGCAAGGTGTCCGTACCGCACACATCTACCACGCTGGGGTCCGTGAGGATCTCGCAGCCGGTGCGTTCAGCGAAGGCGCCGCCAAGGAGAAAGTCCCGATTGCCGACCATGAAAAACACCTGGACGCCCTTGGTGGCCACCTCGGCGATATGTTGCTCCACGGTGAGGTTCACCGCGGAGCGATCATCATCCCCCACCCAGGCTTCGAAAATGTCGCCCAACATATAGAGCGTGCCCGCCCGTGGGGCGCGCTGGCGCATGAAGGTCTCGAACAGGGCCACCGTGGCGGGGCGTTCCTCGCACAGGTGCAGGTCGGAGATGAACAGGCTTTCGGCCATGGACTGTCTATCAGTCGACGATTTCGGCTTTCTCGATGACCACGTCTTCGACGGGTACGTCCTGGTGCCCCATGCTCCGGCCAGTGGCCACCTCGCGGATGGCGTTCACGACTTCCATACCTTCCACCACCTTGCCGAAGACGCAGTAGCCCCAACCGTCCTGACCGGGATAGTCGAGGAAACCGTTGTCCTTCACATTGATGAAGAACTGGGCCGTGGCGGAATGGGGATTTGGCGTGCGTGCCATGGCGATGCTGCCGGTGACATTGCTCAG
>JAGRGI010000040.1 GCA_020445565.1 Chromatiales bacterium
GCACGTCCTGCCAGCGCCAGTTGTCGACGAACAGCTTGAGGGCGGCAAAGGTCTCCACGTTGGAATTCGGCGCTACGCCTTCTTCCTGGCGGTAGCCGATGGCCTTGTCGCCCTGAATCCAGCCGCCGCCGTACTGGCCACGGGCGCAATGGTCGGAGATGGCGTCCGGCGGAATGGGTCGCAGGGCGCGCATCACATCCATCTTACGATCGCGCAAACGATCGGCCGAGAAGCTGGCGGGCGGCTCCATGGCGATCAGGCAGAGTAGTTGCATCAGATGGTTCTGCACCATGTCGCGCAAGGCGCCGGCGCTTTCGTAATAACCGCCGCGATGTTCCACACCCAGGGTCTCCGCCACGGTGATGGTGACGTGATCGATGTAGCGGCGGTCCCAGATGGGTTCGAACAGGGGGTTGGCAAAACGCAGGGCGAGGATGTTCTGCACGGTCTCCTTGCCCAGGTAATGATCGATGCGATAGAGCTGAGACTCCTCCAGCCAGCGCTTCAGGGCGGCGTCGATGTCGCGGAAGCTTTGCAGGTCGTGGCCTATGGGTTTTTCCACCACTACCCGGGTGTTGGCGCGGTCTTCCAGCAGACCCGCCCCGCCCAGGCCGGCGGCAGCAGGAGCGAACAGAAACGACGGCGTCGCCAGATAGAAGATGCGTTGCGTGTCGTCGTTGGGCAGTATCTCCGCCAGAGCGTGATAGTCGTCCGGGTTTTTCAGGTTCAACTGGCGGTAGTCAAGCCCCGCGGTGAAGCCGTTCCAGGTATCGTCATCCGGCGCTACACCGAACTCCGCGCAACCCCCGCGCAGACGCTCGGAAAGTGCCGCCGGGTCCAGTTCCAGCCGGTCGACCCCGACCACCCTGAAACCCGCCGGCAGGCCACCTTCACGATAGAGGGCATAGAGCGCTGGTACCACCAAGCGACGGGCAAGGTCACCGGCAGCGCCGAGAAGAACGAAAACGCTGGCCCGGTTGGTTGCGGGGGACATGGTGGGCACTCCTGATGAAAGCCTGTGTTGTTTGCAGGATCATCAGGAGCAAGTGTCGCGCCAAAGGAGATACTAATGATTTGCCAATGGGTTAGTGGAAGGTTAGGAGGTGTGTGGTTTATTTGAGCCAGAAAGGGCTGGTGCAAATTCACCCGTTGCCTCTGTGTAAGGTATCCCGGTTGGTGGAACCCCTTCGGACACATTTTTATTGCCCTGCAGTGTCCGTGAATAACGAGAAAATGACAATCAACCCAGGAAAAACAACAAAGTAGGACAGCATCGCCCAGCGAACGACGGGGGGTGCTGAGCGCAGCCCCATGAATCGGTCGATAACCAGGCTCCCCTTGGCGCAGGTGATCGCTCCGACGAACAGTACGATCGCTGCCGACGGTCCAGAATACTCGGCAATGAGCGCACTGGCCGCCGTGAGCAGGATCAGGGCAATCCAGACAAGGTTCAGGTCTTTCGCTTTGTGCATATCGGCACTCCTACCTCACAACGTACAGCAGGGGGAAGATGACGATCCACGCCAGATCGATCATATGCCAGTACATTGCGGCACCTTCCAGTCCCTCGTGGTCGTCGGTCCCATAGGCATTGAAATGGGTTCGCAATGTTGCCCACAACAGCACGCACATGCCGATCAGCACATGGAGCAGATGATTGAAGGTCAGATAGTAGTAGATGGAGAAGAAAAGATTTTCGGAGGAATGAATGCCCGCGTTGACGTTCCAGATGTACTCCCACGTCTTTACGCCGCAGTAAGCGGCGCCGGCTGAAATCGTCCACCATAACCAGCGCTTACAGGCAGGGTGGTCGCCGATCTTGATCGCACGGGTGGCGCGTGCGACGAAGAAGCTGCTGGATATGAGAATGAGGGTATTGAGTGTGCCTGCAAGGGTGTTCAGGTGCAGCGGTCCTTGGCGGAACACGTCCGGATGGAACCACTTGGCGACGAAAAAAATCAGAAAGAAAAGCGCGAATTCCGTCAGTTCTGAATAGATCAGAACCCATACCGCGGCGTTGCCGGGAGGCGCGGCACGGGGGATGAGGCTGGCGTCGAACGGAACGCTGTTGGCCGAAAGGTCGTTCATCGGGGTCGCTACTCAAAGTGGGCTTCAATCAGTCGGCGTATGGCAACGAGCGTTTCTGTGTCGTCGGTCAGTGGTTCGGCGAGGCACGAAAGACATGCCTGCCGTTCGCCGAGTCCGTCGCGTATCATCATTGCGGTGTAGACCAGCAGCCGGGTCGATGCGGATTCCTCCAGTGCCAGATCCTTGAGTCGGCGCAGATCGTTGCCGAGTTTCACGAGACGTTCTGCAATTTCTCGATCGATCCCGCTCTCTTGGCATACGATTGCCACTTCGTTGGGCTCGTCCGGGTAGTCGAGATTCAGGCCGATGAAGCGCTGCCGGGTGCTCGCCTTCAGGCCCTTCATGATGTTCTGATAGCCTGGGTTGTAGGAAATGACGAGCATGAAATCCTCGTGGGCCTCGATAAGTTCGCCGGTACGTTCGATGGGAAGCACGCGCCGGTAGTCCGATAGCGGATGGAGCACGACGGTAGTGTCTTTGCGTGCCTCGACTACCTCGTCCAAATAACAGATCCCACCTTCGCGCACCGCCCGGGTAAGCGGGCCGTCCTGCCAGTAGGTTCCTCCGGCGCCGATGAGGTGTCGCCCGACCAGATCGGTTGCGGTCAGATCGTCGTGACAAGCGACCGTATGGATGCTGCGGCCGAGCGTGTCTGCCATGTGGTGGACGAATCGCGTTTTGCCGCAACCGGTTGGTCCTTTGATCAGAACAGGCAGGCGCTTGCTGGCCGCACGCATGAAAATATCGACTTCATGGCCCTGGGGGAGATAGTAGGTGCCGGTAGCCATTGCTTAGCCTCTATTGAAAATGTCGATTCGCCGATGTCAACCGGATGTAAAGTTGCGGCAGCAGGCTGGGTAGCCGCGTGGCGTCTTGCACGAGTGCATAGCCGTTGTTGCCGAACAGGTAAGGCAGATAGCTGTTGCCATCGGTGTCCACCGTGATGCAGAACGGCACTATTCCCCGTTGTTTCGCTTCAACGACGGCATGGCGCGTGTCCTCAATCCCGTATCGGCCTTCGTAATGATCGATATCGTTGGGTTTTCCGTCGGAGACGATCAACAGCAGTCGCTGTTCCGCGGATTGGAGTTTGAGCACGTCGCAGGACTGACGGATGGCGGCCCCCAGGCGGGTGTAGAAGCCTGGCCGTATTGCCATGATTCGCCCGCGAGTCTGGTCCGTATGTGGTTCTGCGAAGTTCTTGAGGACATGGTAGCGGACTTGTTTATTCCGGACGGATGAAAAGCCGTAGATGGCGAGCCGGTCACGCGTTCTGTTCAATGCTTCTGCGAACAGCAACAAGGCGTCCCGGATAACGTCAATGATGCGCTGATCGCCATCGAGCGGTGTGTCCGTGGAAAGTGACAGATCTGCCAGCAGTAGGCAGGCCAGATTGCGCGCGCGGGCGCCCCGGCTTTTGTAATAGCGATCAGGATCGGGGCTTTGCTCGGGGTCGGTCGTGGTCGCAAGCCAGTGGTCCAGGTCGATTTCCTCTCCCTGGGGTTGGCGGTTTTTTGATGTTTTGTTCAGATCCAGCGAGGAGAATTGTCTGATCAGATGTCGAGCCGGTTCGCGCAGATGACTCGGCAGAGCGCTGGGTTCCGCTCTATCCTCGACCATCGGTTGCAATAGACAGTATGCTGGACGGAAACGCTGTTTTTTGTAGTCCCACTCGCGCAATTTGATACCGTCACCGACTGGCAGATCGTCGTATTGCGGGGAGGGGAGGTCCAAATCGAATCTGACGTTCGAGCCACCCGCGCGGCGCTGGCGAGAAAGAGAAATGATATCCAGGTCGTGTGCCGCAGAATGGCAATCATCATCCATGGTATCGTCCTGAAGGCGATCGACGTTCACCTGTTCCGCACGGCTGAACAAACTGTCCATTTTGAAGACCAGAAGGCCATCGGTTTTGCGGCGATCATCGACGCGGAATGCCTGCCGTCTGACGTTAGGAAGGCGGATGAGCTTGCCGCTGGTTGCGTCTTGCTGAGCGAGGTCATCGATGACTTCGGCGCAGACCTCCCGCCGGGGTGCAGGATAGAGCCAGAGGGGAATCGCTACTGGCTGGTTGATGTCGAAGGGGCGATCGGGGCCATACTCCGGTCTGCTCAGCAACTCGATGAGTCCGGTGCCGCGGTCCCTGTCTGAAAGATGTATTTGGCTCGCTGCCATATCGATGGTGGCTGTCACGAGTTCCTGATACGGGTTGCGTAGTCCGGGATAACGCTGCAACAGCGTTGCGCTGGCCTTCAGGTTGTCGATGAGCCAGTGTTCGACAACCATGACTTGCGTGGAGAGGGCGGCAAGCCAGAAATAGAGCGATTCATTGAGTTCTTTCTCGGGATAATAAGCAATCTTCGGCGGCAGGTAGAGGCCTTGTTCGTCCTGCCAGCTCAGCATGTGCTTGCGACGCAACCCCGGGAGGCGCTTAGCCCTTCCGCGTTTCCTTTCGATCGGTCTATGCCAGGCGGTCATAATCTGCTGAGCGGATGCGCCGCCCAATGCGCGGTGGTATGCGCTCAATGCCGGTTTGACCTCATCGAGTTCCACGCCGGCGGCTTCGTACCCGCACGGTGTCGCGCGGGTCACGAAGCGGTGCCACAGTCTGCCTACAAACTCTTCCACCGTGACCTCTGGATAAGAATAGAGGCGGACTACTTGCTCTCTAGGGCGGGCAATGCAGCAATTTGTGGCAGTCTGCTCTTGGCAAGCGATTCCGTTCCCACAGTTTGCTTTGATCTGCCCACAAAGAAGCTGATCAGGTAGCAAACCAAACCCAGAAAGAACAAGGCGCCCAATATTTCGCGGGCCCAATACACGGGTATGATCTTTTCTTGCGTTGCAATGAAGCCGAGCGCCTCACCGGCTTTGGGCAACCGCTGCAACGCAATCTGCCATGCCCCGGCGACGGTCAGTGCCAGTGCGATGCCGACCATACTCAAGGTCATCAGCCAAAATCCTGCGATTTCCCATCGCTGAGCGGATGGGGGATTGCCGTGCGGGCGGCCGCGCATGATGGGCATTGCGTAAGAAATGATCGCCAGCACGATCATCGCGTAGGCACCGAAGAAGGCAAGATGGCCATGGGCCGCCGTGATCTGACTGCCATGCGTGTAGTAGTTCACCGGTGCCAGGGTATGCAGAAAGCCCCAGATTCCCGCACCGAGAAACGCCATGACTGCCGTGCCAAGGGCCCAGGTCCTGGCTGCCCGGTTGTGATACTGATGCCGACTCTGTTTGACCATTTTGAAGGCAAACATCACGATCATGAAAAAGGGCAACGGCTCCAGCGCCGAGAACAGCGACCCCAGCCACAGCCAGTATTCTCCCGGCCCGATCCAGAAGTAGTGGTGGCCCATACCGATCAGGCCGGATATCAGCGCGATGGCCACGATCACATACAGCCACTTTTCAACCACTTCGCGATCGACGCCCGTCACCTTGATCAGTACAAACGACAGGATGGCTGCCAGAATCAACTCCCACACGCCTTCGACCCAGAGGTGAACGACCCACCACCAGAAGAACTTGTCGACGGTAAGCACGGACGGGTTGTAGAAGGCAAATAGGAAGAACACGGCCAGTCCCACCAGACCGGTCATCAGGATCATGGTGATGACGGTCTTTCGTCCGCGCAATACCGTCATGCCGATATTGAAGACGAACGACAGGCATACGGCGACGATTCCGATTTTTATGATCGTCGGCTGCTCGAGGAATTCTCTGCCCATGGTCGGCAGGAGTTCATTCTGGGTCAGCCTCGCCAATTCCGCGTAGGGCAATAACAGATAACCCAGTATCGTGGCGACGCCGGCCACTGTGAAGGTCCAGAACGTGACCCTGGCAAGCCTGGGGCTGTATAGCTCTGTGCCGCTCTCCTCAGGTACGAGATAGTAAGACGCCCCCATGAATCCGAATAAAAGCCAGACGATCAGCAGATTGGTGTGAACCATGCGGGCGACATTGAAGGGGATCTGGGGAAACAGGAAATCGCCATCGATATACTGCATCCCCATTATCAATCCGAAAAGTACTTGGCCGAAAAACAAGACAAGCGCGACGACGAAATACGGTTTTGCTACCGCTTGTGAGTGAAATTTCATGATTGCGATAACCCTTTTCTCAGCCTTCGATGTTCGGTGGCCAGTTGTTGTCGTTAATGCGTGATGTCCAGATCAGGAATGCGGCCAGCGCATCTATTTCTTCCGCAGTCAGATTGAACTGCGGCATTTTGCGTCTCGCTGGGGCGGCCAATGGCTGGACCGACATCCAACCCTGCAGGAACCCCCTGAAGGCACGCTCGTCGCCGCCGCCTCTCCGGTCGAAGACATTGGCCAGTTCCGGGGCGTAATACGCACCTTCGCCCATCAGGCTGTGGCAGCCGATACAGTCGTTGTTCTCCCAAACCTCTTTGCCTGTGGCGACCGCCTCCGTCATGGTTTCGCGGTAGTCCCGCTCAGGGAGTTCCCGCAGGGTATGGAAGGACAGACCAAACAGCAGCAGGAGAAAGGTAAAACTCCCGCCGTAATAAATGTTTCTGGCCATGCCTTTAGTGAGATGATCAGCCATTCATTGTGTCCTCTGAAGTTATGCGAACAGTTTCGCCTATGTGACGATACATTGCAGCTTGCATGCCATTTAAATAAACGATTAAAATCAGTAAGATAAAAAATAAGTAGTCTTAATGACAACTTTTGAATTGATGTCAAATCGACTTCTCTGGTGTATTAATGACAACGTCCGTGTTTTTTGAAAACATCATTTCCATCGTCGCCGATTTATCTCGCGACCTGCCGACCAAGGCCCGATACAAACGCCTTCTCGATGCCATGCAGGCGATTTTTCCCTGTGATGCGGCCGCGCTGTTGCAATTGGAAGGGAAGTTTCTGAAGCCATTGGCCATAGACGGCCTCAGCGAGGACACCATGGGCAGGCGTTTCGTGGTGGAAGAACATCCAAGGTTCGCCTGTCTTTTGCATTCGCGGGAGCCGGTACGCTTTGCTGCGGATTCAGAGTTACCCGATCCCTATGATGGACTCGTCAACACCGGCGACCAGCATTTGCACGTCCATGACTGCATGGGCGTATCACTGTACATCGATGAAAAACCCTGGGGCGTTCTTACGCTGGATGCCTTGCATCCCGGCACGTTCGACCGAGTCGATCCCATCGAGCTGCGCACGTTCATCAATCTTACTCAGGCTACGGTAAAGGCGGCCGAGCGAATCGAAGCGCTACAGGCACGTATTGAGAAGGAACATCAAGTCACGCGTGCGCTGTTGGAGGAGGGAGGCCACGTGGATCTGCTGGGGAACAGCCCGGCGATGCAGCGCCTCAGAGACGAGATTGCGCTGGTCGCCCAGTCCTCGCTTACGGTCCTGATATTGGGTGAGACCGGTGTCGGCAAGGAATTGGTGGCACGGCAGATACATATGCTTTCCGATCGTGCGGAAAATCCGTTGGTCTATGTGAACTGTGCGGCCTTGCCAGAGAACATCGTGGAAAGTGAGCTTTTCGGACACACCAAGGGCGCATTTTCGGGTGCCGATTCACATCGGGCGGGAAAATTCGAAATCGCGGACGGCGGTACGCTGTTTCTCGATGAAGTTGGTGAACTGCCGCTTTCCATTCAGGCAAAGATGCTTCGTGCCCTGCAAAGCGGCGAGATTCAACGCGTGGGTAGTGACAAACACATTCAGGTCAGTGTGCGTATCGTCGCGGCCACCAACCGGGATCTCAAAGGAGAGGTATCGAACGGCAGATTCCGTGCCGATCTTTACCATCGTCTGACGGTGTACCCGATCAACACTCCGCCCTTGCGCGAACGTGACAAAGATGTATTGCTGCTGGCCGGATATTTTCTCGAGGAGAATCAGCGAAGCCTTGGCGTCGCCAGGCTGCGGTTGGCCAAGGATGCCAAACCGTTGCTGCTCAAATACGATTGGCCAGGCAATGTGCGTGAGCTGAATCACCTGCTGAGTCGGGCGTCCCTGAAGGCGGTTGCAGATCAAGGGCGCTCGTCCCGGACAGTGACCCTGCATCCCGCCTATCTCGATATCTCCGTGGGTACACCAAACGTTGAAAACGAAGATCACGCTGAGATCCACCGTGCGAGTCTGCCCGAGACACGTACCACCCTGAAGGAAGCAACTGAGCGGTTTCAACGGTATTTGATTGCCGAAAAACTGAAAAAATACGAAAACAATCGGGCCGCCGCAGCCCGTGAGCTTGGACTGGATCGCGGTAACCTTTATCGCCTGATGAAGCGACTTGGCCTATGACCGACGCAGGGAGTGCCGGTTATTCTCCGTAAGCGTATGGTGGTGTCTGCCTTTGGCGCAGGAACAGCCATCGGCCGGGGCCGCTAGGCCTGGTGAAATTGAGTCGTGACAGAACGCGGTGTGACCGAACGACGCAGACACACCGGCCTGTGGCGTTGGTTTGAATCCGTGAGAGAGGCGGAATGGACAGGGCGGTTTCGGCTATTCGGAATACGCTCCATAAAATCTCTGGAAAGCTAGCGGTCGGGCGTGGTCAGGCCGGTTTATTGAAACCAGGAAAAACTGGTTCAAATCCCCCATTGTCACTTTTCCTGAAGCTACCCCGCGCGGCAGGCGTGGCCCTGACGGTTTGGCGTGATTGCTGCACCCGGCCTTGGCATTACCCTTAAATCGAGTAAGGAGTTGTGCCATGCGGGCCGCAAAATTGCTGCTGTTGCTGAGTGTCCTTGGGTTGATCGCCCTGGGCGGCTGGCGTTACTACGACTATGCCCGGATTCATCCGAACACGGCAGATGCTTATCTGGGTATGCATGTGGTTCGGGTGGCTGCCCAGGTCAGCGGTACCTTGGCGAAGGTAAACGTGCGCAATCACGAAGCGGTCAAGGCCGGACAGGTCTTGTTCGAGATCGACCCGGCGACCTTCGAATTGGCTGTGCGCAAGGCACAGGCGACCCTGGACCAGGCGCGCAATACGCAGCAGGCGAACGAGGCGAAGGTGAGCGCCGCCGAGGCCCGCGTGAGGGCGGCCGAAGCCACGTTTGAAGAGGCGGATCGACACGCCCGTCGTCTCAAGAGCCTGGAGGGTAAGGGGTCGGTTTCGAAGGATCGACTGGATGGCGCCGAGCAGGCCAGGCTGGACGCGCACGATTCCTTGCAGGCTTCCAAGGCCGAACTCTCTGCGGCGCGTGCCGTTCTCGGCGAGGCCGGCGAGGCCAATGCCGCGATCCAGGCGGCCAAGGCGAACCTCGATCAGGCCCGACTGGATCTGAGTCATACCCAGGTCAGCGCGCCTGCGGACGGCGTGGTGGCGGAAATGGATTTGCGACCTGGCGGATATATCAGCGCAGGGCGGGAGATGTTTGCCTTGGTGGAAATAGGTCAGGTATGGGTGGACGCCAACTTCAAGGAGACCGATCTGCCACGGATTCGCCCTGGACAACCGGCCGAGATTCAGATCGATTCACTGCCCGGCAAGCGCTTTCAAGGTAGCGTGGAGAGCCTCAGTCCGGCATCTGGCACGGCCTTTTCTCTGCTGCCGCCGGAGAATGCCACGGGCAACTGGGTGAAGGTCAGCCAGCGCTTCCCGGTACGCATCGCCCTGCAGGACCCGCTGCCGCAGATGCGAGTGGGTGCCAGCAGCGAGGTGAGTATCGACACCAGTGGCCTGGGGGAGTAGCTCGGCGATGAACGCGCCGGCTACATCGACTCGGGCCCTCAGCGGTCTGGCGGTCATGTTGACCACGGTGATGGTGATCATGGACATGACCATCGTCAACGTGACCCTGCCGCACATGATGGGGGCGCTGGGCGCTACGGCGGATCAAATTACCTGGGTACTGACCGCCTATATCGTCGCCGAGGCCGTGACCATTCCACTGACGGGTTTTCTGACCGCCCGCTTTGGCCGGCGCAATGTGATGTTGGCGGGCATTGCGGCCTTCGTCGCCACCTCGGCCCTGTGCGGTCAAAGTACTTCCCTGTCCGAAATCGTCGTGTTCCGTCTATTGCAGGGCATCGCCGGTGCGCCGTTGATTCCTCTTTCCCAAGCGGTCCTGGTGGATGGCTCCTCGCCTCAGGAACGCGGCAAGGCCATGGCCATCTGGGGTATCGGCATCATGCTGGGGCCGGTGTTGGGACCGACGGTGGGAGGCTTGGTGACCGAACACCTCAATTGGCGTTGGGTGTTCTACATCAATCTGCCGGTGGGGTTGTTGAACCTCCTGCTGGTAGCACGATTGATCGCCGAGACGCCGCGGCGGGAGACCGGGGCTGACTGGCTTGGCGTCCTGTGCATGGTGCTCGGCATTGGCAGCCTGCAAACCCTGCTGGATCGTGGCAATCAGCTTGGCTGGTGGCAGTCCGACACCATCATCCTTCTGAGTTTCACGGCGATCATCGGTATCGCGCTGTTTGTTTACCGGGCTTTCGCCTCCGATAGCCCGGTGGTGGAGCTGAGATTGTTTCGTGATCGCAATCTGTCCGTGGCTTCGGGGATGATGCTGGTGTTCGGATTGGGCCTGTTCGGCACTATCGCCGTCCAGCCGCTAATGCTGGAACGCCTGCTGAACTATCCGGCGGAAACCACTGGGTTGGTGATGGCGCCCAGAGCCCTGGGCTCGGCCTTGTCCATGGCGATCGTGGCGCGACTGACGGCACGGTCCGATCCGCGCTGGTTGGTGGGCGCCGGTATGCTGCTGGCGGCGCTGGGGACTTGGATGATGTCCTGGTATAACCTCGATATCAGTCCAGGCTGGATCATCGGCCCCAGCATCGTTCAGGGGCTCGGCATGGGAGCGGTTTTCGTGCCTTTGTCGACCATGGCGTACGGGTCCCTGTCGCCCCGGCAGGCCGACGCCGGTGCCGGCCTTTTCAATCTGGCGAGGACCATCGGTAGCGCCGTGGGTATCTCTGTCGCGGCCACTTGGTATACCCGTTTCGGCCAAGCGGATTGGAATCGCCTCGGCGGCCATATCAACCCGTTCAATCCCAACCTGCATCATTGGCTGTCCGGGCAGGGGGCGACGCTCGCCGACCCACACAGTGCCGTCCTGCTTGGACATGAGCTGGCCCGGCAATCGTCCATGCTGGCCTTCACCCAGGTGTTTCAGTGGATTGCGATCAGCTTTCTGGCCATGACGCCCTTGCTATTGTTGTTGCGCAAGCGCCAAAACTAGCGTTTTGCAATCGGTCACAAATTTTTGGGAAGTGAAACACGGGGTTTCTTCGGGTTGGGGCGGTACAATACCGCCACGTGGCCGATGGTCTGTACCAGTGCAGCATCGGTGTCGCGACAGACCTGCTCGATCATGGCGGCCTTGTCGTCCCGCTCGACCCCGGAAAGGCGAATCTTCAGCAGCTCGTGATGTTCCAGCGATAGCTCCAGCTCACGCATCACCGCTTCGCTGAGGCCCCCCTGGCCGACGGTCACCACGGGTTTCAGGGAGGCGGCCAGGCCGCGCAGGTAACGTTTTTGTTTCGCATCCAGGTGCAAGGCCATGCTGTTCGGTTCCGGGCCGTCTTCAGGGACGTGCAGTATACCGCTGGCGACCATGGTGAGGCGACGAGTTCGGAGTCATTGAATGGGGCGTAGCAAGAGTTCCTCCCGCTGGCTGGATCGGCAGTCACGCGATCCTTATGTAAAGGAGGCGCGGGATCTGGGTTATCGCTCCCGTGCGGTGTTCAAGCTTCAGGAAATCCAGGAAAAGGACCGCATCCTTCGTGCAGGTATGACGATTGTGGATCTGGGGGCGGCGCCCGGCGGCTGGTCCCAGTTTGCCGTCCATGCCGTGGGCGAAAAGGGGCGGGTGGTGGCTTTGGACATTCTCCCCATGGATTCTTTGGCCGGGGTGGAGTTCCTTTTGGGCGATTTTCGCGACGAAGCGGTGGAGGCGAGTCTGGTTGGGACGCTGGGCGGAAAATCCGTAGACCTTGTAATGTCCGATATGGCGCCCAATCTAAGCGGGTTGAGGGCGGTGGATCAGCCGGCTGCCATGTATCTGGCTGAGCTTTCCCTGGAATTGGCTCGCAAGGTACTGAAAAACGGTGGGGATTTGCTGGTCAAAGTGTTTCAGGGTGAAGGTTTCGGCGAGTTTCACGACAGCCTGCGGCGGGAGTTCGCCAGGGTGGCTACCCGCAAACCCAAATCATCTCGTGCCGAGAGCCGCGAGTTATACCTTTTGGCGAGGGGCTACAATGTGTAGTAAGGTGCGGAAAAACCAGCGGAACGTGTCCGCCGGCCGATCGGTCTCAAGACGTATCGGCCAACTGGAAAGTAGAGATATGAGGTACTCGCTTTGAACGATATGGCGAAAAACCTGATCCTTTGGGTCATCATCGCAATCGTGTTGATGTCCGTGTTCAACAATTTCGGATCACGCCAAAGCCAGGCTCAGGCCATGAGCTACAGCAGCTTCATCAATCAGGTGAAGAGTGGTCACGTGGATAGCGTCAGCATTGACGGGCGTTCCATCAAGGGCAAGATGGACAGTGGCGAGCGTTTCACCACTTACAGTCCCGGCGATCCGAAGCTGGTGGACGATCTGCTTGCCAACGGCGTGGAGATCGATGCCCGTCCGCCGGAATCCCAATCTCTGCTGATGCAGATTTTCATCTCCTGGTTCCCGATGCTGCTGCTGATCGGCGTGTGGATTTTCTTCATGCGTCAGATGCAGGGTGGTGCCGGCGGTCGTGGGGCGATGTCCTTCGGCAAGAGCCGCGCGCGCATGATGAGTGAGGACCAGGTCAAAGTCACCTTTGCGGATGTAGCCGGCGTGGACGAAGCCAAGACCGAGGTTCAGGAACTGGTCGAATTTCTCCGCGATCCCGGAAAATTTCAACGGCTGGGCGGAAAGATTCCACGCGGCGTACTGATGGTCGGCTCGCCTGGCACGGGCAAGACCTTGCTCGCCAAAGCCATCGCCGGCGA
>JAGRGI010000200.1 GCA_020445565.1 Chromatiales bacterium
CTTGCGGATCAGGGAATAGCCATTGGAGTGGGGGCCGGTGGAGCCCAATCCCAACAGGATGTCTCCAGGGCTGACCCGGCTACCGTCGATAATGGCGTCTTTTTCAACGATGCCGACACAAAATCCGGCGAGATCGTAATCGCCCTCGCCGTACATGCCCGGCATTTCGGCGGTTTCACCGCCAACCAGGGAGGCGCCAGCCTGCCGGCAACCCTCGGCGATGCCGGAGACCACGTCGGCAGCCACGTCCACGTCAAGATGCCCGGTGGCGTAGTAGTCAAGGAAAAACAGGGGTTCTGCGCCCTGCACAACTAGGTCGTTGACGCACATGGCGACAAGGTCAATGCCGACGGTGTCGTGTATGCCCAGGGCCAGCGCCAGTTTGAGTTTGGTGCCCACGCCGTCGGTGGCCGCTACCAGCACCGGCGCCCGGTAACGATCGATCGGCAGTTCGAACAAGGCGCCGAAACCGCCCAGCCCGCCGATGACCTCGGCGCGGCGGGTGGTGGCGACCATGGGTTTGATGCGTTCCACCAGGGCGTCGCCGGCATCGATATCGACCCCGGCGGCTTTGTAGGTAAGTGACTCTTTGGAATCGTTCAAGGGAGCGGGTTCCGCGGCAAGGGAGACGAGGGGCCACATTCTAGCGCGGCCCCGGCGTCAGGGCGACTGCTGAGCCGTGCCTGGTGTCGGGGCTGGCGGCGGCAGTAGCAGCAGGGGTTCCGGTGGTGCAGCCGGTGGTTCGTAGGGGGTGATCAGGGCCAGTACCCCCAGCACCGGGTGATCCAGGTAGTGCAAGCGTTTCGAACGCATACGGCGACTTTCCGTGAGTCGGTGCGCCAGTACCTTTTCGACCAGACGGGTTTCCACTATTGGCGTGTCCGTTGGTGCAACGTCCTGAAAAACCGGCCCGCCCGCTGCGGCGCTTGCGGGTGCCGGAGCAAGGGTCACGGTCTCGCGTACGGTGGTGCGTTCTCGTCGGATGATGTCCGCCTTCAGGTGCAGGTAACGGGATACGGACACGGAGATGTTACCTTCAAAGGCGATCATCGGTGCGGACTCGGGCGATGCCAGCGCTTCTGCAGCGGCACGCAGGGCGGATGTTCCCGCCGGGATGCGCACCGTGACCGCCTGATCGGCATCCGCCACGGGCTGGCGCCAGGCCAGATGGGTCAGCAATTGGTAACGGCGGGATTGCTCGATTTTGCGGGTCTCTTCCAGCAGGGCGAAGGCTTCCCGCGGGAGTTCCACGAAAGCGGGCTGATCAGCGCCTTCCAGGGCCAGCGTGCGCACTCCTTCGGGGGCCAGGGCCGGTGGCTGGTCCAGTGGTTGCTCCTCACTCTGGCGGAAATCGGGTCGGATTTCGAACACCACCAGTTCGATCTGGTACCAACGGGGTTCGTCCGTTTCCTGTGCCTGTGCCTGTAGTCCGATCAGCAGCAGTGGCACCCACAGCAGGCGCCGCGCGGTTTCAGTGAGAATGGGGGGCATCAGGCCGCCTCCGGTAGCTTTAAAATGTCAAAGAGTCGATAGATCGCCTGGATACGCTGTTCGGGGGTTTCCATCACCAGTTTGAAGCGCAGGCGTTCGCCGCCGTCCAGGGTGTAGGTTTTGGGCTGTTTTTGGATAAGGGCGACGATCTTGGTGGAGTCGATGCGTGGTTCGGTGTCGAAGGACAGGCGGCCACCGGCGGCACCGGCCTCCACTTTCTTGATTCCCAGTTGCTGGGCGCGCAGCTTGATTTCGGTCACCTTGATGAGGTTCTTGGCCGCGCCGGGCAGCAGGCCAAAACGATCGATCATTTCCACCTGCAATTCGTTCAGCGCCTCTTCATCGGTGGCGCTGGCGATGCGTTTGTACATTACCAGGCGGGTGTGGACGTCGGGCACGTAGTCCTCGGGAAGCAGGGCGGGGATGCCCAGATCCACTTCGGTGCCTTGTTGCAGCGGGCGTTCCAGTTCCGGGTGTTTACCGGACTTCAGCGCGTTCACGGCGCGTTCCAGCAGGTCCATGTAGAGGGTGAAGCCTATCTCCTGGATCTGACCGCTTTGCTCGTCGCCCAGCAGCTCGCCTGCGCCGCGAATCTCCAGATCGTGGGTGGCCAGGGTGAAACCGGCGCCCAGGTCCTCCAGGGATTCGATGGCTTCCAGGCGCTTGATGGCGTCCGGTGTCATGGTGTTCTTGGGCGGCACGATGAGGTAGGCGTAGGCCCGATGGTGCGAGCGGCCCACCCGGCCGCGCAACTGATGAAGCTGGGCAAGGCCGAGTTTGTCGGCCCGGTTCATCAGTATGGTGTTGGCCGTAGGCACGTCGATGCCACTTTCCACGATGGTGGTGCAGACCAGGATATTGAAGCGCCGGTGGTAGAAGTCCAGCATAACCTCTTCCAACTCGCGCTCGCGCATCTGTCCGTGGGCGACCCGAACTCTGGCTTCCGGCACCAGGGCCTCCAGCTCCTTGGCAGTCTTTTCGATGGTCTTGACCTCGTTGTGCAGGAAGTAGACCTGGCCGCCGCGCTTGATCTCGCGCAGTATCGCCTCTTGCACCAGGGGCGCGTTCCACTCCGACACGAAGGTCTTGATGGCATGGCGTTCCTGCGGCGGTGTGGCGATGATGGACAGATCGCGCATCCCCGACATGGCCATGTTCAGTGTGCGTGGAATAGGCGTGGCGGTGAGGGTGAGCAGGTCCACTTCCGCCCGCAGGGACTTGAACTTCTCCTTGTGGCGCACGCCGAAGCGGTGTTCCTCGTCGACGATCACCAGGCCCAGATCCTTGAACCGTACGCCGGGTTGCAGCAGCTTGTGGGTGCCGATGACGATATCGACCTTGCCTTCAGCTAGTTCGGCGAGGGTCTTGTCTTGTGCCTTTTTCGTGCCGAAGCGCGATAGGGATTCCACCCGAATGGGCCAGTCGGCGAAGCGATCCTGAAAGTTCTGGTAATGCTGCTGGGCGAGCAGGGTGGTGGGAACCAGAACGGCCACCTGCTTGCCGCCAGCGGCGGCGGCGTAGGCGGCGCGCATGGCGACCTCGGTNNTGCCGAAGCCCACGTCGCCGCAGACCACCCGGTCCATGGGACGTTGTCGCGCCATGTCGCCTAGCACGGCCTCGATCGCGGTCGCCTGGTCGGCGGTCTCCTCGAAGGGGAAGGAGGCGGCGAAGTCCTTGTATTCCTGCTCGCTCCAGAGAAACGCATGGCCTTGTCGCGCCTCGCGGCGGGCATAGACATCCAGCAGTTCGGCGGCGATGTCAGATACCTTCTCCGCCGCCTTGCGTTTGATCCTGGCCCATTGTTCGCCGCCGAGCCGGTGCAGGGGGGCGTGTTCGGGGTCGGTGCCGGTGTAGCGGCTGATCAGGTGCAAGGACGAGACCGGCACGTAGAGTTTGTCGCCCTTGGCATATTCCAGGGTGAGAAACTCGGCGGTCACGCCGCCCACGTCCAGGGTCTTCAGGCCCAGATAGCGACCCACGCCCTGTTCTTCATGCACTACCGGTGCGCCGATGGACAACTCAGTAAGGTTGCGAATGATCTGGTCGGCGTCCGGACCGGCTGCCTTGCGGCGACGCTGGCGCACCCGCTCGCCGTAGAGCTGCGTCTCGGTGATGACGGCCAGTGGCGGTTGGTCCAGGCACAGTCCCTGCTCGAAGGGGGCGACGCTGATTTCCGGGGAGCGTTCATCGCTAAGGAATGCGGCCCAGTCTTCGACGTTGCGGGGCTTGAGTTGGAAGCCACGCAGCAATTCCAGTAAGTGCTCGCGACGCCCAGCGGTCTCGGCGGCGAACAGCACCCGGCCGGAAAACGCTTTGAGGAACCCGCGCAGGTTCTCCGCCGGATCGGTCTTGCGGGCATGCAGGGCAACGTCGGGTGGACGTCGGGTGGCGTAGTTGCATTGGCCACGGGCCTCAACGGCGTGGGGGATCTCCTCGCTTCGCAGTACCACCTGACGCAGCGGGGCGACAGATTCTTCGAGCCGGTCGGCGGACAGGTACAACTGCTCTGGAGGCAGCAGCGGCCGTTCCTGATCGTAACGCCGCTGTTCGTAGCGTTTCTCCACCTCTGCACGGAATGCCTCGGCGCGTGGACGAAAATCCTCGTAGCGGGCGATCAGGGTATCGGCGGGCAGATAGTCGAACAGGGTGGCGGTCTGGTCGAAGAACAGCGGCAGATAAAATTCGATTCCCGGCGGCGGATTGCCGTCGCTCACGGACTGGTAGACGGTGCTGCGTTGGGGCGCCTCCGGGAAGGTCTGCCGGAAGGCTTGGCGGAAGCGGTCTATGGCATTGGCGTCAAAGGGAAATTCACGTGCCGGCAGCAAGCGCACGTTGGCCACCTTGTCGCGGGTGCGCTGGTCTTCCGGGTCGAATTCTCGGATGGTTTCGACCTCGTCATCGAACAAGTCGATACGAAAGGGCACACGGCTGCCCATGGGGTAGAGGTCGAAAAGCGAACCACGCACGGCGAATTCACCATGCTCCATCACCTGGGATACACAGCGATAGCCCGCCGCCTCCAAGTTGCGGCGAAAGGTGTCGATGTCGAGCGTTTGTCCCGCCTCCAGAACCAGACTGTGGGCGAGAATGTGCTGTCGGGGCGGCAGGCGTTGCAGGCAGGTGGCCACCGGCACAACCAATACACCGCGTTGCAGATTCGGCAGCCGGTAGAGGGTTTCGAGGCGCTGGGAGATGATGTCCGGCAGTGGTGAGAATACGTCGTAGGGCAGGGTTTCCCAATCGGGGAACGCCAGTGCGGGGATGTCTGTATCTGCGAGAAACAGTCCGATGGCACTGAGCAGACGCTCCACCTCGCGACTGTCTGGAGCGACGATAAGCACCAGGCCGGCATGTTGCCGGGCGGCATGTGCCAGCGTCAGCGCGTCGGCCTCGCCATACAGGCGCCCCCATTGGGTTTTGTGCCCGGATTTGGCAGGCAACAACGGCTGTAGGGGGCTACGGTATTCGGATTCTGACGCGGTACGGTCCATGGAGGAGCTTCGAGAATGATGTCGGGCAGTTCCGCAAGGCGCGCTATTCTCCCACATTCCTGTGCATCGCTGAACCGGCTTGGGTATCACCTGTCACGCTGTCAAGAATTTGACTTGTTCATTGCCGCCAACTTATTGTTTCACCAGCACGTTCATTGCGCGCTTGCACGTTGTGGCTAAAACATGAAATACAAAATTCCGAGGGTAACCGTCGTGGGTCGGTATAAGTTGTTGAAGGGGTTGCTGCCCTTTTGTTTGGTCTTTTTCGCAGTTTCGGCATTGGCTGACGACGAGCCCGAAGAGGAGGTGGAGGTTTCTCTGTCCGGTTCGGCTTCGGTGGAACTGCGCCTGTTCCCCGATGATCCGCCAGACCCACGCCAGGACTATGTCGGTGAGCTTTCATTCGCCTTGGAACCGGAATGGTACTGGTCTTGGGGTGACGGACACCATAGCTTCCTTTTAAAGCCCTTCTTGCGCATGGATAACCGGGATGGCGAACGCACCCATGCCGATATCCGCGAGGCTATCTGGACCGCCTGGGGCGACCTGGGTGAGGTCAAGGTGGGGATTGGCAAGGTCTTTTGGGGGGTTGCGGAGTCACTGCATCTGGTCGATATCGTCAACCAGACCGATCTGGTGGAAAATATTGACCAGGAGGACAAACTGGGCCAGCCCATGGTGCGCCTGTCCCATCCCACAGACGAGTGGGGAACCTTCGATTTCTACTTGTTGCCGGGTTTCCGCGAACGGACCTTCCCCGGTAAAAAGGGGCGCTTGCGTCGCCGGCCGGCGGTGGATGTGCAAAACGCTGAATACGAATCGGCGGCCGAGCAACTGCATGTGGATTTCGCACTACGCTGGGCCTACACCTACGACATATTCGACATCGGTCTTGCGTATTTCCAAGGCACTGGCCGGGACCCCCTGTTGTTGCCCGGCATCGACAATGTCGGCAATCTGCACCTGGTCCCCTACTACGAGCAGATCGAACAGTTGAGTATCGATGCCCAGGCGACCTTGGATGCGTGGTTGCTGAAATTCGAGGCCTATACCCGTAAAGGCAAGCTCGGACGGCATTTCGCCATGGTCGGGGGGTTCGAATACACCTTTGTGGGGGTTGCGGAGACCGACATCGATGTAGGGGTGTTGGCGGAGTACCTGTTTAACGACCGCAAAAGGCTGTTTGAAGTGGATCCGGCCTTCCAAAATGATTTCTTCGTCGGTAGCCGCATTGTTTTGAACGATGTTCAGAGCACCGAGGTGTTGATCGGGGTGATCAGTGATCTGGACTCCAATGTGCGTTTCTGGAATATCGAAGCCAGTCGACGGCTTGGAGGTGCCTGGAAGCTTTCCCTGGAGGCCAGAGCCATCGCCGGCAAGGATAAGAATGACGCGCTGCAGGCACTGCGGACCGAGGATTACATACAGTTGGAATTGGCCCGGTATTTCTGATGACTGGCTGAGCCGAACCCGTCCTGTCCCGGCGGGCCTGGTGTTTGCTCCGGGAATCGCATGCTTGCAGCGCATGGCTCGACTGCGCTTGGCGAGGCGCAGGCATACCCTCAGCATACACCGGCCTACCGCCCATTTGAGTGGTGACCAAGCCGTGGGTGGGGTGAATCGCCAGCTAGCGAATCTCCTCAATGGCGTATTTCTTGTCCATGATGCTTGGCGCGATCAGGGCAAACCCCTGGAGCTGCCAATGGGCCAGTTCGGTAATGGCTGAGGGCACCAGCTCGACGAATTCGTAGAAGTCTTCGGCCAGGTAGTCGAAGTCCTGGGCGGCGAGACCGCACACCTTGAAGTGTACGCCCAGGGCGGCGTAATAGCGCATCCGTTCCACCGCTTCAGCGTACCTGGAGTAATTTTTCTTCGCCAGGGTGACGATTTCGGTGCCATGGATCACCACCACGACTTCCAGGAATTCCGGTGCATATTCGTACGGAGACTCCATCAGCGGGCTGATCAGCGATCGCAGCCAGTAAAGTGCACTGCCCAATTTGTCCGGGTCGTCAAAGTAGAAGTCGAAGACCACTTTTTGCTCGGTATATGGGGTTTCGACGAAGCGGGCCTGCCCGAAAACCAGACAGGGGAGTAGGGCGAGGGGAGCGAATAACACGCAGCGCATGGTGTCGGATACCAAGCGGGGCCGTGCCGATTGGCCGGCGATAGCTAAAGTATAGATCTTTATTCGGCTAAGGTGGCGGCAACGAGCCTGGCTGCTGGTTGTCGTTTCAACCTCGGCATTTTAAGGCCGAGGCTGATTTGTATCTGCCGACAGAATTCATGCGTTTTGAGTGGCTGCTTCCCGCTTCACGCGGTTCTCACGAAGAGCCTGCTGTACTATCCAATCGCTCTGGGAGAGCGCAAAAGCATCCTCTCGCTTTGTCAACCAGCGTTTGCGAGCCCGAACGCAATCAAATTCGTGGACGATACCCCGACGGGGATCTCCCTCGAGGGCGTAAAACATCGCTGCACCTCGTTTTTTCTCTATGCATACCGCGAGGCCATGTTTGGCCGAGACTGTGAGTCTATACGTCTATTATTGTGAATCGGTTGCAAACCGAATGTGACGTGGCTCACGTTCATTTATTGTTTTCCCTCTGGGAGCTAATAGCGTAGTAGCCAATTTTCCCTTGTGCTACTAGGGTTTACCCTAATCCTTTGCGCGCTTCAATGCAACCGGGAGTGTGGGTTCGAGGCCATTAGCCGAATTGTGAAACCCCCCCCATTCTGGTAGTGTTCCGGCATCGTTTTCGACTTGATCGAGGGCTCCCGGCGAGCTCTTGGCAAACGCTAATCGCACGGCCCCGGTGGTCCATCTTTTCCACACCCGAGGCCAATTCACCCCACTTCCGGTTGATCCATGGCCAAGTTCATCTTCATTACCGGTGGCGTCGTCTCCTCGTTGGGTAAGGGGATTGCCGCCGCCTCCCTCGGCGCCTGTTTGGAAGCCCGTGGCCTGAAGGTCTCGGTCATCAAGCTGGATCCCTATATCAACGTGGACCCCGGCACGATGA